>DATNIT010000200.1:0-8550 GCA_035604335.1 Allostellaceae bacterium | reverse complement strand
GGATCGGCGGCTACGGCAATTGCGTGGGCGTGCCGACGGTGGGCGGCGAGTGCAATTTCCATCCCGCCTACAACGGCAATATCCTCGTGAACGCCATGACCGTCGGCATCGCGCGCGCCGACCGCATCTTCTATTCGAAGGCCGCCGGCCCCGGTAACCCCGTGATCTATGTCGGCGCCAAGACCGGGCGCGACGGCATCCACGGCGCCACCATGGCGTCGGCGGAGTTCAATGCGGACGCCGAGGAGAAGAGGCCGACCGTGCAAGTGGGCGACCCCTTCACCGAGAAGCTCCTGATCGAGGCGTGCCTGGAGCTGATGGCGGAGGACGCCATCGTCGCGATCCAGGACATGGGCGCGGCGGGCCTCACGTCGTCCTCGGTGGAGATGTCCGGCAAGGGCGGGCTCGGCATCGAGCTCGACCTCGACCACGTGCCGACCCGCGAGACCGGCATGACGCCCTACGAGATCATGCTCTCCGAGAGCCAGGAGCGCATGCTGATGATCCTGAAGCCCGGCAGCGAGCCGATGGCCGAGCGCATCTTCCGGAAATGGGAGCTCGATTTCGCGAATATCGGCCGCGTGACCGAGACCGGCCGGCTGGTGCTGCGCATGGGCGGCGCGGTCGTCGCCGACATGCCCGTGGGGCCGCTGGTGACGGAAGCGCCGCTCTACGACCGGCCTTGGGTCCCGACGCCGGCGCCAGCCGAGACGCCACGCATACTGACGCGGCTCAATCTTATGCAGAGCCTGGAGAGAATCCTCCGTTCGCCCGACGCTTGCTCCAAGCGCTGGATCTGGAAGCAGTACGACCACCTCGTCATGGGGAACACGGTGCAGCGACCGGGCGGCGACGCGGCGGTCGTACGGCTCGAGGGCTCGCGCAAAGGCCTCGCGCTAGTGGTGGACTGCACGCCCCGTTACTGCGCGGCCGATCCGAAACGCGGCGGCGCACAGGCCGTGGCGGAGACGTGGCGCAATCTCACGGCGGTGGGTGCCACGCCGCTTGCCATCACCGACAATATGAACTTCGGCAATCCCGAGCGGCCCGAGATCATGGGGCAGTTCGTGGGCTGCATCGAGGGCATGCGCGAGGCCTGCCTCGCGCTCGACTACCCCGTCGTCTCCGGCAATGTCTCGCTCTACAACGAGACCAATGGCGCGGGCATCCTGCCGACGCCGGTGATTGGCGGCGTCGGGCTGCTGGCCGACGTCGGCAAATCCGTCTCGCTCGCCTTGAAGCGCGCGGGCGAGAGCCTGGTGTTGATCGGCGAGACCAAAGGCCATCTCGGCGCCTCGCTCTACCTCCGCGAAATAGGCTCCAGCGAGGCGGGCCCGCCGCCGCCGGTCGATCTCGCCGCCGAGCGCCGCAACGGCGATTTCGTGCGGGCGGAGATCCAGGCGGGCCGCGTGAGCGCGTGTCACGACATCTCCGACGGTGGCCTGCTGGTGGCCGTCGCGGAAATGACGATCGCGGGCGGCGTCGGCGCCACGATTACCGGCATCTCGGATCACGCCGCGGCCTTCGGCGAGGACCAAGCACGCTACATCCTGGCGGTCGCGGACGCGCCCGACGTTCTCGCCCGCGCCAAGGCCGCGGGCGTTCCCGCAGCCCTGCTCGGCACGACCGGCGGCGATGCGTTGACAGTCGAGGGCCTCGGTGCCATATCGACCGCAGACCTCAGGCGGGCTCACGAGGCTTGGCTGCCGGCCTACATGGCAGCGCCCTGAGAACGCTGGACAATCCGGAGTAATAGCTTTGGCGATCGACGCGGCGACCATCGAGCGGCTCATCAAGGAGGGCCTGCCCGACGCGCGTGTCACCATCGAGGATCTCCGGGGCGACGGCGACCACTACGCCGCCCATGTCGTTTCCGCCACCTTCAAGGGCAAGACCCGCGTGCAGCAGCACCAGCTGGTCTACCAGGCGCTGCGCGGCCGCATGGGCAACGAGCTCCATGCGCTGGCGCTGCAAACCAGCCTGCCCGAGGACTGAACCGCTCACCCTCTTCTCACCGCAAGGACAAGGCCCCCATGACCGATCCCGTCGTCGCCGACCGTATCAAGCAGGACGTTTCCGACAACCCCGTCGTGCTCTACATGAAGGGCACGCCGGTCTTCCCGCAGTGCGGCTTCTCCGCGGCGGTGGTGCAGATCCTCACGCACATGGGCGTGAAGTTCAAAGGCATCGACGTGCTCGCTGATCCCGCGCTCCGCCAAGGCATCAAGGACTTCTCGAGCTGGCCGACGATCCCGCAGCTCTACGTCAAGGGCGAGTTCGTCGGCGGCTGCGACATCGTGCGCGAGATGTTCGAGAGCGGCGAGCTCAAGGACCTGCTGCAGACGAAGGGCGTGACGACGCGGGCGGCCTAACTCTCTAGGGCCAAGCGGCGAGGATCGCGCCCATGATCATGAGCGCGATCGCGTGGTAGCTGTTGCCGATCAGCCATAGCTTGATCGGGCGGTGCTCGTAGAGCGTCGCGGAGAAGGTGGTGACCGCGATGAAGCTCAGCCAGGTGAGAAATCCGAACCCCGCCCCGTAGCCGACGCTCTCGGCGCCCGCGAATTTGACGAGATGCGCGAGCGCGAAGGCCATCAACAGCGAGCCCACGACGTCCGCGACCAGCGCTTTGGGGAAGCGCGTCTTCATCTGCGCCTCGGTGATGCCTGCGGCCGCGAGCCAAGGCTTGAGCAGTACCGCCGGCGAATACCAGACCGCGCCCAGGATCATCCGCGCCAGCGCCGCCACGATGAGTGCCAGCCAATTGATCGCGATGTCGTGCATGGGTCTCCTCCCGCCTGGATGAGGCTATAGCACCCTCACCCTCCCATCGCTACGCGACGGGCCCCTCCCTCTCCCGCCCGAGCGCGGGAGAGGGGCTATTCACACGCATGCTGAGCGCTTGCTTGCCCCTCGCCCACGAAGTGGGAGAGGGAGGGACCCAGCGCGCGAGCGCTGGGAGGGTGAGGGTCAGCGCGGCTCCAGGAACAGCTTCAGCGACTCGCCGCTGCGCCCCGCCGCCAGCATGCGGTCGAAGGCTTCCATCGGATAGTTCTCGCCGAAGAGATCCTCCACCTGGATGCGGCGCTCCGCGAGGAGGCGCACCGCTTCTCCGAAGTCTCCGTAGTTGACGGCGGAGAACGTCACCTCTTTCTTGACGCAGGCCGCGACGCTGATCGACACCGGCTGATAGCGCCGGCTCTTGAGCACGATCCGCCCGCCCGGCCGCGTCACCTCGAGGATGTCCGCGAGCGTCTCGGTGGTGGCGAGGGTCTCGATCACGAAATCGAACTCCTCCGCGAGGTCGCGCGCGGCCTCGCGCGCGGGCTGCATCACCCGCACGTCCGAGAACCCATAAGCCTCGAGGATGCGGAGCGTCAGCTCCGCGATCCGGTTGTCGCCATAGACGAGGCCCTTCTCCTCCGGGCGGATGCCGGATTTGAGCACCGCGAGCGAGGCCGCCACCGGCTCGGCATAGGCGCCGTGGCGGAACGGCAGCGCGTCCGGCATCGGATAGACCGCGCGCTCGGGGATCTTCACGAGCTCGGCGAAGGCGCCGTCGCTCTCGAGGCCCAGCATGGAGGTGCGCTGGCAGAGATCGGCGCGCCCGCTCCGGCATTCCCGGCACGCGCCGCAGGCGATCACCGGAAAGACCGCGACGCGGTCGCCGGCTTTCGCGCGGCTCACGCCCGCGCCCACCGCCTCCACCACGCCCGAAAACTCGTGCCCGAGCACCAGGGGATCGCGCGTCCGGATCACGCCATCCGCCACGTACACGTCGGTGCGGCAAAGCCCGGCGCTCCGCACGCGCACGACGACCTCGTCGTCGCGCTCCACCATGGGATTCTCGATGATGCCGAGCGACACCGCCCCGGCGTTCTTCACGATCGCTTTCATGATCGACTCCGAACCTGCTCGCCGCGTCTGCTCGCGGGAGTAGCACACCGATTGTGACGCTACAAAAACGGGAGCGCGGCGCGAGGTGCCGCCAGCGGCATCGACTCGCGGGAGTCCCTGGGGTTCAGGCCCTGAGAAATTGTTTTGGCCGCACGCTCGTCCCGACTCGCGGGCGCCCCGCGACTCCGGCGAGTCGCCCGCGACGACTCAATCAAGCAAGACTTTAGCGCAGAGGTCGCGGAGGTTGCGCTGAGGACGCGGAGGTTTCCTTTCTTCTGCGCCCTCTGCGGATCCTCCGCGTCCTCAGCGCTAAAGCGTTCGTCTTATTCGAACCGGAAGGCGGCGAGGCTGAGGCTGCCGAGGCTGAAGCCTTCGTGGACGCGGCGGCCGTGGAAGCCGCGGCCGGTCGCGCCCATGGCGACGAAGATCGGCAGGAAGTGATCGTCGCTGGGATGCGCGCGGCGCGCCTCGGGAGCGCGCTCCCAATCGAGGAGCGCCTCGGTGTCGCCGGAGGCGATCGTTTCCGCGAGCCAGTCGTCGAAGGCGCGCGCCCAGGCGGGCACGGCGCCGCCCTCTCGCGAGAGGTCGCGCAGATTGTGCACGGCGCCGCCGCTGGCGAGGATCAGGACGTTCTCGCGCCGGAGCGGCGCCAGCGCCTCGCCGAGATGGAAGTGCCAGCGCGCGTCGCGCCGCGGCTGGATCGCGAGCTGCGTCACCGGTACGTCCGCCTTGGGATAGATCGAGCGCAACGGGCACCAGGCGCCGTGGTCGAGGCCGCGCGCGGGATCGATCGCCGGCGCGAGACCCGCCGCCTGCAGCAATTCCGCCGCGCGGTCCGCGAGCGCGGGCGCGCCCGGCGGATCATAGCGGAGCTGATAGAGCGGCTCGGGAAAGCCGTAGAAATCGTGGATGGTCTCGGGACGCTCGGCGTGGCTCAACGCCGGCACGGTCGTCATCCAGTGCGCGGAGACGCAGAGCACCGCCGCGGGCCGCGGCAGGCTCTTGCCGAGGTCCTCCCAGAAAGCGCCGGTGGCGCCGGGGTCGAGCGCCAGCATCGGCGAGCCGTGCGAGACGAAGAACGTCGGGAGCGCGGCGCTCACGACTTAACCTCCGCCCGCGCGCGATGGCGCTTCGGAGGCACCACCAGCACGCGGTCGACGCGGCGTCCGTCCATGTCCATCACCTCGAAGCGGAAGCCCTCGAGCATGATGTGGTCGGCGACGGAGGGGATGCGGTTCATCTGCGCCATCAGGAAGCCTCCAAGAGTATGAAAGTCGCCGGTCTCTTCGCCGGGGAGGCTGCTGAGGCCGGTCAGGTCTTTTATCTCGTCGATCGGCACCATGCCGTCCACCAGCCACGAGCCGTCCTCGCGCATCACCACCGGCGCATCGCCGGGCCCGCCGGGCCCGGCGATGTCGCCCACCAGGGCCTGCAGGATGTCGTGCAAGGTCACCACGCCCTCGAAGGCGCCGTACTCGTCGACCACCAGCGCCATGGGCTCGCCGGACTTCTTGAAGGTCTCGAGCGCGCGGAGCGCCGTCAGCGTGTTCGGGATATAGAGCGGCCGCCGCACCGCGGCGCGCAGGTCGAAGGGCTTGTCCGAAAGCACCTGCGCCAGCAGATCCTTCACCTGCGCGACGCCCACGACGTGGGCGGTACTGCCCTCGACGACCGGAAAGCGCGAATAGGCGCTGCCCGCCATCTTGCGCCGCTGGTCCTCGACGGGATCGGTAAGATCGAGCCACTCGACCTGCGTGCGCGGCGTCATCACGGCGGCGACGCGCCGGTCGCCGAGCCGGAACGCCATCTGCACGATCCCGGTCTCCACCGCGTGGAAGCGGCCGGCGGCGGTGCCCTCGCGCAGCATCACCGTGATCTCCTCCTCGGTGACGCCCTCGCGGTCGGGCTTCACCGGCACCAGGCGCAGCACGAGGTTGGTGGAGGCGCTCAAGAACCATTCCAGCGGCCCCGCTGCCGCCGCGAAGCCGCGCATGAAGCGCGCGAAGCCCGCGGCGATCGCCTCCGGCCGGCTGATCGCGATGCGCTTCGGCACCAGCTCGCCCACCACCAGCGAGACATAGGAGATCCCGACCACCACGGCGGCGATGCTGATGGCGTGCGCGTACTCGCCGATCAAGCCCGGGACGCCCTCGAGCTCGGTCGCGAGCCGGTCGCCCAAAGTAACGCTGCCCACCGCGCTCGCGAGCACGCTGATCACGGTCATGCCGATCTGCACGGTGGCGAGGAAGCGGCCGGGCTCGCGGGCAAGCTCGAGGGCGGCACGGGCGCCGGCACGGCCGCTGTCGGCGGCGTGTTGCAGCCGCGCCTGGCGCGAGGCCAGCATCGCCGCCTCCGCCATGGCGAAGAGCCCGTTGAGCAGGATCAGCAGGAGCACGACGGAGAGTTGGAGAGACAGCATGGCAATCCCATCTCAAGCTCGAATCGTCAATCCGGGATTATAGGCCCGAAAGCGCGAAAGGCCGCTCTCGAGGGAGCGGCCTTCCAATCGCGCCTGGGCGACTGTGCCTCAGCGTGAATAGAACTCGACCACCAGGTTCGGCTCCATCGGCACGGGATAGGGCACGTCCGCGAGCTTGGGCGCGCGGATGAAGCGGCCCTTCATCCGGTCGTGGTCGACCTCGACGTAATCGGGCACGTCGCGCTCGGCCGACTTCACGGACTCCATCACCAGCGCCATCTGCTTGCTCTTCTCCGTGAGCTCGATGGCGTCGTTGTCGCTGACCTGGAATGAGGGGATGTTGACGCGCTTGCCGTTGACGCGAACGTGGCCGTGATTGACCAGCTGGCGCGCCGAGAACACGGTCGGCGCGAACTTCATGCGGTAGATCACGGCATCGAGGCGGCGCTCCAGGAGCTCGACCAGCGCCTCGCCGGTCTCGTACTTGCGCCGGAGCGCTTCCTCGTAGATGCGGCGGAACTGGCGCTCGCCGATGTTGCCGTAATAGCCCTTGAGCTTCTGCTTGGCCATCAGCTGCACGCCGTAGTCGGAAGGCTTCTTGCGGCGCTGGCCGTGCTGGCCGGGACCGTAGTCCCGGTTGCGGTTGAGGGGGCTCTTCTGCCGGCCCCAGAGATTGACGCCGAGGCGCCGGTTGATCTTGTACTTCGAGGAGTCGCGTCTGCTCATGATCTCTTTGTAGTTCCTGGGTTTAGTGGTTGTTGTCCCGATAGTCCCCCAGGCCTCGCGGCCGGCGGCGGGGTGTCTCCACCCACATTCTCGGGAATAAGGCCGCGGACTATAGCGGGGGACGCGGGGAAGTCAAACCTGTGGCTTGGGTAGGGAATCTCGCTCCGGAGTCGAAAGCGCGCCCCCGATCGGAGAGTTGCGCAGCCACCGTTGCTGGAATGCCGTCACCTCACGCTCATAATACCGAATAACCTCTGTGATCGCCTTCTTCCTCCGTTCGTCGTTCGGATCGACGCTGTGTAGATCCGATCGACATTGCTCGAGAGAACGTGAAAGACGCGTCGATATATGGTGAAGGACGTTGTGACGGACGACGCGCAGCCGCTGAGGATAGACGCCCGTCATGACATACGGCCGCCGCACGTCGTCTTCGTAGACTTGGCGCTGTGCGAGCCATAGGGCTTCTGGAAGAGGCTTCCAGAAATGCTCACCCAGCAGTTTGACGACGACATCGTGGGCCTCGGTAGTGCCAATAGGGAACAATGTCCCGACGTATGCTCGCGCATTGCAGAAGGTGAATGTTCCCGCGAGGCGGTGCCATGAAGAACAGGCGTTGTTTATGAGGATCGGTGTCCCTGAATTGGCAATAGGCCTCGGTAGCGCAATATAGTTCTGATCGTGCATATTTAGAACGGCAGACCCTATTACTCTCTCGACCGTCTCCTTCGTTACCGGTTTCAGCTCGTCGGCCGATCCCGGCCTCGTCCTTGTGACAAAATCATTCATAGCGGTCCCGACGTAGAGCTTGTCCGACTTCTTTGGGTCGTGCCAATCGACGCCATCGAGCGAGATAAACCGTAAAAACTGGGTCACCTTCAGCATCTCGGCCTCATCGGTCCGTTCGACGCCGATCGCAATGTCAACAACGAGCTTTCGGTGAATACCCTCAGAGTCGGTGAACTCGTATGTCCATCGGTACCCCGGAGCGTCTCCGCAATGCGTCGCTATGATCAGGAGGTCGTACGGGAACAACTCAACCATTTCGGCTACGGCCCGAACGTTCGCTGTCGGACCCTGATAGCGACGCACAAATACGTGATGCGCCCTTAGCAATTTTTCGGCGGCCTCTATCTCAGGTGCGTCGGTCGTTTCTGGGTCAACCAGCACTGAAACGCCGACCCCGCGCGTACTTGGTTGCTCAGCCGCGAATCCGTTAATTACCGCAATGCCCAAATCTGGATACTTGAAGAGATGAGTCGACGGGACCTCGGGAAAGGCGAAGCCGTAAGGCAGGCGGCGTGTAACGAAGGTGAGCGATTCGCCTCTCCGGATTGGTAGGTTGCCCGACAGCTTTTGTAGCTCGCTTCGCAGAAGCTCTAGGGTCTCGGATGCCGACATTTGACGGGAGTCATAGAGGCTGTAGAAGCGCTCAAGCAGGTCCTCCGAGAACTCATCCGTGATCTCAGGGATGAGGCAAAGGTCCGCTCGAAGCGAAAACGCGTAGTTTG
>DATNIT010000199.1:0-11754 GCA_035604335.1 Allostellaceae bacterium | reverse complement strand
GGCGGTGAATGCCGCGGGAAAAGGCGTGATCCATATCGATCAGCGCGACGGCCAAGTTATCCTCAATTCCAGCAATTTCTACAACCAGGTCACGAACGACGTGGTGCAAATCGCGTTCGGCGCGCTCGATTACGTTGTCGGCAAGTTCCCGCTCATGAGCCTCACCGCGCTGCCGGAAGAGTATGGCAGCTCCGAGGTCGCATCGGTCACGTTCTGGCGCCTCTACAAGTCTGGCGCGCTCGATTCCGAATTCAACGATGTGGTGCCGCTCTACGTGATGACCTACCCGCCGCAGTGGTTCTCGTTTCGCAAGCCCCTTCCCGACCCCAACAATCTGCGGGGCCTGAAGATCGTGCCGACGAGCAAGGTGGGCGCCGAGATGATTCAGCTCCTCGGCGCCGATCCGGTTACCATGACCTACCAGGAGACCTATTCGGCGCTGCAGCGCGGCACGATCGACGGCATCTCGTTCCCGATGGCGGGAATCTTGTCGCAGAATTTCGGCGACCTCACCTCGGCGCACCTGGCGCTCGGTCTTGGCACCACGAGCAGCATGGTGTTCATGACCAAGGCGCGGTTCGACGCGCTCTCGCCGGAAGCGCGCAAGATTCTCGTCGACAATTCCGGCGAGGCGATGAGCCGCAAGCAAGGCGCACTCTTCGACCGGCTGACCAAGGACGCGGTCGCGAAATTTGGCGCCGATCCCAAACATTCGATCGTGCAGCCGCCGCAACCGCTGCTCGACCGGTTCGCAAAGATCCAGACGCAGGTCGAATCCGAATGGGTTGCGGCCGGTCCCGGACGCGAAAAAGTGCTGAGCCAATACAAGGAAATCCTGGCCCACGCGAAGGCGGGCCAGTGAGCGGTACCGGCGCGAGACGTGCAGGCGAGTCAAGGAGGAGACCATGACCGCGAATGGCGAATATGGCTTCAAGCATGCGTACCAGGGTTTTCCGCTCAACGCCTGGTATGTCGCTGCCTTTTCGCACGAACTCGGCGACAAGCCGCTGGTCCGGCGCATCTGCGGCGACCTCGTGGTGATGTTCCGGACGGCGAATGGCGAAGCGGTCGCGTTGCTCGACCGCTGCCCGCACCGGGCGACGCCGCTCTCGATGGGCACGGTGGTCGGAAACGCGATCCAATGCGGCTATCACGGCATGGAATTCGGCCCCGGGGGGAAATGCGTGAAGATTCCGTCCCAGGCCCGGATTCCCGAACGCATGAAGGCGCGGGCTTATCCGATCGCCGAGATCTGGAAATGGATCTGGATCTGGCCCGGCGACCCCGAGAAGGCCGATCCTGCCCTCATTCCGGATCATCACGAATTGAAGCTCACCGACAAATCGTGGAATGCGATGCCGCAATTCATCGTGCCGATGAGCGGCAGCGCCGAGATGCTGCACGAGAACCTGCTCGACACCACTCACATCACCTTCCTGCACAAGGGCGCGTTCGATTCGGGCGGCATGGCGACCACCGAGCCGAAGATGGAAATCAAGGGCAATGCCATCCGGGTCTGGCGCGAGCTCGAGGAAACCGCGACCGCGATGACGGCGCGAAGCTTCGAGATCGTCGAGGGCGTGACCTATAAGCGCAGCCTCATCACCGAGGCGCGCGTGCCGCACCTCGAGATCGTCAGCAACGTTTTCGAAGACCCGGCGGGCCGCGAGGCGACGCGCATCCGCACCTCGGTCATCGCGGTGACGCCCGGAGGCCCGCATCTCTGCTACCAGATCAACACGCTGGTGACCAACTACGGCTCGCTCCGGACGATGCAGTTCAAAAGCGCAGAGGCGCAGCAAATGATCGAGCGCGTCAAGGGCGTGATCCACCAGGACCGCGACATGATCGGCGCCATCCAGGCCAACTATGCCGAAGCCGGCGACGAGATCGGCGAAGTGAGCGTGCACGCGGACAAGGCGGCGCTGGAATTCCGGCGCAAGATGGTCGAAATGATCAACGCCGAGCGCAACGCCGCGGCCGCGCGAGCGACGCGGTCGGCCGGCTGAACGCGGAGAGGAGGGCAGGTCTTGGATCGACAATCGATGCCGCAATCCCCGGGCGCGCCGGACCGCATGGAGGGCATGGTGCCGGGCGTGAAGGCCGGCGGGTTCCTGTTCCTCTCCGCGATTCGCGGACGCGATCCCAAGGCCCCCGGACACGGCGGCATGGTCGAGGACCCACTCGAGCAGGCGCGGCAGGCGCTCAGGAATCTGGAGGCCGTGCTGGCCGGATCTGGCGCGACCCTCAAGCATGTCGTCAAGGTGACGCTCTACCTGCACGACCTCGACCGCCGCAAGGAGTTTCATCAGGCCTGGATGGAGTTCTTTCCGACCGATCCGCCGGCGCGCATTGCGGTGGGCGTCGCGGACGCCAACGCTTCGCCCGGCGGCAAAGCGCATTACGCGCTCGACGTCATCGCGCTGGCGCCGTGACGTGCCGGCAGGACGATGAGCACATGCTCAGCTATCAGTCCGACGGCCAGGTCCGAAGCGACTTCATAGAAGCCCTCAGCCGCCTGAAGTAGGAGCCGCGCCGAGGATGGGAACGCCAGGTCCATGAATCGCATGCGACTCGAAGTCGCCGCAATCGACAGACTTACGCCCACCATCAAGCGCTTCAGCTTCGCGGCGGCGGACGGTGCAACGCTTCCCGCAAGGGAAGCAGGCGCGCATCTCGTGTTCGAGCTCGGGAATGGCCTGCGCAACTCCTATTCGCTCGCCAACAATCCATCCGAACGCGATCGCTACGTCACGGCCGTCCTGCGCGAGGCGCACGGCAAGGGCGGCTCCGCGTATCTGCACGACCAAGTGGAAATCGGGTCGGTGCTATGGGCCAACGGTCCCAACAAAAATTTCCGCTCGCGTCGCACGCGAGGTCGCCTCTCCTGATTGCAGGCGGGATCGGCATCACGCCGTTGCTGGCGATGGGCTATCGCTTGCGGCACTTGCGAGCCGATTTCCATCTCCATTACAGCACCAGGTCGCCGCCCGAGACCGCCTTCCTGCCGGAAGTGATGGCGGTCTTTGCGGGCCGGCTGACGATGCACCACGATGGCAGGGAACCGGCGAAGGGCATCGATCTCACGGCGGTGCTGAAGACTCCCGCGCCGGAACAGCATCTCTATATCTGCGGTCCGCCGGGCCTTCTCGATGCCGCCCGCGCCGCAGCAAGCCACTGGCCGGCCGGAACCGTGCATTACGAACTGTTCACGTCGACGCGCGCGCCCAACGAGATCGCCGCCCTCCGCGAGGAGGCAGGCGACGAAAGCTTCGTTGTCGAGCTGCGGAAAAGCGGCCTTACGCTGACCGTGCCGGCGGGCCGGTCGATCCTCAAAGTATTATTGGATCACAAGATCGACATTCTCTACGCCTGCGAGGAGGGGGTGGTGCGGCAACTGCAAGACCCGCTGTCTCGGGGGCAAGGTCGACCACCGCGACGAATATCTGAGCGACGCCGAGCGCGAACACTACCTCCAGGTCTGTATCTCGCGAGCGGCACCCGGCGAACGCAAACTCGTTCTCGACCTGTGATCGGCGGCGCCGCTACTCCTCGTCGGGCCCCATTTTTTGGCGCAATAGCTCGGCATGTCCTGCAGCGCGGCGATCGTGGTCGCGCCGTCGCGCGGCACTTAGGCGGAGACAAGGCGGTCATAGTGCGATCGGTCCTTGATCGGTGTATTCTGCATCAGGATGCCGGCAATCTCGTTGCGCCCTTCGGGGGATCTTGTGGGTGTCATAGTGATAGCGCGCCGCGCAGATCGACGGTGACGAAGCGCCCGCCGATTGCGGGCGACTTCTCGATGAAGGAGGGGCCGAACTGCATCAGCACAACGCTGAGGTGTCCAGGCACCGATTGCCGCTGCCGAGTCGGTGACGGTGTCAATATAGGCCGAGGACGCGCGCACGGTTTACTGCGATCGCGTGGCATCTAAATTGAACAAGCACCTCAGAGAGGTGGCGCCCATTAGCGCGAGCAACGACGTCGTGCGTGCGGTTGGCGCGGCCGTAGCGGCGGAGCTACATCGGCGCGGCTTCACGATTGGCCCCAACGCGGTCCTTGTCGACATTGCAGTGCGTCGGTTCTACAACAATTTTAATGTCGGCTTTCTCTTTGGAGATGCGGTGGCCGACTTCGATGCAGATGTCGCGGTACGCGAGGCCGATGGGGGCATGACGCTTTCGAAGCACTATTTCGCCCAAGGCACAATTGAGAACGTATTTATCATGACCGGGAACAACGTACGTGAAGCATTGATTGTCGACAGCAAGCTCGGCGCGGGTACAACCTTCCGGCTCTGCCTGCCGCGCACCATCGAAAGCGCGCCGGCATCCGAGGCCAAAACGGACGAACCAGTGCGGGGCGGCGCCGAGACGATCATGGTGGTCGAGGACAACCCGGCGCTGCGGCGGATCGTCGCGAAACAACTGGCGGAGCTCGGCTATCGGGTGATCCCAGCCGAGAACGCCATGGCCGCGCTGGCCGCGTTCGACGCCGCCCAGGACATCGACCTGCTGCTGACCGGCGTGGTGATGCCGGGCGCTGTGGATGGCACCGAGCTGGCGCATAAGCTGAGGGCGCGACAGCCGCAGCTCAAGGTCCTGCTGACATCGGGCTTTGCTACGGCCCGCGTCGGCGAAACCAGCCGCGAACTTAATTCGCCTTTGCTCAGCAAGCCCTATCGCAAAACCGAGTTGGCTCGAGCGGTTCGCAAGATTCTCGACGCATGAGTCCACATCTCATTTGCGGCATCGCCGCCCCGGGACGATGACGCCGACCGACGCCGCGCTGATGGCGTGGACGCCAGTCGAGGCGGGTTGCCACTTGACAGCAATGGGGTCTTTCGCGGGGTCGTATTGAGCAGCGTCACAAATGCCAGCGATCCCGTTGTGGTAGAAGAAACACTCGCGGACCCGCTTGCCGTTAATCGTGCCTCTCGGAGCTTTGTTGACTTTGTTCTGCGCGCCGAGCCCGCCTCATTCATCGCGGTTCGAATCTCCGCGTCAGATTTCGGGCGCCGGGCGTGTTTGCGGGTGGCGCCCGAGGCGCATTAATCCGGGGTTTGCGGAATTATTGGCAGCGTGGGTGAGCGCGAGCGCGAACGGCAGAGCGAGGACAAGGAGGATTGCGCGGACGCGGGCCATCATCGATCACAGGGGCCTTTCTCATCGGTCGCATCGTCGGTGCCGCCAAGGCCCATCACGCCGAGATGGCGCGCGCGCAGCGCTACCTCAAAGATGTCGATTGATGCCAGCACCGCGGCTTCCGTCGGGCGCGAGTTCGGCGTGCATCACAGGCTCGCAGACACCCACTGCCACAGCACCGGGTCCGGCCACAACACGCCCATGAGGCGATCGAGCAGCACCAGAGACACGATCGCCACGACTGCTCCGGCGGAAGCGCTGGCGATCCAGCGCACGCGCCCCTCGCTCATCATCAGCGGGAACGCGACCGCGAACGCGATCACGGCGTATTGCAGCCCGATCGTCGTGCTGAGGATGATGAGCGCGGCAATGAATGCCGCGATGATCGCGGCGGTTCTGCCGGCTCCCGTCACGCTCAGGCTGCGCAGGCCGATATCCATGATCTCGCCCGAGGCCGAGCGTCGTAGGAAGACCAGCAGGATCGTCAGCAGCGCCACGATCGGCACGCCGGTCAGGAGGGGCAGGAAGCGGGCCCGCGCGGGGAACCCGAGCGAAATCCCGATCGCGGCCAGGACGATGGCCAGGACAGCAAGCGCGAACCAATGCTCGAGTTTCCAGGATTTTCCCGAGCGTGGCGGATGAGCGGCCGCGGCGGCGGGCACTTTCGGAACGGCCTCATCCTTGCCGCCGAAGCGCAGCAGGACAAAGACGGTGGCGATGGTAGTTGCGATGAGCACGACGGTGATGGGCCGGGTGATGAAGGCGATCGCGCCATAGGCCGATAGCGCGCTCTGGAGGTTCTGCTCGATGATCGAGCCGAGGATGAACCCCAGAATCAGCGGCGGCCGCGGCCATTTGAACGCCTTCATGGCGAGGCCGATCGGCGTGAAGAGGAGCAGGACGACGATCCCCGACCATCCCTCCGATGCCTGGAAGGCCGAAAGAAACGATAACGGTATGATGACCGACCCGATCACGACGTAGGGAATGAGCGTGAGCTTTGCGAGCTGGCCGGTCAACAGCAGCCCGATCATCGTGACCAGAAGATTGCCGATGCCGAAGCTGACGGCCAGCATGATGGTGATGTCGGCGTGACGGCCAAGCATCTGTGGTCCAGGCGCGATGCCGTAGGCGAGCATCGCCGCCAGCACGAAGATCCAGGCGATCCCGGCGGGCACGCCGAAGGCCAGGGTCGGGATTGCCTGGCCGCCCTCCTTGGAGTTCTGCGCTGCCTCGGCGAAGATCACGCCTTCGATCGAGCCCTTGCCGAATTGCGATTTGTCCTTGGTCAGGGCGACGCCGACCGCATAGGACAGCCAGTCGATGACGGCGCTGCCGAGCCCCGGGACCATCCCGAAGAAGACGCCGATGATCGAATGGCGGACGGTGATGCGCCAATGGCGCAAGCCCTCGAGCGCGCCGGCGAACACTTCGCGATTCGAGATGACGGCCGTGTCCTTGGCGGCCACGGCCTGGCGGGTGACGCAGAGATCGAGGACCTCCGGCAGGGCGAAGATGCCGAGCATCACCGAGATGAGCGGCAGGCCCTCGATCAGACTCAGTGAGCCGAAGGTGAAGCGTTCGGTCGCCGTTCCCTGATGTGTGCCGACGGTGCTCAGCAGGATGCCGAGAAGACCGGCGGTGATGCCTTTCAGCATCGCGCCGCGGCTCAGCATCGATACCATCGCCACGCCGAACATCGCCATGGCGGCGATCTCGGCATAGCTGAAATTGAGAATGAAGGGCCGGATGATGGGAATGACGATGACGAGCGCCACCGCTCCGACGAGCCCGCCCACTGCCGATACCGAGTAGATCGTCCCCAGCGTCCGCGCCGCAAGCCCGCGCCGCGCCAGCTGATGGCCTTCGAGAAAGGTCACCTGCGTCGCGACGCCGGGATAGCCCATGAGCACTGCCGGGATCGTGTCGAGCGTGTTCGCGACCCCGCCGATGGTGGCGAGGAGGACAATCCCAATCAGCGGATCGTTGATGGAGAGCACCACGAACGGAACCGCGATCGCCAGCATGAGAGGCGTGCCGACGCCGGGGATGATGCCCAGGACCGCGGAGGCCACGCCCGCAAGCACGGCGCCCCAATAGCTTAAGGTCCCGAGATGGGCGAGGCCGGCGGTGATGGTTTGAAGCACCAGGGGCTCTCGGATGCCGCGGCTAGAACCGCGCCTTGGCCCAGTCGATCCATCCCTCGTACTGCTTGGCGCTCTGGCCATATTGCCTGACCAGGGCCCGCAGGTTTGGCTCGATCTTGTCGCCGAGCGTGACATTGACGGGCTCGCCCATGATCTCTTCGAGCTTGGCGCGGAAATCCTTGTTTGCCAGCAACGCGACATAGGATTGGCGCAGCGCGTCGATCACGGGATCGGGCGTGCCGGGCGGGGCCATGAAGATCTTGCCGTAGCCCGCATCGACCTCGGCGAAGACGTCATAAAGCTTTTTCTGCTCGGCGTCCTTGAGAAGGTCGGTGACATAAGGCACGTCGGGCGGGGGCAATTCGGCATTGGGGCCGATCTTGATATCCGAAGGGCCGAGATTGCCCCAGGCGCGCACCGTGCCGTCCTTCAGCCAGCCGGGGCGGATGAACGGCAGCGAGTACCAGGGACCGCCGCCGCCGCCAGCGAGATAGCCGTCGATGTCGTTGCGCTCGAGCCCGATGAGGGCTTGCGAGGTGCCGTTGACGCCGGAGACGAACTTCACCGGCACGTCGAGCCATTGCGACATGGCGGCGATGCGCATGGCGAAGCCGGAATCGGGCCGGATCGCGCCGATGCGCATCACCGTCTTGCCGCCGACATTCTCGCGCAGGGTCTTATAGGGAAAGTCCTTGTTCACCATGAGAATGCTGCTCGAGCCGTTGTGCGACCCGATGATGCGCATCTCGGCGACGTTGAATTTCGCCTGCGCGTCGATGAATTGCTCGACCACATAGGAGGACGCGGTGAGCTCGAGGGTGAGGCCGTCGGGTTTGCTCTCGTAGAGCAGATTGGTGGCCGCGATGTCGGGCGTGATGTTGCTCACCGTGACCCGCGGCTTGCCGGGAATGAAGTCGCCCCACTGCGCCGCGAAGTGGCGGGCCTGGATGTCGGTACCGCCGCCGGCGCGAAAGCCGACGATGATGCGGATGGTCTTGCCCGCGAAATAGGCCGCGGGATCGAATTTCCCGCTGGGCTGGTCCGTCGCCCAGGCCCCGCTGGCGAGCACGACGGCCGCCACGATGCCGGCGGCCAGCGCCCGCAGAACGGTCCTCATGACGTCCCTCCCCGAGCGCTCAAACGGGCACCGTCTTGGCGACATGACCCGTCGGATAGGTCATCGCGATGCTCTTCTCGAAATTGGTGTCGATGATCCGGTCGGAATCGCGGAACACGCCCATCGGGTCCTCGCCGCGCTGCACCTTCTCGATCTCCTCGAACATGGTGCGGCGCAGGAGCGCCACGCCCTTGTCGGACGCGCCGAGATGCTCCTTGGTGCGGTCCGCGATCACGCCCTGCGTCTCCCACATGACCACGTCCTCGGAGAGCGGCCAGCCGTGCTTCGGGAGCTTGGCGAATTTGGCGAAAGGGTGGACAGCGTCGGGCGGATACTTGAACGGCGCGAGATACTCGACTTCGATTTCTGCGCTCGGCGGGTTCATCTGCTTGAAGTCGAGGACCCAGTGGTTGGTGTGCTCGTCGTCGATCGGCGTGCGCATCCAGATCGACGAGCGGGTGCGCAGCCAAAGCGGGAAGATCATCGGGTGCTCGTCGACCGTGCCGCCGTGATAGGTGCGGCGTTTCATGATGCCGTATTCGGTCTTGTAGTACTCGCTGCTGACGATGTCGTCGATATAGCCGCGGGTCGAGTCCGCGGGTTTGTATTTCGCGGTGGGCGGCTCTTGATGGAGGAGCTGGAGATGCGTCGAATCGACGGAGTTCTCGGCGGCGACGAACCAGTTGCAGTCGAGCCGGGGATAGGCGGTGATGCGATGCCGGCCGTCGCGCCGCATGAAGATATCGTATTTCGGCAGCACCGGCGCGGGCTTGGGACCCATATAGGTCCAATAGAACCCCATGAACTTTTGCACCGGATAAGCGGTCGTCGTGACCGTCTGCTGGAGGTGGTCGTTCTGCTCCGCCGGCGTCGCGAGGACAGTGCCGAAGCAGTCGATCAGCCAGCCGTGATAGGCGCACGAGATGCCGCGTTTCTCGACCCGGCCGTAATAGAGCGAAGCGCCCCGATGGGGGCAGCGGTCGGCGATGAGCCCGGCCCGTCCGCTCTTGTCAAGGAAGAGCAGCAGGTTCTCGCCCATCACGCGGACCAGCTTGGTCGGCTCCTCGGGCGTCAATTCCTGTGCGAGCGCGACCGGATGCCAGTATCGACGCAGCAGTTCGCCGCCCGGCGTGTCGGGCCCGACCTGCGTGAGAATCCTGTTCTGCTCTTCCGTCAGCATTCGGCCTCTCCCTTTACAGCGTCTGCGGACCATAAAGACCTTGCCACGGGCTTTCCATGAGAATCATCGATGATATGCTATCGAAGGGGATATCATCCATGATCTTCTTCCTCACTGGGGGGCGCAATGCTGAGAATCGGGATCGTCGGGCTCGGCAATGCCGCAAGCATGATCTTGCCGGCTTTGAAGGGAAGCCGCGACGCTGTGCTCGCGGGCGCCGCCGACACCAGAGCCGAGGCGCGCGCGCAACTGCAGGATACCTATGGCGTACCGGCCTTTGAATCCGTGAGTGACTTGGTGCGCGGCGAGTGCGACGCCGTATGGATCGCGACGCCAAACCAGTTTCACGCCGAGCAAGCCATCGTCGCGGCGGAAGCCGGCAAGCATGTGATCTGCGAGAAGCCGATGGCCTTGAGCCTCGCGGAATGCGACCGGATGATCGCCGCCGCCGCCGCCAACAAGGTCAAGCTGCTGCTGGGCCATTCCAAGCTGATGCAGGCGCCGGTGCGCAAGATGCGCGAGATCCTGGATAGCGGAACGTTGGGCCAGGTGTTGCAGATCGCAACCTGGAACTACAACGATTGGCTGCAGCGGCCGCGCCTCGCGGCGGAGGTCGACACCGACCAAGGGGGCGGCATCTGCTACCGCCAGGCGCCGCACCAGGTCGATATCGTGCGCTACCTCATAGGCCGTCCGGCGCGGTCGATCCGCGCGGTCGTCAATCGCGCCGAACGGCATTTCCCCACCGAGGGCAATTACACGGCCCTCGTCGCGTTCGAGGGCGGCGCGGCGGCGAGCCTCGTCTACAACGCCTACGGTTATTTCGACGTGACGGAGCTGACCTGGGGCGTCGGCGAAGGGGGGCAGGTGCAAAAGCCGCGCTATGGGCGCAAGCGCGCAACCGGCCCGGTCTCGCCCGAGGTCCGCTATGGGCGGCGCGAGGCCGCAGCCCCGGCGGACCGTCACGAGCCCTTCTACGGCCTCACCGTCGTCTCCTGCGAACGCGGCGTCCTCAGGCAATCGCCCGACGGCGTGTTCGTCTATGACGAAACCGGATGCCGCGAGATCGCCTGCGATCGTGGAACGGCCATCCATCGCGATGTTGCGGAGCTCGCCGCCGCCATCGCCGAGGATCGCGCGCCGTTTCCCGACGGGCAGTGGGGAAAAGCAACTCTTGAAGTCTGCCTTGCGCTGCTCGAGAGCGCGCGAGGCGCCACGGAAATGCGGCTCGTCCACCAGGGCTGAGGCGCCTACTCGGCGGCGGGCTTGGCGATCCGGCGTGAGCGCTTTCCAGCGTCCATGGCCTTTCGGCCGTTGAGGATGGTTTCCGCGACATGCTCCTGCAGCCGCGTGACGAGGTGAACGGCACGATCGACGTCGCGCGCGACGATGGCTTCGACGATCGAGCGCAGCATCGGCTCGGGCTCGTTGGTCTCGAACTTCGATTTCATCACCAGCCAGAAGAAGCGGTCGCTTTCGTGCAGCAGCCGCAACCCAAATTCGACGAGCCAACGCGAGCCGCATCCTGAGAACAGGGCGGTGTAGAATTCGTGAAGGCGAGTGATGAAATTCGGGTTGAGGCGGAACAGCTCCTTGTCCGTCGACCAGGGCGTCTTGGTCAGACGATGGAAGGCGACGACCACACCTTCTTCCCAAGCGCCATCGCCGGTGGTGATCGCCTCGCGCATCAGGAAGGCGAAGAATTTCGTCCGGGTGCGGAACAGCTCGATGAGCTCGGCCTCGTCGAGCTCGACAACATAGAACCCGCGCAGATCGCGAAACGCGACGAGACCTTCCGAGCTGAGCCGGTTCAAGGCCTCCCGCACCGGGGTGGCGCCGGCGCCGAACCGGTCGCCCATCGCATCGATGGCGAGCTTCTGCCCGGGAACAAGCTCGCCTCCGAGGATGGCCTCGCGCAGGCGCGCGCAGACCTTCGTCGCGGTCGTCCGAATGGAGCGAGGGTCGTCAGGCGCCACTCTTGTAGTCGAGCCGGAGCGGCACCGCTTGTCAATCGGCGCCGGGTAATGTCTCATGTGTGGATGGCCCCCGGCATGCAAGGACTTTCGGAGCGTGATGGCAAGGACGTGGTCGCTTGCGGTCATGTGTCCGGCCTGTGTTGACGCGGCGCCATGGCCGCTGGCCTTGATGGAATCCGCGGAGCGAGGC
>DATNIT010000198.1:0-2603 GCA_035604335.1 Allostellaceae bacterium | reverse complement strand
GGGGGCTGTTCGGGCTCTTCCACGTCTTCAAGATCGCCATCGCCTGATCGCCGTCGAAAGCGCCTTTGGTCCCCTTGATCACGTCGAAGATCGCGGCCATGCCGTCCCAGCCGCCCACGGCGACATAGTTGGGAATCACCGCCTCGCCATACTCCTTGGTCCAGGCCGCGAGGAACGCCTGGTTCTGCGGCCGCGTGCCCGCGGCGGAATAGATCCCGGCGGTGACGATGCCGAGGGGCGCGTCGCCCATGTTTGGAAGCTCGTCGTCGGTGACGATGTCCTGCGTCCCCACGAGCTTGATGCCGGCCGCGTTGAGGCCGAGGTCCGTCCAGGCCTTCATGAAGCCGGTCGCCTGCTTGCCGCCGGGCACGAACACGAACACCACGTCGGGTTTCGCGTCCTTGATGCGCTGCACGAACGGCGCGAAATCCGGATTCGCCGGCGGAAATTGCACCGCGCCCGCCATCTCGCCGCCGCCATCGATGAACCCTTTGGCAAAGCCCGCTTCGCCATCATGGCCCGGAATGTAGTCGCTGACGGCGCTGTAGCCTTTCTTCCAACCTTGCTGCGCCGCCCATTCGCCCATGGGATAGGCCTGCTGCCAGATCGTGAAGGAGACCCGCACCACGTATGGCGAGATGCGCGGGATCGCGGAGCCCGCCGCATTCATGATCACCAGCGGCACCTTGGCCTCGGATGTCAGCGGCGCGATCGCGGCGGCGATCGGCGAGGCCACGAGGCCCGCGAGGATCTGCACGTGGTCCCGCGTGATCAGCTCCTGCGCCAGCCGCTTGCCGACATCGGCGTTGCTGCTGGTGTCGTCGCGCTTGATGAGCTCGATCTTGGTGCCGGGCGGCAGGTCCTTCTCGTGGAGCTTGAGGTAAAGGCTCGCGCCCTTGTCCATGGAGTCTCCGGCCTGGGCCAGGAAACCCGAATAGCTCGTGATGAAGCCGATCTTGATGGTGTCGGCCGCGACCGGTGTGATCCCGCTCAGAACCGCAGCGGCGGCTCCCAACACCAGCCCGAGCAATCCTTGATTCTTGGTCAATCGTGGTCCTCCCCTCGGTACCGCCAGTGCTATTCTGGCGAATAGAGCCGGCCAGGCAATGGCGGGCAATTTGAGGAGGGGACAGCCGATGGATGATGCAATCGAAGCCAATAGACTGATCTTTCCGGGCCTTGCCGCGCTCTATCAACGCTTCTCGCCACTGAGCTATCCGCTGATGCGGTTCATTGCGGGTGCGATTCTGATTCCGCACGGTTACGTTAAGCTCTTTGGCGGCGTCGCCCCCATAGTCGCCAACAACATTCTAGCGAAGTTGGATTTCCCCTTTCCGCTCGCCTGGGCGTATTGGTTGGGCATTCTCGAACTCTTGGGTGGTGCCATGCTGGCGATCGGCTTGCTCACGCGCCCGATCGCGCTCCTCCTGGTGATCGAGTTCATCGTGATCACCTTCTTCTGGAATTTCCGGTTCGGCTTCTCATTCACGGCACAGGGCGGTGGTTTCGAGTACCCCTTGGTCCTCTTGATCCTGTACGTCGCCATTTTCTTCCAGGGTGGCGGGCGCTATTCGCTCGACCGACTCGTTGGACGCGAGATCTGAGCGATTGCCCATGAGCAAGGGGGTACTTCTGCGGGAGAGGATGGCGGCCGCCGGGCTCGTCCAGGTGATGGCAGCGCACAGCCCGCTGTCGGCGCTGCTCGCGGAGGAAGCCGGCTTCGACGGGCTCTGGGCCTCCGGTTTCGAGCTCTCGGCGCTCTATGGGCTCCCCGACGTGAGCCTCCTCAGCATGACCCAACACCTCGACATGGTGCGGGCGATGGCCGAGCGCTCATCGCTCCCGATCGTCGCCGACATCGACACCGGCTTCGGCAACGCGCTCAACGTGATCCACGCCGTGCGGCACTACGAACGCGCGGGCGCCGCCGCGGTCGTGATCGAGGACAAGACCTTTCCCAAGGTCACCAGCCTGGTCGCGGGCGGCCGGCAGGAGCTGCTGCGGGCGGAGGAGTTCCAAGGCAAGATCCGCGCGGCGCTCGAGGCTCGGCGAGACCCCGATTTCCTGGTGATCGCGCGGACCGAGGCGCTGATCGCGGGGCTCGGCGAGGCCGAGGCGTTGGCGCGCGCCAGCGCCTACGAGGCCGCCGGCGCCGACATGATCCTGGTGCACTCCAAGCAGAAGACGCCCGCGGAGGTCGAGGGTTTCGTCCGCGCGTGGACCGGCAATGCCCCGCTCGTGCTGGTGCCGACCGCCTATCCCGACCTCACCGTCGAGCGCATCAAGGCGCTCGGCAAGGTCAAGATGGTGATCTACGGCAACCACGCGATCCGAGCGGCCGTCACCGCCATGCAGTGGGTCTTCGCGCGCATCCTGGCCGACGGCGGTATCCAGGCCATCAACAAGGAGATCGTCTCGGTCGAGGAGATCTTCCGCCTGCAGCGGATGGACCAGGTGAAGGCGGACGAGGAGAAGTATCTGCGGTGAGCGCGGCCTACCCGCACCGCCGCGAGTCCCTCTCCGCCCTTCTGGGGCGGAGAGGTTAGGTGAGGTGGGGTGTTTCCTCGTTCTCGATGCCAACGGGATTGCGACGGCACGACCCA
>DATNIT010000197.1:0-4220 GCA_035604335.1 Allostellaceae bacterium | reverse complement strand
TCACCAACTTTCGCCCATAGCTCAGACCGACAGCGTGGCTAGCAGACGGGGCCTGATATTTTTCTCGCCCGTAGAAAAAAATCTTTCCGCCGTATCCTGTCGTACGATTGATGAGGCGGCGCCCAGCGCCTCGCACCGAGGGATATTTTCTCACCGCCTTTGCAGTGAAAAGCTCCGTTCCCTTCTTCTCCCAGATCGCCGGATGAATGCCATCCCGTGCGATCTCGGACGCGAGCAGTTTTTGCTTCAGTTGGAAAAACCAAACCGCGAAGGGACGCACGGCGTCTTCAGGCAGGATGATACCTCCCATCCCGAAAACAGGACTTGTGTTGTACCGGGGGTCCCGCCGAGAGACGAAGGGACCCACGTGCCCAAATTCATCTAAGAAGGAAAAATACATGCAGAAACGCGGGAGCCCGCCTCATTGGATGAAGCGGGCCCCGGAATTGGAGCGAGCAGTGGCGTTACCCACTGATCGCGTCCGAACGGTATATAAGCACTCTTTTCGTTACCCGCAAGTGAAAATATAGTAAAAATTGATTTCTTCATCAAGTCATTCTACCGCACGGAAACGCCATCATTTTGCTTGTCGAGGCCGGTAAGGTCCGCGCTTTTTCGGGGGCAGCTCTCGCGCCTCAATGAGCGCCACGATATCCTCAACCGACCAAAGGCGATCGGTCACGCCCGCTGCAATTGCTGGGGCCAAGCTGTCAATCCTCTGCGGATTTCAAACTGAGGTATGACCGTCAAACGCAAAATGATGAGACGTCTGAACATCTCGGTGTATCGTGCGCGTCGGTGCGGCTCACCACTCGACGCCATCATCACGGCGATCCGGTCGGCGCGCAGTAGGCGTCGGTTGCCACTTCATCCGTCACGGCGAGACTCGTCCCCGGCGCCACCACGAATTGGGCTTCGGCGCCGGGGGCCCAGTCGTAGGTGTAGCCGAGGCGGGTATAGGGGTAGCCGGGACCGCTCGGGTTGTGCACCACGTAGGAGTCCATCATCTGCTTGCCGACGAAGCCCTGCATGTCCGCGCTCGCGGCGGACTGCGCCGGCACGGCAATCGTGCATTTGGGATGGGCGGGGTCGGCGGCATCGATGCCGAGGCAAGGCCGCGCGAGCGCGTCGCGCGGCACCTGCATCGTCGCGAAGACCGCCTTCTCGTATTGCGGCGGCGGGTCGGGCGGCAGGCCCAGCAGCTGCTCGAGGCGCCGGCGGAGGTCCACGCCGCTCAGCGACCACGCGCGGCATTGGCTCTGAACTTCTCCGGCCAGGGTCACCCAGATCCGGCCGGCGCCCGCGGTGATGCGGCATTGCGGCTGGTCGATCGGGCAGGGAACGCGGTTCTTTGCGACCCACGACACCACGCCGACGGTGGCGCCGGCCGGGACCGGCAGGAGCGGGTTGACCTTCTCGGGGCTCGCGACGGCGGCATCGGCGATCGCGGCTTCGTAGCGCTGCTGCGCATCCTGGGGCTGCACCGCGCAGCCGCCGAGAGCGACCGCGAGGGCAAAGACTGCCAGGGCGGCAAAGCGGCAGGGCCGCGGTATCGCGATCGGGCGGTTCATCCGGTCTCCGGAGAAGCACACGTGTCCAGTGCAAATCTACGCCGTCAGTCTCCGAAGCACCACCGCGCTGTCTGCGCATCTGCATCCGCTACCCGCGCCGGCGAAGCGGGCAACGCCCTCCGCCGTGGAACGCCTTAGCCGGGCCGGTTCGGTCGCGGCGTCTGTCCTAGGTACTTCCCCTTATCGACCTTTGATCTCGGTCAATGTGCGCGGGCACCCCGCGTGCTCTCATGCCAACGCGTGCAGAGGAAAGCGCCGCATGCCCCCGTTGAAGACCGACGACCTCGAGGCTGGCCCAACAGTCCTCGTCATCGACGACGATGAGGCGGTTCGCGCGAGCCTCGAGATGCTGCTGGAGGCCTATGGTTTCCAAGTGATGCTCGCGCGCGACGGCCGCCAGGGGCTGGCGGCGTTCAGGGCCAATGCGCCGGACGTCGTTCTGGTCGACCTCATGATGCCCGTGCAGGACGGGATCGAGACGATCGAGCTGATCCGAGGCGAGTGGCCGAAGGCGCGGATCATCGCCATGTCGGGCGGCACCGGCGTCGGCAATCGGGGTGGCCTCGCGACTGCCCTCAAGAGCGGCGCCGACCATGCTATCGAGAAGCCGTTCGAGGCCGACAAGCTCCTGGCCATCTTGCGCGCGGCCACGGCGGAAACCTGAGCGGAGACGTAGCGATGTACGACGACGATACTGCGATACGCCGGGCGTTCGAGACCGAGTTGCAGGCGGTGACGGAAGAGACCGCGCGGCTGCGTCGCGATCTCGATGCCATCGAATCCGATCTCACGGCCGTCGTGGAGATGGTCCTGCAGTACACCGGCCGGGGCGATCTCGCTCTCGACTTCCTGGAGTGCCTCGGCAATCCCCGCGGCACGCTGCACTGACGCTCGGCAGGAGCCGGGGCTCAACCCGATTCCGGCTTACGCGCTCGCACCAGGCCTAGCGGGACCATCACGACGCCCAGCAGCAGCGGCGGCAGCAGGTTCGCCTCGACCAGCTTCGCCCAGTCGATGGCGTCGGTGAGATCGAACCAGCCCCAGAGCACGCTGCGGTATTTCGAGATCACGAAGATCAGCAGAAGATTGAGGCCGACCATCCAGCCAGCCGACAGCATGGCCCAAACCCTGAGGATCCCCGAGCGCGCGTTCATTCGAGCCCTCGCGATACCACCCGAGGCCGCAAAGCGAAAGGGCCCGACGCTGTCGCGTCGAGCCCTCGGAAGTGTGCGCATTCTTTAGCAGATCGATCCGGATGGTGCTGTCCGGTTTTACCCTTAAGTGTCCGGGTTTGAAACAGGGGGTGTCCTAATCTGCCGACTCTGACGCGCTCAGTCTGATTCCGTGCTCAAGCTCCAAGATCATCTCTTGGCAGCGGATGGCGAGCACGATTAGGCGCTCGGCCTCGGCCTCATCGGCTTGAGCCTTGGCATCTCGCCAATAGGCCTCTAGCTGCTCGCGAAGGTAGCTCAATTTATCACGCATGGCCGTGACACTCCACCGGTAACCAAGATGGCGGCCAGAATCTCGCATTCAGACGGGTTATCTGTACACTTGGGAATTGTACCTACGTACAAACCATTAGTCGCCCGGTCGCGGCGAGCGCTGCTAAAGAAGTTTGCCCTGCGCCTCTGGCTTCTCACCCTCTGTCGGGATTGGGGTGTTGGACAGTACCATTCGGATTTGTCAAGCAAAAACCGGACTTGCGGGGCCTTCATCAATAGCACGGCGACGGGCCGTTCACCTGGTTGGGTGAGGTCGCTGCGCCGATGAGAGCGCCACCCGCGGCGCCGGCGATGGCGCCCGTCGCGGGGCTGCCAGCGAGCGCCCCGATGACCGCGCCGCCGGCCGCGCCGAGGCCGGCACCGGTGAGCGCCCGGCACCCCGGCGTCTCGCCGCAGGCCGCGAGAGAAAGCGAGCTGATCGCCAGAACCGCCAAAGTCAGTTTCGTGCGCATGAATATCTCCTCCTTCGTCGGGGAACCGCGCGTCGGGGCACCGCGCCGGGCGACGCGGCCCGCCCATAGAACGTAGGACGCCCCCTGGATGTGCGGTGGCAAACCCGTGACCTCCAGCGTGGACCGGACGATCCGTGGCAAAATTTGGGCGGCCGTGCGTTGTTGCGTGCAACGGGTTCGCCGTGTGCGCGTTGACGAGGCCCAGCCCCTTCGACTAGAGCCTATGTACCGCCGCTCGACGCGGCCACGTCATTGGGGGAGAGCAATGAGCATATTGGCCTGGGTGGTCCTCGGAATCGTTGCGGGCTTCATCGCCAGCAAAATCGTGAACAAGAGCGGCGAGGGACTGATCCGCGACCTCGTCCTTGGCGTCATCGGCGCCATCGCCGGCGGCTGGATCATGGAGCGCTTCGGCGGGGCCGGCGTCAGCGGACTCAACGTCTACAGCCTCGTCGTCGCGATCCTGGGCGCCATCGTCGTGCTCGTCGTCTTCCACGCGATCCGGCGCGCGGTCTAGAGCATGCTCCCGATCAAATTGATCGGAACATGCTCTAGGTCACCGACTCATAAATCGCATCCAGATGCGGGCTGAAGCAAGTTTGACGAGTGCGAGATAATTCTGGTCGTGTTTTTCGAAGCGGGTGGCGATAGCTCTAAAATGTTTGAGTTTGTTGAAGAAGCGCTCGACGAGA
>DATNIT010000196.1:0-3095 GCA_035604335.1 Allostellaceae bacterium | reverse complement strand
CATGTCAGCCTCCTGACGTCGGATAGCGGGAGGGGCCGGGATTGCTCCCGGCCCGGCCTGTCAGGCCGCCGCTTTGGCTAGGATGGTGTCCAGCAGTCGCGCGCTGTCCGGTGCGACGCCCAGGGCGATGTCCTTGGCACGGGTCCGCTCGATGCCGGACACGTAGCGTCCAGCCATTTCCAAGGCCCGCCCTTTGATCTCGGCCCCCTTGCCGTACCATGCGGAATTCAGCCTTGTGTCCTGGCTCTGCGCGCGGGCTTCGTGGTCAACGTATTGGGTCACGGCGTTCAGCCAGCCCCATACGGTGCCGTCCGTGCCCGCGAGGTCGGAGCCGAGGGCCTTGTGGTCGATCGCCAGTTCGTCCACCCGGAAGATCGGCCCGGAGGTCTTTTCGAGCAGCTTGGTCCGCTCACCCTTGTCCATGTCGGCGAAGGCCGGGACGAACAAGTTGGCGGTGGCGTCGATCGTCTCGGCTTCGGTCAGACGGGTCTCCGCCATCTGGCGGAATTGGCCCATCGCGTCGGTGAACTGCTCCTTGGCCGTCTCGATGCCGAGTTCCGCTTCACCGCAGCGGGGTCGAATGTCGCGCTGTGCGTCACCTTGACGTTGGCCTTGGCGCTGCCGTTGCGCGCGAAGCCCAGGGTATTGTTGCAGACCACGCGGACGGTCGTGTAGCGCGCCTCGGTGGACATGCTGCCGTCGCAGGCGGTCGAGAGAAGCAGGTAGCCCTTCATCTTGCCGCACGGGTCGGCGACCGCGGCCTCGGCCCCGATGGATGCCAGTGCCCAGAGGCGCTTGCCGCCGAACAAGGTGCCAGCCGTCTCAAGCGTGAATCCGGCCGCCTCAGTGAGATCGCGGAAGAAACCGAGGACCTCGGCAGGGTGAACGGGCTTGTACCACCGCGACACGCTGGAAAGTGCGAATTGGTTGTCGGAGCGATAAAGGACGACGCGGTCCGGCATCTCGTGCATCTGGCCGTTGACGGTGAATTGCACCGGGCTGCTCTCGATCATCCAGTCCATGCCGGCGGCCTGCGACCAGACCTCCAAGGATGCCCCCGAGGGAAGCTGCTGGCCGAGCTTGTGTCAGGGGGTCTTGCCAACGTAGGCCATCTCGGCTTTGCCGGTCTGACGAATTGAAAGTGCGTGTGCCATTTGAGTCTCTTTCTGGTAGGAGGTTAGCAAGTATCTTATAGTGTTATTGCGCACCAGGAACAACTATAAAGCGCGCCTATATTAGAATAGTTGCGCTCGTTATTTCGATTTGCGGCGACAATTGGTTGACCGTGGGGCACCACTCCGCGGGCGGGTGTAGTTCCCGTAGCCGCTCCAACCGCAGTCGGACGGCGCCGGAAGACGGAGCTGTGCGGCGTCCGACTCAGGGCTTGGCAAACTGGCGGCGGAGCGTCGTCATGCTGGTGGAGAATTGCCGGTCGCCGGCGGCGATGATCGCCATGCCGGGCTTCTCGGGATCAGGCCCGACGACGCGGTGCAGTTCGCCGGCGATGATGGCAGTGCGGCCGACGAACGGCGACACGTCGCCCGGCTCGGTCGAGGGAAGGCGGCGCCGAAGCTGCGGCGGCATCAGGGGATGCTCGTGTTGCGGCAGCGACTCATAACCGAACTCACGCACCGTGGCGCCGAGGACCTCGGCCAACCACTCCGCCGTCATCGCCCGATGGCACCATTGGTCGCAATTCGGCTGCTCTTAGCAGAGCAAGACCGGCACACGGCCGTTGCCGAGTGCGAGCAGCGCGTCGGCAATGAGCCGGGGGTCGAGCGGGCCGAGGATCTCGGTTCGGTAAAGGTGGTAGTATTCCTCGATCCCCACGCTGTTGAACCAAGGCCCAGGCGCGAGCGCGCGATAGACCCTGTAGCCCGCCGGCAGCCGGCGAGGCACGCCGCGCGATATACCGACGCGCAGATGATCGTCGGGCAGCTTCGTCGCCCACGACGCGGTTTTGATGAGAGGTCGCGTCGGCATGAAAATCGTCCTTTTGTGAGAGCCATTTCAAACGGTACTATCTTAGCAGAAATCGCCGATGAATGACACAGAAAGTCCTAGCTATATTCTACATTTTTGACGGACTTCCAGATCTCAACCGCCGTATTGACGTTTCCGTGATGGGAGACAACGTTCATTGGGATGCCATCGAAGACGGTTGCACAGCCGCACTTCCTCTGGCATCCCGGTGAGCAACTAGTCCATGTTCGTCGGAGCTGTTTCGCGTCCTGCTGTAAAGCAGATCACGCGCTCTGTTTGATTCACCTACTGGCGCGAGGTCTTCGTCGGATGCTCAGGGTCGTCCCGTTTCGACCGCACGGTGAAGGATGTTCACCCGACGATCGCCGTGCACTCGAGCGATGTCTCTCTGCTGTCCCGCTCGCTCGGCGCGCTCGCCGAGGGGGCAAAAGTCCCGATCGCGTTCAAGGGTCGCCTTCCCCGGCGTCCGGGGATTTCGAATTTCGGGCGGCAGTGTCTGCGGTGCGCGCGGCCACTGCACCACGGCGGGCAGCCTTTTGATCGCGAGGAAGTGCCCTTGTCGCCCGAAGGGCCTCCCGCAACTCGCTTGCAAACCATCGCGGAGCACGCGGCAGAGGGTATACCGGGGACGGAAGCCGCTTGGCACCGACGGCTCGCCAGAACGCCGCGAGACTCAGTCCGGAGTGCATCGCCGCTTCTTTTGCCGTAAGAGGCAGATCGTTTTCGAATAGGTCTATCATAGCACCCTTAGATGATTGGCGGTTCCTGACTATATTCCTACATCGTCGATGGCCGCGTAGTTTGGGTGTTGATCGACCCGACTTTCTCCAATCCGCACCCTACGTCGTGCGGCGCGTGCCTAATTCATTCCGCAGCGCCGCCGCACCTTTGCGCGCGTGAAAGCCGAGGCCGGGTGGCGCATCCGTCCCGGTCGCATATTTCCAGACAAGCGCCATGAGGTTGGCAAGCGGTCCCTTTTCGCTGATCTTGGGCGGTTCGCGCATCACGTCATTCAGCAGGCGGGCACACGCGAGCGCCAATGCTGTCCGGGGATGGCCGCGCAGTCGCGCGTGAAGCGAAGCCGGGCCAGCGCCACCGGCGTTCCTGGCCAG
>DATNIT010000195.1:0-3334 GCA_035604335.1 Allostellaceae bacterium | reverse complement strand
GCGTCTCGCGTCCCGTGGTGCCGGTCGACACCGGCGCGCGCAGGATCCATCCGTCGGCGTCGTAGAAAGTGACCTGCTGGGTCTTGATCGATACGATCGCCATGATCGGCTCGCCTGCATCGCGCGGCGCCGTCGCCTCTTTGGGTGGCGCGGGGCGCGGTTGCCTAGCCGCCGCGTCGGCGGTCAGCGCCGTCAGTGCGGCCATCGCCGCGAGCGTCACAATGGCGGGCCCCCCCCAACGCCGCGTCGCCACGGTGGATTGCGCCGTCAAGAACCAAATTACCATGTCATGTCCCGGTCGAAATGCCTGTCCGCGCTTGCGTCGATCAAGATCGGCGACCAGCTTATTTGAGTCACCCCGACACGGCTAGACCGCCTCGATGTCGGCTGTTGGCCGATTTTGTTGCAGAAGTCCGTTGATGTTGGCCGCGAACCGTGATTCACCGGCGATGAGGTGATCAAAGGCGGGGGCGGACGATGATGGGGCGGCTCAACCGAGACCAAGAGCGGCTTTTCTATTCATTTTGCCTCGACGAGGTGGTGCCGGACGATCATCTCGTGCACGCGATCGCTGCGGTTCTCGATCTGTCGTGGGTCCATGCCGAGTTCGCGAGCTATTACCCCAAGATTGGTCGACCCTCGATTGATCCGGTGCTCATGATCCGGATGCTCATCGTCGGCTACGTGTTCGCAATCCGCTCGGAGCGGGCGCTGTGCCGTGAGGTGCAAGTGAACCTGGCCTATCGGTGGTTTTGTGGGCTCTCGATCGAGGACAAGGTCCCGGATCATTCGGCGTTCTCGCGTGCGCGCAACGAGCGGTTTGGCGACAGCGTCATCTTCCGGAGCGTATTCGAGCGTGTTGTGGGCGCGTGCATCGGGGCTGGTCTGGTCGGCGGCGAAGGTTTTGCGGTGGATGCCAGTCTGATTGCTGCCGACGCCAACAAACGGCGATCGATCCCCGGATCGGAGTGGAACAAAGAGCTTGACGCGCAACAGGTGAGCCGGGCCACGAAGGAGTATCTCGCCACCCTCGATGACGCGGCATTCGGTGCGGCCAGCGACGTCACCCCGAAGTTCGTCTCGCCATCCGACCCGGCGGCGCAATGGACAGGCGCGATGCGAGGAGCGGCGTTCTTCGCCTATGCCGACAACTACCTGATCGACGTGAAGTTCGGCGTGATCATGGACGTCGAGGCGTCGCGTGCCATCCGCCAGGCCGAGGTCGGCGCCTCGAAGACCATGATCGAGCGCACCGAGGAGCGTTTCGACATCAAGCCGGAGTGGCTCGCAGCCGATACGGCCTACGGTTCAGGAGCGAACCTCAACTGGCTCGTCAAAGACAAGAAGATCGCGCCGCACGTCCCGGTGATCGACAAGTCGAACCGCGACGATGGGACATTCAGTCGGGAAGACTTCACGTTCGACAAGGAGCGTAACGTTTACATCTGCCCAGCGGGCAAGATTCTCACGACGACAGGCAGGTTGGTCAATGATGGGGAGACGACACTGCTTTATTTCGCAAGCGTGCTCGACTGTCGTAGCTGCCTGCTCAGGGCGCGATGCTGTCCAAAAATGCCTGCTCGGAGGATCCCGCGCAGCATCTACGAGGAGGCCCGTGACGTTGCCCGTGCGCTGGCCAAGACAAAAGCATTCGCGCAATCACGTCGTGACAGGAAGCGTGTTGAGATGCTGTTCGCACATTTAAAGCGCATCCTGCGGCTCGGCCGTCTGCGATTGCGCGGGCCGCGCGGTGCCCAGTTCGAGTTCACGCTGGCGGCGATTGCCCAGAACCTTCGCAGGCTCGCAAAGCTGGTCGCACGGCCTCCCCCGAGCGCGCCAACCGCGTGCCTTGCTTGAGCCCCCGTGAGGTTCGTAGCGTCCTTCTCGAGTTCAAGACCACCAGTTGTAGGCGTCGACGCCGCTCCAACCGGAGCAAGACGAGAGATAGTACTCGGCCTCACTTTCAAAATCCGTCTTGGCGATCCGAGCCAGACGCCCCAGCGACTTTCACAACAAAATCGGCCATCAGCAGACTCATGCACTGCAACATGGTATGCAGGATGCTCGCCCATCGCTCAGTCTTGTCCATGACCTCTAAGGCCCAAAAAGAGAGACCGCCTCGCGGCAATCGTTGCGAAATCCGATTAGGTGTTTTAATCAGGCTGCGAGCTTTCGCTTCCTGATTTGATCTAGATCATAGACACCCACTGCTTTAATGCGGTCGGATAGCTGCGTCGCGTAAGTAGGCAGGCGACACACGCGCAGGCCCAGCCTCCGATAAGGAGGTTATTATGAACCGGCTCTCGGCGCTGGACGCTTCCTTCATCTACGGAGAGACACCCGAGACTCCGATGAATGTCGGCAGCGTGGCGATTTTCGCGCCGCCGGCCAATCCGGACGATGTCTTCGCCCGTTTTCGCGACCATACCGCCGCACGGCTCGACCTACTTCCGTTGTACCGCCGGCGGTTGGAGATGACGCCGCTCGGCCTCGATCATCCCGCGTGGGTGGATGACGACGATCTCGACCTCGACTATCACATCCGCCGTGCTGCGCTGCCGAAGCCCGGCACGATGAACCAGCTGCGGGCGCTGGTCGCGCGGCTGCACGCGATCCCGCTCAATCACACCCGCCCGCTCTGGCAATACTATCTGATCGAGGGTCTGGAAGACGGTGGCTTCGCCGTCTACTTTAAGTTTCATCATTGCGACATGGACGGGGTGGCCCATATGGCGACCCTCGATGGGATGTACGATTTCTCGTCCGATTCCGCGCCCGCCTCTCCTCCGCGCAAGCCTGCCCCGTCAGCCGCGCCGTCGCCGGATTTCCTCGAGCAGACCACCACAGCCGTCGCCGATTTCCTGCGCCAGGTGAGATCGCTGCCGAACCTCGTGACGACGCTGGCGAAAGCGTCTCGGAATCTTGGCAGGGACGCCCAATATTCACTCGCCTACCTCTGGAAGACGCCGCGGACGCGCTTCAACGTGGCAGTCTCGACCCAGCGCAGCTACGGCACTGCGTCGCTATCCCTGCCCGACGTGAAGGCAGTGGCGAAGGCGGGCAATGTCACGATCAACGACGTCGTCCTGGCAGTCTGCGCCGGCGCCTTGCGTCGCTATCTGATCGAGCACCGGTCCTTGCCCGATCTGCCGCTGACTGCCGCCGTGCCAGCCTCCTTGCGCGCGCCCGGCGACACCCGGATGAACAATCAGCTGATGTTTTTGCTGTGCCGCCTTTGCAAGCGCCCATGTTCGACAACGGGCGCCCGTCACGCTGCCCCGCAAAGACAGAGCCGTTGTCGCTTTCTCGCTCGCGCAGGATCTCACGGACTCGG
>DATNIT010000194.1:0-37622 GCA_035604335.1 Allostellaceae bacterium | reverse complement strand
GACCCCATTATAGTAGGTGGCATAAGCCGTCAGGATCCGGCGCAGATGCGCTTCGCCGAACACGACGACATGGTCAAGGCACTCACGCCGGATCGAGCCGATAAGGCGTTCAACATGGCCGTTCTGCCACGGCGAACGGGGCGCGATTAGTCGGTCCCGGATACCCATCGCTCGGAGCCTCTGTGTGACTACCATGCCGTATGAGCTATCCCGATCGCGGATGAGGTATCGAGGTGCCTGATCCCATGGGAACGCCTCGGTGATCTGGCGCGCGATCCACTCAGCGGTCGGATTCGCAGTGACATTGGTCAAGACCAGCCGTCGCCGCCCAAGATGCAGGATCGCGAGCCCGTGTAGAACCTTGAAGCCGATGGTCGGCACGACGAAGAGGTCAACGGCTGCAATGTGTGGCGCATGATTGCGGAGGAAGGTCTTCCAGCCTTGTGACGGCGGTCCCCGTCGGCGCTCCATATACTTAGCGACTGAGGACTGTGCGATCTCAATGCCCAATTTCAGTAACTCGCCATGGATGCGCGGGGGCACCCCAGAGAGGATTCTCGCGACGGTGCGAGCGGGCATCCGTAGCCTGGTTCGGCAGACAGCCCGGATCAGATTTTCGGTAGGGACAGGCAGCGTGAGAAATTCGTGACGTGCGGAATGAGCAGCTGAACCCAGACTCTCACTCGTGGGCACCAAGAGTTTGGGGTTGGCGCATGCCGGAGGTGCGATCTGTCGGAATCGTTTTTAGGTCGAGAGCGGCCTGAACGAGCCAATCGACAGGCTCCCTGATGCCGCCAATACATTCCCTGATCCCCTTTTGTTAGTTCCCTGATACCCACTCAAAAATTCCCTGTTAGATTTCGCGCTTGGTCTAGTTCACCGGTCAGATAATGCCCGAGCAGCAGGCCTATCTGAGCCGTTCGGCTGAACGAAGGGGTTCCCTTCAAGCGCAAATTCCCTGTAAATTTCCCTGTTAGCAGGGAATTTGACCCGGAGACGGGTTCGCTCGAGACTGCGTCCACCGCCAGTCTTAGCGGGTTGAGACCGCTAGGACAGCAGCGCTGCCACGGACGATGAGGAGCTGCAGCGGATCATGCGCCCCCGAGCAGCCGTTCAAACTCACCCTTGATAAAGCGATAGCACTCACACGAGCTCGTTTCCAATGCAGCGCGGTCGAGAACGGTCATCGTGCCGTGGTTGTAGGTAATCATCCCGCCGTCGCGATAGACCTGCAGCGCGACCGTAACACCCGCGCGCCTCACGCCCAGCATCGTCGCCAAGTATTCGTGCGTCATCGCGAACCGATCACGGCCTGCTCGGTCGTGCGCCGTGAGGAGCCAGCGGGCGCACCGCTGCTCCAGCAAGTGAAGCCGATTGCAGGCCGCCGACTGCATGGCGCCGACCAGCATTGCCTGCGCATAGCGCATGAGCAAGCCGCGAAGCTCGGCGTTCGCATCGGCGGCCTTCCGCAATTGAGCGGACCCTATGCGTATTGCGCTGCCGGCAAGTTGGACGATGGCTTTTTGCGAGGGCGCATCGTCGCCGAGAACGGTGGATACGCCGAACATCCCCTCATTGCCCGCGATGCCGGTTTCGATTTGTCCTCCGTCGGCCATCGTCGCCAAGACCGAGATCATGCCGCTCACGGGAAAATACGAATATTTGGCCGGCGCCCCCGGTTCCTGAATGCTCTCGTTGGCTGTGAGAGGAATGGTCTCGAAGTGCGGACGCAAGATCGCCCTGGCCTCGAACGACAGCGCGTCGAGGATGCGGTTACCAACCTTAGACTGATCTGATGATGAAGGTGCCTGCACCACGCGCCTCCCCCGTATTCAAGGCGGGAGCGCACACATCTCTCGGCCACCCGCGCCTCGATGGGCCGAATGCGGGCGGTAAAGCTCATATCGTGCTTCGGCTTGCGGTTTACAATGAATTTCGGCTTCGCTGAAAGTCGGCCCGGACCCTGACCCCGTGCGTGTTGCAGGAACCGGAACAAACTAACCTCCACGTGAGGTCAGAACCTTTGGCTTTCGACGGGTTTCCGTCGGTGGTCTTGCAATGCGTGCGCGCGTGTATGATGGCGATCTCGCCGAGATACGCGGACCTTCACTTCGGAGATCGCGAGACCGCGGATGGTCACGATCGCGAGGGCAGTGCGGCTCAGTGGCTGACGACGATCGCACCTTCCTCGATCAGCTTGCCGCGGCGCTTGCGATCGACCGAGAAGGGCGCCATGCGCGCATCGACCTCTCCCGTCGCGATCGCCTTGGCGAGTAGATCGCCGCCTGCAGGCGCGCCAGCGATGCCATAGGACCAGCCCGCCGAGATCCAGAGATCGCGGCAGTCGGGATGGGCGCCAAGCAGCGGCCCAAAGTCCGCGCTGGCGTGAATATGTCCCGCCCATTGCCGCAGGATCCGGAGATCCGCGAGAGAGGGCATGATCTCGACCAGGTGGCGCGCGTAATGCGCAATCACTGGCAGGTCCGAAGCGAGGGTCAGACCGGCCACGTCCCCCGCAACCTCGCATCCGCCGACGATCTCTCCGCGCGCGGACTGGTGCATGTAGACGGTGCGGTCGAGCATCGCCACGGCAGGATCAAAAATGGGCCGCGTCGGCTCCAACGCACAGGCCTCCAGCCGCCAAGGCCGCCCTTCGAGCTCGACACCGGCGAGACGCGCCACGTTTGGACTGTGGGCGCCGGCGGCGATGACAATGCAGTCGGCAGCGACGCGCTCGTCTCCGAGCCAGAGTCCGGTGGCGCGATCGCCCTGGCGGTCGATGCCGGTGACGCGCGACTGATAGCGCAGATCGACCCCGCGCGCTTGGCAGGCCGCGCGCAGCCCCTTCATGGCCGCGTGATGCGGCACGACGCCGCCGTCGACAAAGCGCACCGCCGCCTTTACCTGCTTGCGGTCCAGCAGCGGCAGGTGGCGACGCAACTCCTCTCTGCCCAGCGCGTGGGCCGCTACGCCGCAATCGCGGTTGACCCGCACGACCTGTTCGCAGATCGCGGCCGTGCGGTCGCTTTCGCCCAGCGTGACGTAACCGCGTCGGCTGTACATCACGTTGTGGCCGAGGCGCCGGGACAGGCCGCGCCAGAGTTGCTGCGAATGGCTGAAGAGCCGCGTCCACTCCGGGGAGGAGAAGCCGGGGCGAACCAGGGTTCCGTTGCGGCCGGACGCACCGCCCTGCCAATAGCCGGCGTCGAACACCTTGATGTCTCGAATACCCCGCTCCGCGAGGCAGAAGGCCAGCATCAGGCCCTGGATGCCGCCGCCGATGATGGCGACGGCGGCCTTGGCACCTGGCGGTTTGGCCACCGGCCGCCGAGCCGCGCCGGCGCTCACGGCCCGACCTCCGGCTGGACCAGGCCGGCGAGCCCCGCCGCCTGCGCCAGCGTCAGTGCGCCCCGCGGCGCGCGATAGCTCGGATGACCAAAAGTATCGGGCTGGCGTCCCGTGAGCGCCGCGAGTGCCGCGGCGAGCAGGTCCCAGCACGGCACGCCCTGGCAGGGCCCCATGCCACAGCCGGTCAGGCGTTTCAGCTCCTCGACATGAGTCGTGCCGGCATCGACGAGGCGGCGGATCTCCGCCACCGTAACGTCCATGCAGGGACAGACCAGCGCCCGATCGTCGAGCCGCGGTCCGTGCACCACCGGTTCCGCGGGTCCGGCCGCTCCGCCGTGACATTCCACGTGTGGAGGCAGGTTGCCGGCGGTGAGCCGAAACTCTCCCGCCGCTGCGGCCTGGAAGGGCAAGACGGGATCAAGCCGCCAAGGTCCGGCGTGGACAACCGTATCGCACGCGAACCTCCGCCCGTCGCCGAGCAGCACGCCGCGAACGTGCCGGCCACCCTGAATGCTGCAAACCGATCCCGCGGCAACGGTTTCGACGACGTCGGCTCCGAGGTGGGCGAGACGATCGGCCAGCGGCGCCAGATCGCCGGTGCCGATGAGGCAGAGACGTTCCAGGCGAATGCGAGCGCGGTGCTTCAGCAGGCCGATGGCAGTCGGCAGGTCGAGAACGCCCGGCAGATCGGCACCGCGTACCAGCGGTGGCGTCGATCGCCGTCCGGTCGCGAGGACGATCCTGGCGGCTTCGATCAGCTTTGCGGGGCCGCCGTCAAAGGGCGCGGCGATCAGCAGCCGGCCTCCGCGATAGAGGGCGGCCGCCTCGACTCCGGCGAGGAGTCGGACGGCCGAGGGAAGCTCCGGCAGACTCGCCCCCAGGGCCTGGGCGACCGCGCCTGGGATGGTTCCACGGGAGATCAGCACGACCGATTGTCCAGCGGCCGCAGCCGCGATCGCTGCGCGTCGACCCGCTGGGCCGCCGCCGACCACGGCGACGTCGACGCCGAGCGCTTCGCCGGCGACCACGGCACCAGGACGATCTGGCGCCATGGCACGGCCGCCGCCGGCCGCGATCCGTAGCAATCGCTCCCAAATCTGGAATCGCCGGGTGCCGCTGGGGAGCCACATCGGGTGTTCGAAGCCGCCCGCGAGCCAACGCCGGGGCACCAGTCGGGCGAGTTGCAAGAGGTCGAGCCCGGGATGGGGCCAGACGTTCTGTGCCTCCACGATAAGACCCTGCCGGACAGGCAAGCGATCGAGCCGGACATTCGCCAGACCGTCGACCTGGCCCTTGACGCCCGCAACGAAGCTGCCGCTGAGGCCGAGCGGACGGTGAAACTTGCGCGAGTAATTTAAGACCCGGACGCCCGCCGCGTAGAGGGACGTCGCGACATCGTCGCCGACCCGCGCCTCGATGCGACGTCCGTTCCACCGGATGGTGACCGACTCGCCGGAGTGTTCGTCGGCCGCCATGCAGCCTCCTTCGACGTATATCTCACGGGCATATCCACAGATGCCCGATTGAAGGACGGACTATCAGCACGGATGTTTCATTTGGGCAATGATGCGTGGTTGGCACCGGGAAACTCTGCCCAGGGACGGGTTTGCTCGAGACTGCGCCTTCCCGCCGTTCAGACGCGACAACCAGCGGTCGCTCGGTCTCACCGCGTGACGTGGGCGGAGACCGCGAGCCAGCGTCCGTCGCGTCGGGCCCAGACGTCGGTGTAGCGCCCGGAGCGCGGCTCGCCCTCGGCGGTCTGGTAATGCGTGCGCGCATGGATGATGGCGACGTCGCCGAGGTCGCGGATCTTCACGTCGGAAATCGTGAGGCCGCGGATGATGACGGGCCGCGCGGTCTCCGCAAGAAACTTGGCCTTGTCCACCAGCGACGCGTCCGGGTTCGAGCAGCAGAAATCCTCGGCGAGGTGCTCGCGGAACCAAGCGACATCGCCCTCCTGCACCGAGCGAATGTAATTCTCGTTGAGACCGAGGAGCGTGTCGTGGTCGGACTGAACGGTCATGGTTTCGCACCCTTCTGAGCGTCGAAATCGACGATCGATATATCGAGGGGATCGGCGAGAAACCAGGGACGGACGCATCGCTCGGGATAACGGAGTCCGATTCCGGCGACCCCTAGAAATCCGTCGCGACCCCGCCCTCGCGCTTGCGTCGCTCGACGAACTCGGTCAGAGCCTCTCGCGCGGTCGGGTCCATCGGCGGCTCCCGGTAGCCCGCGAGCACGCTCTTGTAGAGCCGGTTCGCGGCGTCGTAGGCGTCGGGCCGCCCGGCCTCGGTCCAGGTCTCATAGTTGCGCCAGTCCGAGATCATTGGCGCGTAGAAGGCGTTGCGGTAGCGCGCCATGGTGTGGCCGGCACCGAAGAAATGTCCGCCCGGCCCCACCTCACGCATGGCGTCGAGCGCGAGCTCGTCGTCGTTGACCACGATCGGGCGCAGGAATTCCGCCACCATGCCGAGAAGATCGGCGTCGAGCACCATCTTCTCGAAGCTCGCGTGGAGCCCGCCCTCCATCCAGCCGGCGGCGTGCATCATGAAGTTGCAGCCGCCCATCACCGCGCCCCAGAGCGAGAACACGCTCTCATAGGCCGCCTGGGCGTCGACCGTGTTGGCGGCGTTGGCGTTGGAGGAGCGGTAGGGCAGCTTGTAGCGGCGCGCGAGCTGGCCGCCGACCAGCGCGGCCTTCATGTACTCGGGTGTGCCGAAGGCGGGCGCGCCCGATTTCATGTCCACGTTCGAAGTGAAGCCGCCATAGACGAAAGGCGCGCCGGGACTGACTACTTGGGTCAAGACCAGTCCCGCGAGCGCCTCGGCGTTCTGCTGCGCGAGCGCGCCCGCGAGCGAGACCGGCGCCATGGCACCCGCGAGCGTGAACGGCGTCATCACCACCGGCTGGTTGCGCCGCGCCATCTGGATGATGCCCTCGAGCATCGGCGTGTCGATTCGCAACGGCGAGGACGAGTTGATCACGGTGAAAACCGAGGGCTCGCGGTCGAGCGTCGCATCGTCGATGCCGCGCGCGAGCCGGACCATCTCGATGGCGTCCAGGTTGCGCTGGCGGCCGAGGCTGTAGCAGTGGATCGGCTTGTCCGAGAGGGTGAGGCTGTCGTAGATCGCATCGAGATGCCGGATCGAGGCATGAATGTCGACGGGCTCGACGGGATAGCCGCCCCAGACATGGACGGCGTCGAGCATCTGCCCCAGCCGGAAGAAGTTCTGGTAATCGGCGCGGTTGCCGCTGCGCCGTCCGCCGTCGCGATCGGCGGCATTGGGCGCCGAGGCGACCGAGCAGAAGACCATGTAGTCGCCGCCGACGATGACGTTCCGCGCGGGGTTGCGGGCGTGGAGGGTGAACCGCTCCGGCGCCTTCCCGATCTGGCTCTCGACCAACGCGCGGTCGAAGCGCACGCGGTTCGAGCCCGGCGTCACCTCGGCGCCGGCGGTCTTCAGGATCTGCCGGGCGCCCGCGTGCAGGAAATCGATGCCGATCTCCTCGAGCACGCGGAGTGACGCCGCGTGGATCGCCTCCAGCTCGTCGGCCGAGACCGCCTCGACCGGCTTGTAGAGGAGGCGAGGCTGTGCCTTTGGAGCGGCCTCGCCGCCCGTCTGCTGCCGCGCGCCCCGCCGGCCGCCGCGCTGTCGTGTCGGGGTAGCACTCGGTTCGGTCATCGATCGAGGGGTCCGCTTCTGAGATTGCGCTCTGGGTGCAAGCGTTCTTGTAGCATGTCCTTGCGCGCTTGCACGCGTCCGGGTCATCGTGGATCGTTGGCAGACCAAAGCTGGGTCTGTTGATAGACTGCTCAAAAAGACGAGGGAGGCACGCGTGGCGCTGAAGAGATGGAGCTCAATATTGGCGGGCGCGCTCGCGCTTGCTTTATTTTCGTTGGCACCCGTCGCGCGCGCCGACGAGCCCTACAAGATCAACGCGATTCTGCCGCTCACGGGCCAGGCCTCCTTCCTGGGCAAGGAGGAGCAGGTCACCCTGCAGATCGTGGAGAAATACGTGAACCGCACCGGCGGCATCAAGGGCCGGCCGATACAGTTCGTGTTCTACGACGATACGTCGAGCCCGCAGGTTGGGGTGCAGCTGGTGCGCCAGGTGAGCGCCGAGAAGCCGGCGGTGATTCTGGGCTCGTCCCTGGTCGCGGTGTGCAGCGCCATGGCGCCGCTCATGAAGGAGGGGCCGGTCGAGTATTGTTTCTCGCCCGGCGTCCACCCCGAGGCCGGCAGCTATGCGTTCAGCTCCAGCGTCTCGACTCACGACCTGCAGAAGGCGCTGTTCCGGTATTTCCGCGAGAAGGGCTGGAAGCGCATCGCGATCATGACCTCCAGCGATGCCACCGGCCAGGACGCGGAGCGCGGCATCGACGAAACCTTGAATCAGCCGGAGTACAAGGACGCCGGTTTGACGCTGGTCGAGCGCGCGCATTTCAACACCACCGACGTCAGCGTCGCCGCGCAGATCGAGACCGTGAAGGCCGCCAAGCCCGACGCCTTCGTCGCCTGGAGCACCGGCACGCCGATCGCGACGATCTTCAAGGGTATCCTGCAGGCCGGGCTCGACGTGCCCACGGCCACCACCGACGGCAATATGACTTTCGCTCAGATGACCAACTACGCGGATTTCCTGCCCAAGCAGCTCTATATCCCGTCCGGCGAATGGCCACCCCATGAAGGCTTGAAGCCGCTCGACCCCGCGATCGAGAAGACGCAGCAGGAATTCTATGCCGAGTTCAAGGCGGCGGGCGTCGAACCCGACGTCGCGGCTTCGCTCGCGTGGGGGCCGGCAATGTTGACGACGCAAGCCTTGCGCGAGCTCGGACCGGAGGCGACGGCGACGCAGATCCGCGACTATTTCGCGAAACTCAAGGGCGCGCCCGGCATCGACGGCTTCTATGATTTCCCGGCGACGCCGCAGCGGGGCCTCGACGACCGCAACGCCGTGGTGACGCGCTGGGAGCCCGCCAGGCACGCCTGGGTCGTCCTGAGCGAGCCCGGAGGCATGCCGATCAAATGAGGGCGCGCGCGGGGTGAGTGCCACAACCCAAGCCGCCGTCCAGATCGTCATCGGCGGGCTGCTGCAGGGCAGCCTGTTCGCCCTTGTGGCCTTGGGCTTCGCGCTGGTCTTTCGCATGACCGGCGTGATCAACCTGTCGCAGGGCGCCTTCTGCGTGCTGGGGGCGCTCGTCTGCTACAGCCTCCAGGAGACGCTGCACCTGCCGGTGCCGCTTGCGATCCTGGGCTCGGTGTTGGCGGCGCTGCTGTTCGGACTGGCGCTCGGCGCTGCGGTCTTCGTCCCCGCGCTCTCGCGGCTTCCAAACAGCAGCATGCTGATGCTCACCGCGGGGCTGCTGACCTTCACTCAAGGGCTGATGCTGGTGCATTGGGGCGGCGATCCCTATGCGCTGCGGCCGCTCTCGGGCGAGGCGCCGGTGCAGATCTTGGGCGTGCGCGTGCCGAGCCAGGGATTCTGGATCGCGGCCACGGCGGCGATCGTCATCGCGGCCTTCTGGTACCTGTTCGCGCGCACCACGCTCGGTAAGGCGCTGCAGGCCTCGGCGGAGAACCCGACGGCGGCTCGGCTCATGGGCATCGATGTCGAGCGCATGGCGGTGATGAGCTTCGGCCTCGCCGCCGGCATCGGCGCGCTCGGCGGCATCATGGTGGCGCCGATCCTGGCGGTGCAGTTCGACACCAGCCAGTTCTTCACCATTTCCGGATTCATTTCCGTTGCGATCGGCGGCATGGGTTCCTTCGTGGGCGCGGTGGTGGGCGGGCTCGTGCTCGGCGTCGCCGAGCAACTCGCCGCCGGCTACATCTCCGGCCTCTTCAGCAGCGCGCTCGCCCTCGGCCTGCTGCTGGTGACTCTGCTCTGGAAGCCCAGCGGGCTCTTCGCCATCGGACGCGCGCGGCGGAGCGATGTTCGGGAGGAGCTGCACGTCCATCCCGCGATCGTGCGTCTCCGGGGCCGCGGCGCGGTCGGGCTCGGCGTGGCGGCGCTCGCCGTGATCCTGGCTTTGCCGCTCCTGGTGCGCGACCCCGGGCTCATGGGCTCGTTGGTCATCACGGGCATCCTGTTCATCGGCGTACTCGGCCTCGACGTGCTCATGGGATTCGCGGGCCAGGTGAGCCTGGGGCAGGGCGGTTTCATGGCGATCGGCGGCTATGTCGCGGCGATCCTCGCCACCACCTACGGCTGGCCGCCGCTCATTGGTATCGCGCTCGGCTGCGCGGCCTCGCTCGTCTGCGCGCTCCTGCTGTCGCTCGCGACCGTGCAGCTGCGCGGGCATTACCTTGCGCTCGCCACGCTCGCCTTCGGCCTGGTGGTGGATTCCCTCGACGTCGGCATGATGGAGACCACCGGCGGCCCCTCGGGTCTCGTGGGCATCCCATCCTTTGCGATCGCCGGCTTCAGCTTCGACAGCGATCGCTCCATGTATTACCTCGTGGTCGCGATCATCGTGGTGCTGGTGCTGGCGCTGATCGGCGGCATGCGCGGCGCCTTCGGTCGTGCCTTGATGGCGATCCGCGCCGATCGGCTCGCGGCGGGCGCGCTGGGCATCAACGTAGCGCGGGTCAAGATGGCGGCGTTTGCGATCTCGGCGGTGCTGGCCTCGCTCGCGGGCAGCCTCTACGCCTTCTATTTCCACTATCTCTCGCCGGAGATGGTGGGGACGCAGCGCTCCTTCGAGATGATCACCATGCTGGTGATCGGCGGTGAGGGCACGCTGGTGGGGCCGCTGCTCGGCGTCGGTCTGCTGACGCTGCTGCCGACGCTGGTGCAGTCGCTGGCGCTCTACAAGATCCTGGCCGAGGGACTGCTGTTGGTGCTCGCCTTCAGTTTCCTGCCGGAGGGCATGTTCGGCGGCCTCGCGCGGCTCGCGGCACGGTGCCGAGAGCGGCGCGCGCCCGCTCTTGCCACGGGCTTCCAGCCCCGCAAGGAGGTGCCGTGAGCGAGCTCGCCCTCGAGGTGAAGGGTCTCACTAAGACCTTCGGCGGCCTGCGCGCGGTCGACGGCGTCTCCTTCGAGATTCCCGCGGGCAGCCTGAGCGCGCTCATCGGGCCGAACGGCTCCGGCAAGACCACGCTGTTCAATCTCATCACCAACCTCTATCGAGCCGACGCGGGCGAGGTGCGCCTATTCGGCGCCGCCATGGCTGAGGCCGGCGATTGGCGCATCGCCGTCTCCGGCGTGGTCCGAACCTTCCAGACTGCGCGCGTCTTTCCGGGCATGACCGCCCTCGAGAACGTGCTGGCGGGCGCGCACCGCCACGTCCGCTCGGCGGCGTGGCAGCAGATGCTGTGGCTCGGCGGTGCCCGCGACGAGGAACGCGCTCTCGCCGCGCAAGCTGAGGCGCTCCTGGAGCTCGTAGGCCTCGCACCCTTCCGCGATACCGCCGCCACCGATCTCCCCATGGGCGCCCAAAAGCTCCTGGAGGTGGTTCGCGCGCTCATGGCGAAGCCGCGCCTGCTGCTGCTCGACGAGCCCGCCGCCGGTCTCAACGACGGAGAGACCGCCGAGCTCGCGCTCCTGCTGCGCGCGGTGCGCGACAGCGGCGTCACCCTTCTGGTGGTGGAGCACAACATGTCCCTGGTGATGGGCGTCGCCGACGAGGTGATCGTGCTCGATGCCGGCGCCGTGGTAGCGCGCGGCAGCCCCGCGGAGATCCAGCGCAATCCCCGCGTGATCGAGGCCTATATCGGTCAGGTCGAGGCCGCCCGCTGATGCTCGAGCTCAAATCCGTCAGCACGGGCTACGGCCGGCAAACCGTCGTGCACGAGGTGAGCCTCGGCTTGGCGCGCGGCGAGGTGCTGGCGCTCGTGGGCGCCAATGGCGCCGGCAAATCCACGCTGGTGAAGGCGATCTCCGGCGTGCTCGGCCTGCACGGCGGCGAGATCTGGCTGGATGGCCGGCGCATCGATGGGCTCGGCCCGCGGGCGCGCGTGCTGGCGGGCATCGCGCACGTCCCCGAGGGCCGCCAGATCTTCGCCGGCCTGACCGTCGCGGACAATCTCCGCATGGGCGCCTACACGCGGCTCGGCGCGCTCTCGGCGGACGATCTGCGGCGCCGCATCGATGCGGTGCTGGCGCCCATGCCCGTGCTGCTCCAGCGGCTCGACGAGCCCGCGGGCAATCTCTCCGGCGGGCAGCAGCAGATGCTGGCGATCGCCCGCGGCCTCATGTCGGAGCCGCGCATCCTCCTGCTGGACGAGCCGTCGCTCGGCTTGGCGCCCGTTCTGGTCGCCGAGATCTTCCGGCTGATCGAGCGGCTGAGCGAGCAGGGGCTCGCGATCTTGCTGTCCGAGCAGAATGCCCGGCTCAGCCTCGCCATCGCCGACCGTGGCTGCGTCATCGAGAAGGGCCGCGTCGCCCTCGAGGGCTCGGGGGAGGCGCTGCTCGGCGATCCCGGCGTGGCCGAGCGCTACCTCGGCGTCGGCGCGTCGGTGGGCGACCCCGGTGCTCAGCGCCATCAGCGGCTGGTCGGCCGGCTCAAGGAATTGTTCCAGCAAGGAGAGCGACGATGACAGACGGCACGGTGTTGCGGCGGCTCGACGCGGTGGTCGATGAATTCTGCCGGCGCACGCGCTACTTCCAGGAGCCGATGACGCCGGGCCGCGCGCGCAGCTTCGTGCGCCAGCACCGCCTCAATACGCGCCAGCGCAACTCCGTCCTCAAACTGCGCGTCGCCACCAACTGCACGGATTGGGAGACCCGGCTCAACATCATCCGCGCCTGCGCCGAGGAGGTGATCGCCGACCACGCGCACGGCCACGGCAAGGCGCATTGGGAGATCCTGGAGGAGCTCGGCACGCATATCGGCCTCTCGCTCGAGGAGATCCGCACGGCGGAGCCGCTGCCCTCGACCCAGATCGCCTGGGCCGCCTGGGAGGGCCTGATGAGCAATCGGCACTGGATCGAAGGCATCGTCGCCAACACCTGCGCCGAGCGCATCAACATTCCCGGCTATGGCACCGGCGCGCTCCGCGAGCGTGGCTGGTTCGGGCTCGAGCGCCAGCGCTGGAGCAAGCTCTTCGGACTCAGCGACGCGCAGCTGGACTTCTTCGAGCTGCACGAGCAGGCCGACATCGAGCACTCCGACATGGGCTGGCAGGCAGTCGCGAAATTCGCGGCGCACTACGGCATGGTAGACGCCGCGGTCAAAGCCTGCGAGATCAACCTGCGCGTCTGGGAGCTCTATCTCAACGGCATCGCCGAGGCCGGCGACCGCGACGGTGCGTGAGAGCTACGGTCCCGCCGAGACCGTCGCGAAGGCGGCGCGAATGTCCTCGGAGGAGCGGAACTGGCTGACGACCGAAAGGAAAATATCGAGCACCGCCGTATCCGAGGCCGGCCGTCCGTCGAGCATGGCCATGCAGATGTCCGTGACCAAATGCACGGGGCCGACGAACAGGATCTCTTCCGCGATGTCGCGGCGCGCCTGGCGCTTGATGGTGACGCCGCCGGCCTCGACCATGATGAGCACGTGGTCGCCGTTCTCCAGCGCGACTTCGCAGAAGGGTTGGCCGCCGTAGCTGCGGTATCGCATCAACGTCGCCATGGACCAATAGTCGCGCAGTTTCGAGGCGCCGCTGTGACCTTGGTTACATCGCATCGTGCCGCCGTCTTGCCGATGGGTCGGTTTCTGCGCCAGACTTGAGCGATGACCACTCTCGACAATCCGCGCGACCACTGGAATGCGCGCTTCGCCGCCGAGGATTATTACTTCGGCATCGAGCCCAACCGTTTTCTGCGCGAGCGTGCGGCGCTGCTGCCGAAATCCGGGCGCGTGCTCGCGGTGGCGGACGGCGAGGGCCGCAACGGCGTCTGGCTCGCCGAGCAGGGCCTCGATGTGCTTTCCATCGATTTCTCGCCGGTGGCGCTCGCCAAGGCGCGCAAGCTCGCCCGGGAGCGCGGCGTCAAGCTCGAGACCGCCGAGACCGACCTCGCCAAATGGCGCTGGCCGAAGGCGGCCTTCACGGCGGTGGTCGCGATCTTCATCCAGTTCGCGGGCCCGGCGTTGCGCGACCGGATCTTCACGGGCGTGAAGAAAGCCCTGAAGCCCGGCGGGTTGCTTTTGCTCGAGGGCTATCGGCCGAAGCAGCTGGAATACAAGACCGGCGGTCCGCCGATCGCCGAGAATCTCTATACCGAGGAGCTGCTGCGGAGCGCGTTCGCCGAATTCGAGATCCTCGAACTCCTGAGCCACGACGACGAGATCCACGAGGGCAGAGGCCACGACGGCATGTCCGCCCTCATCGACCTCGTCGCGCGGAAACCGCTTTAAGATTCACCCCGGAGACACCGGAGGTCGAGTTCCGCGGCGAGGCCGCAGCATTCCTTGCAGTCTTGGTGTCTGTGTAGCTCAAGAATTTCACCGCCAAGGCGCCAAGAAATTTCCCTGCGGCTTCGCAGCACGAAAAAACTCCGTGTCCCCTGTGTCTCCGTGGTGAACCTTACTCAGAGCCGCTCACTCATCACGGGGGATCGCGTACTCCGCGGGATAGGTCGCGCGGAACTCTGGCCGCGCTTCGCAGCGCTCGGAGAGCGCGTCGAGCGTGGGGTAGCGGCCTGCGGGCAGGAGCTCGGCATCGGCCATCCGCACGTAGCGAATCATGCAGGCGGCGGTGATCTGCGCCTGATCGAGCCGCGCGCTCGGCGGCCAGCTCTCGGCGCCGAGCGCCTCGATGGCACCGGCGGCCTGGGTCCGGCAGCGCACGATCCAGTCGGGGAAGCGATAGGCCGCCGGGCGGATGACCCGCTCGTAGGTAGCGGCGCCGGCCTTGTCGATGGCGCCGGTCGCGAGCGCGATCAGGCGGAGCGCGCGCCGCCGCTCGGGGCCCGAGCGCGGAAGCAGCGCACGCTCCGGCCCCACGGTCTCGTCGAGAAAATCGAGGATTGCCGCGGAATCGATCAGTGTCTCGCCGCTGTCCAGCACCAGCGAGGGAATCCGCCCGAGCGGATTGACTTTGCGCATGGCGTCGAAGTCCGCAAAGACCGAGCGGGTGTCGTGCCGGTACTCGAATCCCAGCACGCGCAGCGACACGGCGACGCGCCGCACGTAGGGAGAATCGTATTGCCCCACCAGGATCATGATCGCTGCCCCGCGCCGATCGGCCGCTCGCCCGCGACCGTCGTTCGGTGCATGAGGCGGCGCGAGCCGTCGTAATCGTTGACGGCGTAGTGGAGCGTGCAGCGGTTGTCCCAGATCGCGAGCGAGCCCGTCTGCCAGCGGAAGCGGCAGGTGAACTCCGGCCGCGTGCAGTGCTCGTAGAGAAAATCAAGCAGCGGCCGGCTCTCGTCCTTCGTCATGTTCTCGAAGCGCACCGTGTAGATCGCGTTCACGTAGAGCGCCTTGCGCCCGCTCTCGGGGTGGACGCGCACCACCGGTTGCGCCACCTCGCGGTCGGCCTCGGGTTTGTCGCGCTCGATCCCGATCGAGCGGCTGGTGCGCAAGTCCTTAATGGCGCCCCCGGTGCCGTAGGGCCGGCCGCTGTGCATGGCGCGCAGCGGATCGAGCATCCGCTTCATGCCGTCGGAGAGCGCGTCGTAGGCCGCGTACATATTGGCCCAGATGGTGTCGCCGCCGTGGTCCGGTACCTCCCGCGCATAGAGCAGCGAGCCCATCGGCGGCTCCTCCAGGAAACTGAAATCGGAATGCCAGGCATTGCCGAAGGTGCTGATATTCCGCTCGTCCGCCTCCTTGAGCACCGCGATGATGTCGGGGTACTCGTCCATGTGCTTGACGTAGGGCATGCGCACCACCGGCCCGAAACGCCGGCTCACCGCGAGGTGCTGCTCGGGCGTGAGTGTCTGGTCGCGGAAGAACAGCACGAGATGCTCGGTAAAGGCGTGGCGCAGCTCGGCGGCAGTCGAATTGCGCAGGGGCTCCGCGAGGTCGACGCCGCTCACCTCGGCGCCGAGCGAGCCCGCGATCGGCTCAACGGAGATCGATTGGTAGGACATGCGGGAATCCTTAGGCAGCTAGCCTGAACGTCGCGCTCTCACAGAGATAATGGCTGGCGGCCAGATGACAAATCAATGACGACCCATCGAGCTCAGGTCCTTCTCCACCCTTCAGGGTGGAGAAGGATTAGGATGAGGCGGGTGCCTCAGCCTTCTCAGTGCCGACGCCAGTGCTGCTGCGCCAACCACCTCACCTCGCCGCTCCGCCCTAATGGGCTGAGAGGGATTGCAAAGTGGGTGCGCGCAAAAGAATTCCCGCCTCTGTCGATTCCGTCTCGGCCCGTTCGACTAGATGATGGCGAATGACGCCGATCAACCGAAGGAGCTTACGATGCAATACCTCTTGCTGATCTATCAGAACGAGGCCGAGATGGAAAAGGCGGACCCGGCCGCCATGAAGACCATGCACGCGGACTACATGGCTTTCACCCAGTCCATCGTGCAGGCCGGCCACTTCAAGGCGGGCGACGCGCTGCAGCGGACCTCCAGCGCGACCACCGTGCGGGTGCGCGGCGGGAAGACGCTCACCACCGATGGTCCCTTCGCCGAGACCCGCGAGCAGCTCGGCGGCTATTACCTGATCGAGGCCAAGGACCTCGACCAGGCCATCACGATCGCGGCGCGGGTGCCGTCGGCCAAGCTCGGCTCGATCGAGGTGCGGCCCATCCGGGTCTTCACCTGAGGCTGGGGCCCGCGGGCTTGCCCATGACCGCGGGCGGCATCGAGCCGGTGTTCCGCAACGAGGCGGGTCGCGTCCTCGCGACGCTGATCCGCCTCGTCGGGGATTTCGAGCTCGCCGAGGAAGGCCTGCAGGACGCCTTCGCCGCCGCGGTCGAGCAGTGGCCCACGCTGGTATTCCCGCGAACCCGCGCGCCTGGCTCGTCAATGTCGGCCGCCACAAGGCGATCGACCACCTGCGCCGGCAGATCCTGCGGCGCTCCAAGCGCGGCGAGCTCGAGGCCGAGGCGGCGGTCGCGGCGCAGGTGGCGCCGCTCGACGAGAGCAACGACGGCTTCGGGGACGACATGCTGCGCCTGATCTTCACGTGCTGCCATCCCGCGCTCGGTCCCGAGGCGCAGGTGGCGCTCACTTTGCGCGCCGTCTGCGGCCTTGCGACCCCGGCGGTGGCGCGCGCCTTCCTGGTGAGCGAGGAGACCATGGCCCAGCGCCTGGTGCGCGCGAAGCAGAAGATCCGCGAGGCCAAGATCCCCTACGTGACGCCGGAGTCCGGCGCGCTGGAGGAGCGGATCGAGGGCGTGCTCGCGGTGATCTATCTGGTGTTCACCGAGGGCTATGCCGTCAGCTCGGGCGCCGACCTCATGCGCGAGGATCTGGCGCTCGAGGCGATCCGGCTCGCGCGTTTGCTCGATGGGCTGCTGCCGGGCCGACCGGCGGTGCAGGGCCTGCTGGCGCTCGCACTGCTGCACCACGCGCGGCGCAAAGCGCGGGCCACGCCCGCGGGCGACATCGTCCTGCTCGAGGACCAGGACCGTGGCCTCTGGGACTACGGCGAAATCGCCGAGGGTCTCGCGCTGGTGGAGGGAGCCTTGCGCAAGCCGGGCCGGCCCAGTCCCTACGCCGTGCAGGCGGCGATCGCCGCGCTCCACGCCCGGGCGCCTCGCTACGATGCCACGAACTGGCCGCAGATCGTCGGGCTCTACGAGGTGCTCCTGCGTCTCCACCCCTCGCCGGTGGTGGAGCTCAACCACGCCGCCGCCGTCTCGATGGTGGATGGCCCCGCGCGCGCGCTCGATCTCCTGGACGCGCTCACCGCGCGCGGCACCCTCGCGGGCTATCATCTGCTGCCGGCGGTGCGCGCGGATGTCCTGCGCCGTCTCGGGCGACGCGAGGAGGCGCGCGGCGCCTACCGCGATGCGCTCGCCATGGCCAAGCTCGAGCCCGAGCGCCGACTGTTCGAACGGCGTCTCGCCGAGCTCGCGTAAGCCGTTAAAGTCGTTGCGCGCCGAATGAGAGCAATTTGAATAAATGACGCTTGCGCCCGATTGGGGAGGGACACTCTGCTCTAGCGGTGCGGGCCCACACGGACTACCGTGATGCTCGATCACCCGGCGATCCCGGGATTGATCCGCAAGCAAACCTCTGCTGAGGACGACGCGATGCAGGACAAACCTGGGCATCCCGGCGCATCGAGCCAGAAGGGGTCGACGCTCGAGACCTCCGAGGCGTCGGTGCCCGTCTCGGTCAATCAGGCCGAGGGAATCGCCGTCGAGCGCTTTGGCAATCCCGAGGTGCTGGATCTCGTGCGCAACGATCCCTCCATCGTCGTGGACGAGGGCAAGGTCGTCTTCAAAGAGGGTGATTCCGCCGACTGCATGTACATCGTGCGAACCGGCACGCTGAGGATCCGGAGCGGCAGCGTCGTCTACGAGGATGCGATTGCCGGCGGCATCGTCGGCGAGATGGCATTGGTCGAAGGCAGCCTGCCCCGGAGCGCAATGGTTTACGCCATCACGCGGTGCGAATTGGTGAAGATCGACGAGGCGCGTTTCTTCTCTCTCGTCGCGGAGACGCCGAGCTTCGCCAGGACGGTCATGCGGGTGCTGTCCCGCCGCTTGCGTCACATGGATAAGTTGTACCGTCCGGATCGATGGACAGAGCGGTCCTAGTGTGATGATTCCGAAGTTCGTCAGCCGAACTTCGGAATCTGAATCACACTAGGTTCAATAAGTTAGTGGCCCGCTTATCCCAGAAATTCGCCTGCGAATTTCTGGGGCGGGACACTAGTCGACAGTCGCGCGAGCCCCGCTGGGGCGCTCCCTACGGCTCGTCGTCGTCATCCTCGGCGGACTCGATCTGCTCAGCCATCTCCTGGTAGAGCTTCGCGTATCCCAGGAAGCGCTCGCGCTCCTGGGTGCTTCTCGCCGCGTCGGCGCGGCGCACGAAACACTCTGCGGTGCCGCGCAAGGTCGCGACATCACCGTTATCGGTATCCTCGGACCACATTTTCAGACACTCCGCTCATCCCCACAGGAGTGAGCGATATGCGTTTTCCCGGAACCCTCAAGGCCCTGGTGCCGCAAGCCCCTTTTTCGACACGGAGAGGCAGGCGCGCTAGCCCTCCGGCAGCGCGTCGGCGTCGCAATAGAGCGTGCAGTGCGCGTGGCGGCGGAGGGCGGTGGCGGGGCAGGCGGGGCCGATCGGGTCCTTGAGCGCGCGCTTGACCGCCGGCGCCTTGACCTTGCTGGGCACCACGCAGAACAGCCGCTCGCCCGAGAGCAGGCAGGGCACGGTGAGCGTGATCGCGCTCTTCGGCATCGCCCCGATCGTGGGGAAGTTGCCTTCGTCCACCTGCTGCTGGCAGCTCACGGGATCGAGGCCGATCTCCTTGACCCACTGGCGGTCGTCGAGATCCGTGGCGGCGCCGGGCTCGTTGAAGGCGAGGTGCCCGTTGATGCCGATGCCCAGGAGGACCGCGTCGATCGGCGCCTCCTTCAGGAGCAGCTCGTAGTGCTCGATCGCGGCCGCGGCGCCGAATTCCGGCGAGATCGGGTGGAATTGGCCGATCGGCACGCGCTCGATGAGCGCGCGCTTCAGCCAATTGCCGAGCCGCTGCGGCGAGTCCGCCGGCAATCCGATGTACTCGTCCATGTGGAAGGCCGTGATGTGCTTCCAATCGAGCCGCGCGTCGGCGATCAGGCTCTCCAGCATATCGCGCTGGCTGTCCGCCGCGGCGAAGATCACGCGCACCCCGTGGCCCGCGATCCCGATCTTCGCGCGCAGGAAATCCGCCACGTCCGCCGCGGCGGCCGCCCCCATCTCGCGGCGCGTGGCGAAGCGGCGGACGGAGAGGGGATATTCCTTGGGAGGATCGGCTGTGGACATTTCTGTCATCCAATGAGTGCTATCGCTCCGATCCTAGCGGAGTGGCATTCTGCGCGACAGCGCGCCGATTCCCGCGAAAGGAGCCAATTCATGTCATCCGAGGATGGATTGATCGCCATCGCGAGCCGGCATTCGGTCAAGGAGACGCTTGACCGCCTCGAGGCGAGCCTCAGGAACAAGGGCATCGCCGTCTTCGCGCGCATCGATCACGCCACCGGCGCGGCATCCGTCGGCATGACGCTCCGGCCGACGGCGCTGCTGACCTTCGGCAATCCCAAGGCGGGCACGCCGCTCATGCAGGCCAACCAGACCACCGGCCTCGACCTGCCACTGAAAGTGCTGGCGTGGCAGGATGCCGCCGGCAAGATCTGGCTTACCTATACCGACGTCGCCTGGCTCGCCCGCCGCCACCGCCTGGGCGCGGATACCGAAGGCGCGGTCGCGGCCTTGACTCAAGGGCTCGCCACTCTTGCCGCCTCGGCGGCGGACTGACCCGAAAGGAAGCAGACCATGAAAACAAGCACGCTCGGTCGCAAAGGTCCTGTCGTCTCGGCGCTCGGGCTCGGCTGCATGGGGATGTCGGGCATGTATGGTGCCGCGGATCGGGGCGAGAGCATCGCCACCATCCACGCGGCGCTGGAGCGCGGCATCAACCTGCTCGACACCGGCGATTTCTACGGCTCGGGCCACAACGAGCTGCTGATCCGGGAGGCGCTGCAGGGCCGGCCGCGCGACAAGGTCCTGCTCAGCGTCAAGTTCGGCGCATTGCGCGATCCCGCGAACCGCTTCATCGGGTTCGACGCGCGGCCCGCGGCGGTCCGGAATTTCCTCACCTACTCGCTGCGCCGGCTCGGCACGGACTACATCGACATCTACCGGCCCGCGCGGCTCGACCCCGCCGTGCCGATCGAGGACACCGTGGGCGCCATCGCCGATCTCGTGCGCGAGGGCCATGTGCGCTGGATCGGTCTCTCCGAGGTCGGCTCCGAGACGATCCGTCGCGCGCAGGCGGTGCATCCGATCGTCGACCTCCAGATCGAATATTCCCTGATCTCCCGCGGCATCGAGGCGGCGATCCTGCCGACCTGCCGCGAGCTCGGCATCGGCATTACGGCCTATGGCGTGCTGTCGCGGGGTCTCATCAGCGGCCACTGGTCGAAGGAGCGCGCCGGCGATCCGAAGGATTTCCGCAGTCACACTCCGCGCTTCCGGCCCGAGAACCTCGAGCGCAATCTGGGTCTGGTGGACGCGCTACGCGGCGTTGCCGAGGCGAAACGCGCGAGCGTCGCCCAGATCGCCATCGCCTGGGTCCTCGCCCGCGGCGACGACATCGTGCCGGTCATCGGCGCCCGCCGCCGCGATCAGCTTACGGAGGCGCTGAGTGCTCTTGATCTCACTTTGAGCGCGGCCGATCTCGCTGCCATCGAGCGCGCGGTCCCACCCGACGCCGCCGCGGGCACGCGCTACGACTCCCACCAGATGGCCATGCTCGACAGCGAGCGCTGATCCGAGGGTTGCCTTGCCTTTGGCGACGTTCCTCTCCGGGCTTGACAAATACGCAAAATGCGGTCACTCTTTGTTCCACCCCGGCTCCGCCACCCGGGCACCTAGTCTGCGTAATCGGCAGAGGAGAAGGACACATGACGAGCCCAGCACAGTTTGCGGCGAACCGGTTGAACGCGCAGAAGAGCACGGGGCCGAGGACGGCCGCGGGCAAGGCGAGGGTGGCGCAGAGCTCGCTGTGGCATGGGCTCACCGCGGCGTTGCTGGTCGTGTTCGATGAGGACGACGCGGATTTCGACGATTTTCATAACTGGCTGACCCGTGATCTCCAGCCCACGGGCACGTTCGAGTGCTCGCTGGTCGAGCGGATTGCGGTGCTCTCTTGGCGGCTCAGGCGTGTCGCCAAGGCCGAAGCCGCTCTCATCAACAAGTCCGCTCGTTACAAGAGCGGCTTTCCGCCGCCGACGAACCAGGCGGAGGCAGCCGATACGGACGCCGGCACCGCTTTCGATCAAGCCTTGCAGAAAATGGGCGCGCTCTCGCGACACGAAGCCACGATCGAGCGCGCGCTCAACCGCGCGATCTCGTAGCTGACGCACTGCCAGGAACGCCGCTGGGAGAATATGGACAGGGAAGCGGAGAAGCAGGGGGTGAGCGACCGCGTCTTGAAGCCGGGCGATCCCGATTTCTGCAACGCGAGGGCCGATGGTGCGTCCTTCGACGCACTTCGCTTGCTCAGGATGAGGGGCAACGAGAGCCGCGCAAAGAAGCCTCCTCATCGTGAGCAAGCGAGCGCAGCGAGCGCGTCGAAGGACGCATACCGCTACTCGAGCGACACCTCATGCCGCGGCTGGCCCCAGTTCTGCGCGAGCGCGACCGCGCGCTCGACGTCCTCTTCCAGAATCAGGCGCTCCTCGACGAGGCGGCGTGCGGCGGCGGCGATGGCGGCGGTGTAGGCGGCTTGATTGGGATAGCGCTCGAGGATGCTGCGGCGCGGGTCGCCGGTGATGCGGCGCTCGCTCTCGGTCTCGGGAAACGGGATCGTGCTGCCGACGAAGGTGTGGGTGGCGCCGTGGCCGAAGCCGCGGGCGCGCAGGTTCCAGCCGGTGTAGGTCGCGAGCGGCGCCTGCACCATGGGCGCGCGCACGCCGCCGGTGTCGTTGCCGTCGGCGTCCACCGCCGGCACCAGCACGGTGTAGCTCTTGCCCGGCACGATATCGGGCGGCTCCTTCGAGAGGATCCCGCGCTCGAAGTCGGGTCCGAAATCCATGAGGGGCAGCTCCGCGGGTCCGCTCGGCACCGCCGCGCCCGGGATGCGCGGAAATTGCGTACGCCATTCCTCAATGGCGACCAGCGTGCCGTCGGAGCGGCGCGGCACGCGGCTCGGCGGCGGCGGGGTGCCGTCGGCCGCCCAGCGGTCCATGGCGTCGAGCATGGCGCGGAACAGCAGGGAGGTCGCGACCACGTTGATCACGTTCTGGCACACGCCGCGCGCGGGCTTTTTCAAGTTTGGATCGGCGAAATGCTGCGAGCTCGCCCAGGCGTAGACGCGCACGCCCTCGGGCTGCGCGAGGTCGTTGCCTTGCGTGTCCGTGTGGACGAGAGAGCCTTTGCGCTGCCAGTACTCGGTCGCGGTCTGGGTGTGGATCACCAGCGGATCGGTCGTGGGCCGCTTCAGGATCGCGTCGCGCTTGCCCGTGAAATGATCGGTGCTCTCGGCGTAGGAGAACGGGAAGCGATCGGCGGGATTGAAATGGTCCTCGTACTGCTGGCCCGCGGGCGAGACGGCATTGGCGAAGCGATGGTTGAGCCACATGAGCCCGCCGCCGCTCACATGGGGCAGCACGCCATCGAAGACGCGCCGGCCCTGCGCGTCCGCATTGAAGCCGCGATAGACGAAGTCGCGGATGCAGCGTCCGGTCTGCGAGCGGCCCCAGGCATAGGCCTTCTCGATGCCGGCGCGGCCGTCCCGGAGCGGGTTGGCGGTATCCGCCGCGTCGCGCTCGCCGTATTTGAGGAAGCTCGCGAAATCCCGCACGGCGACATGCGCGAGGCCGAGCACCAGCGGATCCTTGCCGGTGTAGACGAGCTCGTAAATCCAGCCGGGCTCGAAGCCCTTGGGTATGTGGATGTGCTGATCGGAGGGCACGAGCGCGCGCTCGCTGCCCTGGTTGTCGAGGCCCATGCCGGCTTCGAGCCGCTCGAACATCCATTGATCCGGGGGCACGGGAGTGCGGGGATCGTCGGCGTAACGGCGGCGGGTGAGGCTCGCCTGGCGCGTGTCGAGCGAGACCGTCGGATGGCTCCGGGTCGAGATCCAGCCCGAGAGCGGCATGGTGGTGACGCCGTGCTGATCCGCGATGTACTCGACGCGCACCAGGCCGGTGATGGGCTTGCCGTTGTCGGTGGCGACCGGCAAATTCAGCAGCATGCGGCCGTCGCCCGGGAGCAGGTCGCCCTGCCAGGCGATCCACGCGATGCTGTAGCCCCGGCGCATCAGGAACCCGTTGCCGGCATCGGCGAACGTGCGCGGATCGTTGCTGGCGGGCGCGTCGTTGAAGAACTGCAGCATCCGCTTGTTGCCGCGGTTGCCGTAATCGAGGAAGAGCCGCTTGTTGCCGCGCGCGAAAACCTTGGGACGCAGGATCATGACATCGGCGGCAAACCGGACGCGGCCCTCGCCGTCGACGGGCGCGTGCTCGAGATCCGTGACGCCGCGTTGCGCCGCAGCCTTCGGATCGACGGCGAAGTGCGCGCGCCCCACCAGCCGCTCGTAGGCACCAACCGAGCCGAACTCGTGCCCGCCCGCGAAAGGCCCGCGCTCGCTGATCTTGATCTCGATGAGATTGGTCATGGCACCCACGCTCTCTTTGAGAAGGAGATTTACGCTGCCCGAGTCTTGCAGTTGGCGTCAACAAGGGTTGAACCGCCAAGACGCCAAGACGCCAAGACGCATGGCTCAAAACCCTTGGCGCCTTGGCGTCTTGGCGGTTCAAGTTAACTAAGCACAAACGCGTTCTGATGCAGTCCTTGTGCTATAACGGCGCGCGAAGTTTGGATGAGGGGCACGGCGGTGAAATCGGCATTGGTGTGCGGAGCGGGTGGGTTCATCGGGAGCCATCTGGTGAGCCGGCTGAAGCGCGAGGGCTTCTTCGTGCGCGGCGTCGATCTGAAGTTTCCGGAATTCTCGGCCACCGAGGCCGACGATTTCGTGATCGGCGATCTCAGGGATCGCGGCATCTGCGATCGCATCGTCGACCGGCACTTCGACGAGGTCTACCAGCTCGCGGCCGACATGGGCGGTGCCGGCTATATCTTCACCGGCGAGAACGACGCCGACATCATGCACAACTCCGCGCAGATCAACCTCAACATGCTGGAGGCTTGCTGGCGTCGAAATGTGCGCCGCATGTTCTACTCGTCGTCCGCCTGCATGTACCCCGAGCACAATCAGCTCGACCCCGACAACCCCAAGACGTCCGAGGACAGCGCCTATCCCGCCGCGCCCGACAGCGAGTACGGCTGGGAGAAGCTGTTCAGCGAGCGGATCTATCTCGCCTACCAGCGCAACAAGGGCATGGAGGTGCGCGTCGCGCGCTTCCACAACATCTTCGGCCCGCTGGGCTCCTGGAACAACGGCAAAGAAAAGGCGCCGGCGGCGCTCTGCCGCAAGGTCGCCGAGGCGCCCGCCGGCGGCGAGATCGAGATCTGGGGCGACGGCAAGCAGACGCGCTCGTTCCTCTATATCGACGAGTGCCTGGAGGGCAGCACGCGGTTGATGCGCTCGAGCTTCTCGGGCCCGGTCAACGTCGGCTCCGAGGAGATGGTGACCATCAACGGGCTCGCCGAGCTCATCATGGCGATCGCCGGCAAGAAACTCACGATCCAGCACATCCCCGGACCGCTGGGCGTGCGCGGCCGCAACTCCGACAACAAGTTGATCCAGGAAAAGCTCCGCTGGAGCCCCAGCGAGCCGCTCAAGAAGGGCCTCGAGAAGACCTACGCCTGGATCTCGGAGCAGGTCGAGCGGGCGCGGGGCAAGAACCGCTAACCCTCACCCTCCCATGGCTGTCGCCATGGGTCCCTCCCTCTCCCACTTCCTGGGCGAGGGGCAAGCAAGCGCTCGGTGCGAATAGCCCCTCTCCCGTGGAACGGGAGAGGGAGGGACCCGTTGCGCAGCAATGGGAGGGTGAGGGAGCCTCAACCCTCGATCTTATGCGGCACCTCGCGCACGGTGTTGCGGAGGACGCCGATGCCTTCGACCTCGGCCTCGATGACGTCGCCGCCCTTAAGGAGGCCCGGCGGGGTCATGGCGAAACCGACGCCGCTCGGCGTGCCCGTGGCGATGACGTCGCCGGGCTCGAGCGTCATGCCGAGCGAGAGGCTCTCGATGATGGTCTTCAAGTCGAAGATCATATGCTTGGTGTTGGAGTTCTGGCGCTGCTCGCCGTTGACGCGCAGCTTGATGTCGAGCGCCTGCGGATCCTTGATCGCGCTCGCGTGCACGATCCACGGACCCATCGGGCAGGAGCCGTCGATGCCCTTGCCCTTGAACCACTGCTCGTGCCGGCGCTGGAGGTCGCGGGCGGTGACGTCGTTGATGATGGTGTAGCCGAACACGTGCGCGAGCGCCCGGTCCTTCGGGATATTCTTGCCGCGCGTGCCGATGATGACGCCGAGCTCGACCTCGTAATCGAGCTTCTGGGTCACCTGGGTGTCGTAGGGGACTTCGTCGTCGGGACCGATGATCGCGGTCTGCGGCTTGGTGAAGAACTGCGGGAATTCCGGCAGCTTCATCTCGGTGCCGCGCACGCGATAGCCCTCGGCGACGTGCTCGACGTAATTGCGGCCCACGCAGAACACGTTCTTGCGGGGATGCGGGATCGGCGCCAGGAGTTTGACCGCGCCGAGCGCCAAGGTGTTGCCGGCATTGGCGTGCTTGGCGGCTTCGCGCGCGGCGGCGACGCCGGCCTCGCCCGCGAGCACCACGTCGAGCGCGGTCTTGGCCTTGAGGCCCGGAACCTCGCCGAGATCGACCACGCGGTCGCCATCGATCAGCAATCCCGCGGAAACCTGGTTACCCCGGCGGAAGGTCACGAACTTCATGGCGCTGGTCCTTTCCTGACGAATGACAATGTCTGTATCCATTATCGGACGCGGCGTCCGGTCCGTAAAGCCGAGGCCTGTGATCTCTCCCGTGCGCCCTGGCGCCGAGAGCGCTGTTGAGCATAGGATAAAGAAAAACCGATGCATGGGAGGAATGCCCGATGACGAACAAGCTCGGACCGCGCATGTCGCGGCTCTCGGCGGCTGTGCTCGCCGCGCTCGCGCTTTTGTTGCTGCCGCTCTACCCGGCTCAGGCTCAACAGGAGCCGATCCGGATCGGCTTCGGCATGGCGCTCACGGGCGGGCTCGCCGCCAACGGCAAGTCCGCGCTGGTGGCGATGCAGCTCTGGGAAGCCGACATCAACGCCAAGGGCGGGCTCCTCGGCCGGCTCGTGAAGCTGGTGTTCTACGACGACCAGAGCACGCCCTCCACGGTTCCGGGCATCTACACGAAGCTGCTCGACGTCGACAAGGTCGACCTGGTCGTCGGGGGCTACGCCACCAACATGGTGGCGCCAGCGGTACCGGTCATCATGCAGCACAACAAGACCTTCATCGGGTTGCTGGCTCTCGGCGTCAATTCGCAGTTCAGCTATCCCCGTTATTTCTCGATGGCGCCGACCGGCGGCCCCGATCCCAAGGTGGCGATCTCCAAGGGCTTCTTCGAGACGGCGATGGCGCAGAGCCCGAAGCCTGAGACCATCGCGATCGCTGCGGCCGATGCCGAGTTCTCGAGCCGCGCCGCCGAGGGCGCGCGCGAGCAGGCGAAGGCGGCCGGCCTCAAGATCGTCTACGACAAGAGCTATCCGCCCACGACCACGGACTACTCGCCGATCGTGCGCGCGATCCAGGCGACCAATCCCGACATCGTGTTCGTCGGCTCCTATCCGCCCGACACGGTCGGCATGGTGCGCGCCGCGAACGAGGTCGGGCTCAGGACTAAGATCTTTGGCGGCGGCATGGTCGGGCTGCAGGCGACCGTGATCAAGGCACAGCTGGGGCCGCTGCTGAACGGAATTTTCAATTACGACTTCTGGCTGCCGGTGCCCAAGATGCATTTCGAGGGCGTCGACGAATTGATCAAGCGCTATCAGGAGAAGGCCGCGGGCCAGGGCATCGATCCCTTCGGCTACTACATGGCGCCCTGGGCTTACGGCTATCTGCAGGTGTTGGCGCAGGCGGTGGAGGCGACCAAGAGCCTCGACGACGAGAAGCTCGCGGAGTATCTGCGCAAGAACAGCTTCAAGACCGTGGTGGGGGATGTGAAGTTCGGCCCGAACGGCGAATGGGCCGAGCCGCGGGTGGTGTCGATCCAGTTCCACGACATCAAGAGCAACGACCCCGAGCAGTTCCGCGAGATGAACACGCAAACCCTGATCGCGCCCGCCGACTACGCCTCGGGCAAGCTGATCTATCCCTATACGGACGCGAAGAAGTAGAGGGTGCGTCCCTCGACGCGGGCCTTTCGGCCCTTGCTCAGGATGAGGACCTTGGGTGCTCGATTAAAAGCACACTCTCCCTCATCCCGAGGAAGCGAGCGGAGCGAGCGCGTCGAAGGACGCACCGTTACAATCCCAGGTAAAACTTCCGAATGAGCTCGTTGTTGTTGAGCTCCTCGGCGGAGCGGCCCTCGAAGGCGATCTTGCCGTGGACGATGACGTAGCCGCGGTCGGCGATGCGGATCGCCTGGGTGAAGTTCTGCTCGGCCATCAGCACCGTGAGCGAGTAGGTTTCCTTGAGCATCTTGATGGTGGCGATGGTGCGCTGGACCAGCACGGGCGCCAGCCCGACCGAGGGCTCGTCGACCAGCAGGATCTTGGGCGCGGTCATGAGCGCGCGGCCCAGCGCCAGCATCTGCTGCTCGCCGCCGCTCATGCTGCCCGCGAGCTGCTGGCGCCGCTCCCGCAGCCGCGGAAAGGTCTCGAAGCAGAATTCGAGGTTGCTGCGCATTTGGTTTCTCGCGAGCGGGCGGAAGGCGCCGAGCAGCAGGTTCTCCTCGACGGTGAGCTTGGGAAAGAGCCGCCGACCCTCGGGCACCAGCGCGATGCCGAGCTCGACGATCTCCTCGGTGCTGCGTCCCACGAGCTCGTGCCGCTCGCCGTCGATTTCCGCGGTGATGCTGCCGGCGCGCGGCCTCACGATGCCCATGATGCACTTCATGAGCGTGCTCTTGCCATTGCCGTTGGTGCCCAGCAGCGCCACGGTCTCGCCAGATCGGACTTCGATCGAGACGCCCTCGAGCGCGCGCACCGCGCCGTAAGCGGCGTCGACGCCGCTGAGAGACAGGCTACTCGCCAAGGTAGGCCTTCTCCACCTCGGGGTTGCGCACGACGTCGTCGGGGCGCCCGTCCGCGATCTTGCGGCCGGCCACCAGCACGACGAGCCGATCGGAGAAGCTCATCACGGCCCGCATGATGTGCTCGATCAGGATGATGGTGATGCCGGCCTCGTTGAGCCGCCGCAGCAGCGCCAGAATGTCGTCGACCTCGGCATGAGAGAGCCCCGCCATCGCCTCGTCGGCGATCAGCAGCTTGGGCTCCGCCGCCATGGCCCGCGCGAGTTCGAGCTTGCGCATCTCGACCTGGCTCAAGTCGCGCGGCCGCTGGTGCGCCTTGCCGGCGAGCCCGACCAGCCCCAACAGCTCCGCCTCGCGCGCCTCGATCTCCGCGCGCGGCACATGATGGCCGCGCCGTATGTTGACGGTGTAGAGCAGGGGAATCCTCAGGTTTTCCGCGACCGTCAAACTCCCGAACGGGCGCGGCAGCTGGAAGCTGCGCGCCATGCCGAGACGCGTGCGCTGATGGGCGGCGAGACCGTCCATGACGGCGCCCTCGAAGCGGACCCTTCCGGTGTCGTTCCTGAGCGTGCCGCAGAGGCAATTCACCAGCGTGCTCTTGCCGGAGCCGTTGGGCCCGATGAGTCCCAGACGCGCGCCGGACTCCACCTCGAGATTGATCGCGTCGAGCGCCATGAAGCCGCCGAAGCGCTTGGAGAGATTCTCGACCTGCAGAAGCGCCGCGCTCATCGCCGCCCGCTCCGGCGCGCCTCGGCGCCGATCAGTCCGACGATGCCGTTGGGCGCCGCGATCACGAACAGGATCAGCAGCACGCCCACGATCAGCAGATTGACCTCGGGATGACCGCCGAACCAATTGCTGACGGTGGCGACCTGCTGGACGCTGCCCAGGAGGAGCGCGCCGATCAACGGCCCAACCCAGCTCGTCATGCCGCCGATCAAGGGCATGGCGATGCTGTTGACGGCATAGGCGAGATTGAACCCGGAAGCTGGATCGAGGTACGTGACGTAGTAGGGCAATGGCGCTCCTGCCATGCCCATGAGCGCACCGCTCAGCGTGGTCGCCACCAGCTTCAGCCGCAGCGTGGGCACACCCGAGGCCTCGGCGGCGGCCTCGTCGTCGCGGATGGTCGCGAAGCCATAACCGAGGCGCGAGCCCTCGACCGCATGCGCGATCGCGATGGCGATCACGGCGAGCGCGAGCATGACAAGGAAGAGATACTGAACGTAGCTGCCGAGCAGAGGCACGACCGCGGGGCGCACGGTGTAGGCACCTCGCGATCCCCCCACGAAGTCCCAGTTGGTTATCAGCGTCTGCACCACCACCGCCAGCGCGAGCGTCGCGATTGCGAAGAACACGCCGCGCAGCCGGAGGGTGAGGTATCCCATGCCGAGGCCCACCACACCCGAGATCACGCCGCCCGCCAGCATCAGCGCGGGGATCGGCAGCGCCACCAGCTTGCCGAGCGCGACGGAGGTGTAGGCGCCCAGGGCGAAGAACGCGGCGGTGCCGAAATTCACGTAGCCGGTGTAGCCGCCCAAGATGTTCCAGGCGGTCGCGAGCACGACGTACTGCAGCACGACGTAGCCCGCGAAGAACAGATATTCATTCTCGAGCAATCGGAGACTCTCGAAGGCAAGGCCGGCCACCGCGAGCGCTGCGAAGAAGAAGGTGCCGGAGCGCACGGCGCTAGCGACCGAGGATGCCGGCCGGGCGGAAAGCGAGCGTGAGCAGTAAGAACCCGAAGGCGACGGCCGGCGACCAGGAGGGCCCATAGAAGGTCGAGGTGATGTTCTCGATGACGCCCAGCAGCATGGCGGCCAGAAGTGTGCCGGGGAAGCTGCCCATGCCGCCGAGCACGCAGATCGCAAAGACGCGGCCGATGTAGTCGCGCCCCATCGAGGGCTCGACCGGCTGGATCACGATCAAGAGCGCGCCGGCGATCGACGCGGTGGCGATCGAGAGTGCGAAGGCGATGCGCTTGACGCGCGTGGGGTTCGCCGCCATCAGCCGAAGCGCCAGCGGATCCTGCGAGACCGCCGCGATGGCGCGGCCCATGAAGGTGCGGGAGAGATAGAGCTGCAGGCTCGCGAGCACCGCAAGCGAGACCGCGCAAGGGATCAGCATGCGCAGCGGGAAATCGAGGAAGCCCAGGTGCAGGCTCGGCCCGATGTAGGGCGCCTCGACGAAGCGATAATCGACGCCGAAGACCAAAATCAGGCCTACCTCGCTGATGAACAGCAAGCCGAAGAAGAACGCGAGGCCGCGCAGCGATTCCTGGCCGCGCCGCTCGAAGGCGACGTAGTAGATCTGATAGACCAGCGCTCCCAATGCGAAGAACGCCGGCAGCACGATTATGCTCGAGAGAATGGGATCGAGCCCGAAGGTGCCGTTGAGCAAGAACGCGACGTAGGATCCCAACATGATGAAGGCGGGGTGCGCGATGTTGACGATGTCGAGCATGCCGAACGAGATCGATACGCCCACCGTCACGGCGGCGTAGAAGCCGCCCAGCAGCAGCCCCGAAACGATGGCGTTCAGCAGCAGCTGTGGATCCCACAGCATCCCGGCTCCTCCCATTCCGCAGGCCTTCGCTGGCCCGTTTCCCCGGCGCGGCGCCCGAGACTAGCACGAAACCGCGAGTCGCCAGCCCCTGGTGGCGGCTTTCAAACGCGCGCCGTCCACGTTAGCGTGGGAGCAGACGTGGGAGGCTGAGGATGCAGAGCATCTCGACGGCAAGTTCGCCCGGCTCGGACGCGCTATCGCTCCTCGAGGAGGCGGGGATCGTCGCCGAGGTTGCGGCGGACTGGCTCGCAAGCCGGCCAGATCTCGCGGGCGACTACCGCCTCGACGCGGCCGCGAGCTCGCACTTCTGGCTCGGCGGCGGCAATCTGCTCGCCAGATTGCCGCCGAAGCCGAAGCGCGGTGCGGCCGAGGCCGCCGCCGCCGCGGCGATTACGCGCGCCACGCGAGCGGCACGCGATCGCTTCCTGGCGGTGCATGTCGAGACGCTCTACCGCGCACTCACCAAAAATTACGGAGCTTTCGTGCGTGTCGAGCAGCTCGTCTATGACGCTGCATGGGTGCCGGGACTGACGCCCACGCGCGAGCAGGTGGCGCCCGAGAGAGAGCTACCGCAAAAAGACAAGGACGGGATCGAGATCGACCAGGGCATCTTCTTGTCGCGCGTGCTCGCTCATCCGGCCGCGGGCGCGCATCTCTGCCATGCCATGCTGCTGCCGACGTCTGTCGCGCTGGAGCGGTTCGACGAGTTCCGCGCTCGCGGCGCCCTCGATCTCGGCGCCGCGACGGTGGAGCGGCGCGGCAGGGTCGTCGTGGTCACCATGCGCAATCCCCGCTTCCTCAACGCCGAGGACGAGACCACGGTCGACGCGGTCGAGACCGCCGTCGATCTGGCGCTCCTCGATCCCGAGAGCGAGATCGCGGTGCTTCGCGGCGGCGTGGTGGAGCATCCGAAATACCGCGGACGGCGGGTGTTCTCCACCGGCATCAACCTGACGCATCTCTACGGCGGCAAGATCTCGTATCTCTGGTACATCAAGCGCGAGATGGGTTTCGTCAACAAGCTCTTCCGGGGGCTGGCGAAGCCCGAGGCGAGCCCCGACGAGGTCTGCGGCGACGGCATCGAGAAGCCCTGGGTTGCCGGCGTCGACGCGTTCGCGATCGGCGGCGGTTGCCAGTATCTGCTCGCCACGGACTATGTGGTTGCCGCGAGCGACGCTTACCTCACGCTGCCCGCGCGCAAGGAAGGCATCATTCCCGGTGCGGCGAACCTGCGGCTGACGCGATTCGTCGGGGACCGGCTGGCGCGTCAGCTGATCATGTACGGCCGCCGGCTTGACTGCGACAGCCCGGAGGGACGCCTGATCTGCGACGAGGTCGTGGCTCCCGGCGAGGTCGACGCGACGATCGATCGGGTGGTCGAAGGCTTCACGAACTCGGGCGTGGTGAGCGCCGCCGGCAACCGCCGGGCCCTTCGGGTCGCCGAGGAGCCGCTCGACCTGTTTCGTCGCTACATGGCGGTCTACGCTCGCGAGCAGGCATATTGCCATTTCAGCCCGGCGCTGATCGCCAATCTCGAGCGGCACTGGAACGCACAGCAGAGACGCGCATGAACCACCGGGCTCCAATCCCGGGCCCGCGCTCTCGTGGGCCTGTCGAGCCCGGCACCTCGGAGTAAGGTGTCCCGCGGAGGATGTGCCATGCATCGCAGCACCGAGCGCTTCTTGACGACACATACCGGGAGCCTGCCGCGGCCAGAGGCCTTGATCCGCACGATGTACGCCAAGGAGGAGGGCGTGCCGGTGGACCGGGCGGCATTGGCGGCGCAGGTACGCGCGGCCGTGGCCGATGTCGTGCGCAGGCAAATCGAAGCCGGCGTCGATCTCGTGAACGACGGCGAGATGTCGAAACCGAGCTACGCCACCTACGTCAAGGATCGCCTGAGCGGCTTCGGCGGCACCGGCAACACCTTCGTCTATCAGGATCTCGCGGATTTTCCGAACCTGGCGAAGCGGGTTTTCGGAGATCCCGGCCGATCACGCCGCAAGACACCGGCTTGCAACGGCCCGATCGGCGTGCGTGACAACGAGGCCGCGGCTGCCGACGTCGATAATCTCAAGGCCGCGCTCACGCCGGTCAAGGCGACCGGCGCTTTCATGAGCGCGGCATCGCCTGGCGTGGTGTCGCTGTTCTTTCGCAACGACCACTATCCGAGTCAAGAGGCCTACCTCTTCGCGATCGCCGAGGCGATGCGTCACGAATACGAGACGGTCGCCAAGGCGGGCATCACGCTGCAGATCGATTGCCCGGACCTTGCGATGGGGCGGCATATCCAATATGCGAGCCTAGACGTCGAGGAGTTTCGCAAGCGTGCGCGGTTGCACGTCGACGCGCTCAATCATGCGCTCTCGGGTATTCCGGCGGAGCAGCTGCGGATGCACCTGTGCTGGGGCAATTACGAAGGCCCGCATCACTGCGATGTGCCGCTCGCCGACATCATCGACATCGTGTTCTCGGCGCGGCCCAGCGCTATCTCGCTCGAGGCCGCCAATCCGCGCCACGCCCACGAATGGACCGTGTTCGAGCGAGTGAAGCTACCAGCCGGCAAGGTACTGATCCCCGGCGTGATCGAGTCCAAATCCAACTTCATCGAGCATCCCGAGCTGATCGCGCAGCGCATCGCGCGCTACGCCAAGCTCGTGGGGCGGGAGAACGTGATCGCCGGCAGCGACTGCGGTTATGGTACCTGGGTCGGCCAGGCCGCGGTCGATCCCGACGTGGTCTGGGCGAAGCTGGCGGTACTCGCCGAGGGCGCGCGGATCGCCTCGGCGCAGTTCTGGAAATAGCCGCGGTTTGGCGCGGCGAACGCCGCGTGCAGGTTACGGGCTCAAGGCGGCGCGGGCGCGGCTACGTAATAACACGTATGGAACCGCCATCTTAATAGCGTGACAACCTTTCCTGCGTTTCCTGAACTCAAGAAGCGATTGAAGCGCCCGCTTGCCGCTCGGCAATTCCCGTATCCGCGCGAGCGAAGTCGACCAGGCCTGTGAACGGCCGATTGCGCCGCCCGGAAGGTTGGATATTCGGAACGGCGACTACCCTATGGCACTCACTATGTCGGACACCGCCGAGCAGGCCGCGCCGCCTGTTGAAACCGGCGCCGCGGGAGTGCAAGGTCCGTCCGATTCTCCGCAATCTGCTATCTAACGCGACCAAATTCACTCCCGACGGGGATGTATCCATCGCCGCTGCCGTGGCACCGGACCGGGCCATCGTGGTCACGGTGAGCGATAGTGGTATCGGCATTCCGGCAACGGATCTTCCGCGAGCCACGTTGCCGTTCGTGCGGTTGGCAAACGAATTAACCACGCCGCAGGACGGCGCCGGCCTCGGCTTGCCGCTTTGCAAGCGCTTGACCGATCTGCACGGCGCTCAGTTCACGATCGAGAGTATGCCCGGAATCGGCACGACCTGCCGCGTGCGTTTCCCGCGCTCGCGGACGTGTCTGCCGACCATGACGCCCTGCGAACCGGTCGCGCAACTGCCAGAACTCCGGGCGCTGGGTTAAGGCGCTTTCTTTGCCAGGCTGTCTCAGTTAGTCGGTCTCCACATCTCATTAAATTGGAATTAAGCAAATCCGGACACAATGCGGCCTTGCGCACGACATCCAATCGACGAGCGAACCGTGCGGAAGGGGGTTAGCGTGTCCGGCCGGTGGAAGGGTCTTGCCTTGCAGACCCGGTTTATCGCGATCACCAGCCTGTGCGTGCTGACGCTGGCGGTCTGTGTCCTGGGTCTGGTCGGGTGGTACGAGACATCCCGTGTCGAGGGCGAACTCCGGTCCTTTTCCGACAACGAGCTCAAGTCGCTGCATGCCCTGGTGCTGAGCGCGATGGAAGAGCGTCGCGGCGACCAGAAGGGTGTCGCGATCAGCGTGTACAATCGATGGTTCGAGAGCCGGAATACGGATTATCCCGGCAAGCTCTGGAGCGCGTGGAGTCCCAAGCTCACAACCTATATGGCGAGCCGGGATCCGACACGCGCGGCAAAGGCACCGCGCGACGCGGTCGACGAGGAGGCTCTGCGCACCGGCCGCGCCGTCGGTCGATTCCTGAACGATACCTACCGCTATAGCCTGCCGATCGTCATGGGCGTCACGGCCGGCACCGAGGACTCGGAGTGTCAGGCGTGTCACACGCGGCTTATGAAACAGGAGACCGGCGACGTGATCGCGGTTTTCTCCAGCAGTCTCGACACAGCGGCGCAATTCGGCGAAGTGCGAAAATTGATGATGATGATGGCCGGCGCGGCCCTCGCGGGAGTCGTGCTGATCGTCCTTGCTCTGCGCCTTGTGTTCAATCGGGTGATCAACCGTCGGCTGACGCAGATGACCGGCGTGATGGCGGCCTTGGCCGAAGGCGATACGTCGATCGTGGTGCCGCGCGCGACGGCTGACGACGAGATCGGGCGGATGGCCAAGGCGGTGATGGTCTTCAAGGACAACATGGTGCGAGGCAACGAGCTCGCGGCCGCGCAACAGGCCGAGCAAGAAAAGAAGAACCAGCGGCAGCAGCGCGTTGAGCAGCACCTCGGTGAATTCGACCAGACCGTGAAAAAAGCGCTTGATACGTTCAGTTCGGCCGCAGGCGAGCTACGCGCCACCGCCGAGGGTATGTCCGCGACAGCCAAAGAGACGAGCCAGCAGGCGACCGCGGTCGCGGCCGCGACCGAGCAGGCCTCGGTCAACGTTCAGACGGTGGCCAGCTCCAGCGAGGAACTCTCCGCCTCGATCTCCGAGATCGGCCGGCAGGTCGAGCAATCCTCCGCCATAACCCGGAAAGCGGTCGAACAGGGCAAGAGCACCGGAGCGACCGTGGCCGGTCTCGCCACGGCGGCGCAGCGGATCGGCGACGTCGTGAAACTGATCCAGGATATCGCCTCGCAGACGAACCTGCTGGCGCTCAATGCCACCATCGAGGCGGCGCGAGCGGGCGAAGCCGGCAAGGGTTTTGCGGTGGTGGCCAGCGAGGTCAAGACGCTTGCCAACCAGACATCGAAGGCGACCGAGGAGATCTCGGCTCAGATCGCGGATATGCAAAATGCGACCGGCCAAACGGTCTCCGCGATCGAGACGATCGGCGCTACGATCTCCCAGATCAACGAGATCGCGAGCACGATCGCGTCCGCCGTTCAGCAGCAGAGCGCGGCGACACAGGAGATCGCAAGCAACGTGCAGCAGGCTTCCACGGGCACGACGGAGATCACCGCGAACATCGCGGGCGTGACCCAGGCTGCAAACGAGGCGGGCGATGCCTCCACCCAGGTTCTTGGCGCCGCAGCAGCGCTGTCTCGGCAGGCCGACAAACTGCGCGGCGAGGTCGAGTCCTTCCTCGCCAACATTCGCGCTGCCTGAGCGGCGTATCCAATGCGAGGTGGCTGGGGGACTAGGATTCGAACCTAGACTGGCGGAGTCAGAGTCCGCAGTGAGGCTTTGATTTATAAGGCATTTCGGCTGCTGTGTTGCATCAGTGTCGCCTCCGCTCCGCATCCAGCATGTCAGCTTCCGAGGCCGCATGCGGCGCCTTGCCAGAGTCCGATTTAGATCAGCAAACGGCCCTCACCCGCGGCGGACTGCGCTTCCGGGATGTGCCATCAACCGACATCGGCTGAGCTACTCCGCGAAGAGCGCCGGCGGCAACCCGATGCGCCGGCGGGCTGATTGAGCGCGAGGCGGCATCTGGCGGCAGCGCGCGCTGTCACGCCATAGACGCGGGTATCCGGCCTCTCCAGGGGAGCATCTTTTCACCTGATCTGGATCAATTCGGATCGCTTTGCGGTGTGGTTCATTGCAAGCGCGGTTCGGAGCGCTCGCTCCAAGCAGTGCATTAGTTAGTCGCCTATTTGGCGCTCTGTTGAGCTACGCAATCAAATCCTCGCCGAGCACGGATCTTCGTGCAGAGACCTAGATAGGAGCTTGAAGAGATGAGAGGCATGAGCGATCGTTCGGCGAAGGCCGCGGCGGCAGGCGCCCTGAGCGTTTTTATATTGCTGGCCAGCTCCAGCGCGCTATTCGCAGAGATGCCGCGAGCGGCGGCGCCGCGGGATTTAGGATCCAGCCAATTGATGGCTCAGGCAGCGCCAGCATCGCCGGGCGCGACGACCGCCGCTCCGGCGACGCCTAGCCAGTCAGCACATCACCACCGGAGGGTGGCACACCGACACGGGATGATGGCTCCGAGCGACCCGGCCAAGTACGTCGAGGCCAGGATTTCAGACCTTCACAAGAGGCTTCACATCACTACTGAGCAGGAACCGCAGTTCAAGGCTTATGCCGACGTGATGCGAAGCAACGCTCAGGCGATGCAGGCTCTGTTTCAGGATCGAGCCCAAAGCGGCGGCGTGAACGCGCTCGACAGGCTTCGTTGGTACGCAAAGCTCAGTGCGGCGCATGCCGATCAGGTTGGCAAGCTGGTCCCGCCATTCGAGGCGCTCTACCAAAGCATGACCGACGAGCAGAAAAAGATCGCAGACAAGGTCTTCGAGCAGATCCGGCAACGGCGTCCGGCTCACCGGGTCAGGTAAGCGTGTCGAGACTTTGCGTCGGAGCCGGTGCTCCAGGAGGCTAAAGATGACGCTGAGAAAAGTTACATTGCGAGCGGCCCGTTTGCTCTTCGGCATCGGCCTCGTTGTTGCGGTTTCAGCGATAGCCGAGCACGCGTCTGCCCAGCCCTACTACTACTCTTGCCCGCCCGGTTACTACTACCTTGCGGGATACGGCTGCGCGCCGTTGTCTTATGCCTATGGCCCACCGTATTACACTTACCCAAATTCTGGCTTCGACTTTTTCTATGGGGGAAACTGGGGCGGCTATGGGTATGGCTACCCTGGATACTACGGCGGGCGTGGATATTACGGCGGCGGGCGTGGATATTCCGGCGGGCGCGGCGGGCACGCATATTCTGGCGGGCACGGCGGGCAGGGCCGACGCTGACGACGGCTCGACGCTCGTGGATCGGGAACT
>DATNIT010000193.1:0-2209 GCA_035604335.1 Allostellaceae bacterium | reverse complement strand
CGACATCGAGCGGCGCGACGTCGGGCTGAGCGGCGGTCGGCAAGACCAATATGCCGCCACGTTCGGCGGATTCAATTTCATGGAATTCTACGCCGACGATCGAGTGATCGTGAATCCGCTTCGGATCAAGAACTGGATTCTTTCGGAGTTGGAAAGCTCCATCGTGCTCTATTCGACCGGCGTGTCGCGGAGGTCGGCCGCGATCATCGATGAGCAGACCAAGAACATGCGCGAAGGCGGCAGCGCATCGATCGACGCTCTGAAGCGTCTCAAGGACGATGCACTCGCCATGAAGGAGGCCGTGCTGAAAGGCGACTTCGCCGACTTGGCCGAGCGCATGCGCGATTCCTGGGAGGCGAAGAAGCTGACCGCGCACGGCATCACCACCCCGGAGATCGACGACCTGTTCGAACGCGCGACGAGCGCCGGAGCGCTCGCCGGAAAGGTCTCAGGCGCGGGCGGCGGCGGGTTCGCCATCTTCTTCGTCGACCCGAGCCGACGGATGGACGTTATCCGCGCGCTCAGCGACGCCGGCGGCGAGGTACGGCCTTGCCACTTCACCAAACGGGGCACCGAAGGATGGCGGATAGAGTGACGGCGCGGCTCGCCCGACTCGTTCGGCCGAGGCTTTGATGGAGGCGGTGGTGCTCGCAGGCGGGCTTGGAACCCGGCTGCACCCGCGCGTGTCGGGACTTCCCAAGGCGATGGCGCCCGTCGCGGGCCGGCCATTCCTCGCATGGCTGCTGGATGAGCTCGCGGATGCCGGTTTCCGCCGCGCGATCCTGTCGGTGGGTCATCTCGGCGAAGCCATCCGAAGCGCCTTTGGCGGCACATACCACACGCTCGATCTCCTCTATGCCGTCGAAGCAAGCCCACTCGGAACCGGCGGGGCGCTCCGCCACGCGCTTGCCCTCGCAGGCCCGGGCGACGAGCCGATCTGGGTGCTGAACGGCGATTCAATCGTGCGCCTGGCTCACGCGGAGATGTGGGCGGCGCATGAAATCCGCCGCTCGAATCCTCTCGCGCTGACGATGGCGCTGGTGAGCACGCCGGATGCCGGGCGCTATGGCACCGTGGAGACCCGGGAGGGACGGGTGACTCAATTCAACCCGACAGGCGGACGCGGAGTCGGCATCATCAACGCCGGCACCTACCTCCTCCACCGCCGGATCTTCGAGGGCGGGAGCTTGCCGCCGGCGTTCTCATTCGAAGCCGATTTCCTCGCGCGCTCCATCGATCGGCTCGAGATCGCCGCGTTTGCGACGGATGGCTGGTTCATCGACATCGGCGTGCCCGCCGACTACGACCGCGCGCAAACCGAACTACCGGCGGCCTTGTCGCGCGAGCCTTGCCCGGCGAACGCGACTATCCGCGCCCAGCGGTAGCGCCAGAGTTGACCCGGGGTTTGCGAGACGGCAACTTGGCCAAGTGCCCGAACTCGTAGGATAATATGGATTGCGCTTCGCGGACGGCGAGGCTGCTTCTCGAGGGGTCCAGGGACGATGCGTCGGTTGAGTGAGGGTTTCCGTGCGTCATGACCGTGGTGCAGCGACATATGTTCTATCGCGTGCTCGAGCATACGGCGGCCCTGAGCACGGTGCTGTGCCTCATCATTTTGCTCCTGGGGACGCAATCCCTCCTCTACCTGCTGGCTGAGCGCGCGATATCGCTTCGACTCTTCCTGCAGGCGATCACCCTCCTTGCGCCCGATCCAGTCTATCGAGGCGTGCCCTTCGCGATCACGATCGCCATCGTGCATGCTTATTTGAGATGGGGCCGCAACAACGAGATCGTCTCGTTGCGCATGGCGGGGATGGCGGACCGGGCACTGGCCATGCCCGGGCTCGCCGCCGCGGTCGTCGCGATGATCTTCGCGGCGTCGATGTCTCTCTACGTGCTCCCGGTCGCATTTCGGACCTTCGAGGACATCCGCTACACCGCGAATTTCAATCTTTCCCTGGGTCTGTTGGACGAGGGATACCTGCAGCAGATCGCGCCGGATCTGTCGATCTCGTTTCGGCAGCGCCTCGGCGCCACCGAGATCGGCGGAGTGACCATCCTGGATAGCCGCAAGCAGGGCGAGGTCAGGTACATCCTGGCCGAGCGCGCCCAGCTGCAGAATCCCCGGGATCCCAACGGGAGACGCGCCCTCGTGCTGCGGCAGGGCAGTTACCAGGTGCGGCGGAGCTCCGACGAGCGGCTGGCGCCC
>DATNIT010000192.1:0-14941 GCA_035604335.1 Allostellaceae bacterium | reverse complement strand
CCAGGCCACCGGGCCCACCGTCAGCGCCTGGTCCGCCCCGATCGTCTGGGCTATTCCCAAATCCCTGGAACTCTCGCTCACACCTTGCCTGATCGTGCCCAACGCCATTGTTGTGGCCTCCGTTGTCCATCACGAAATCTGGCGGCGTGACGCCGGCGGTCCCCTGTGTCCCAGGTGACCCTCTCCCATTGAAGACGGCAGCACCTTCGATGATTAGTTTCTTCCTTGCATTTATCGCTAGTTTCACACCGTTGTGAACGTCGATCTCAGCACCGTCAGTAATGCAAATATTATCGCCGCTTATCGCTTTTCCCGAGGTGATGTCTTCCTTTGTAATGATCACATCGCTGGCTTGACATGCAGCTCGGATAGGAGGATCGGAAACCGGAGGCGCAGGGTACCACCATGTGAACAGCACCCACAGACCTGCGACAATACCAGCCAAGACAGGCCACCAGCGCAGTAGTTGGTTTGATTGACGCATCCGCGCCCCCCAATGGATGCAGCACCACTAATTATTTTAGCGCAACAGTGGAAAATCGCCATAATATTGTTTCGCAAATCTGGGACCGACCAGGACCGACGCCATTTCATGCGACAATCCAGCCGGCGCGCGCATCCCTCGCCATGACCATCGGCCTCTCGAGCTACCGCTGGAACAACAACATCAAGTCGCTGCTGCTGCTGGCGGTGTTTCCGTTCCTGCTGCTGTTGTTCCTGACCGTGCTCCTCTACGTCGTGGTGTTCTTCGTCACGTCCGACGATGGACTGTCGCGAGACGATTTCCTGACCTTCAACGTGACGCCGGTGCTCGGGACGTACGGGCCGCTCGATTTCACGCTCGGCATCGCCTGCGCCATCGGACCCACCGTCATCGCGGTGGCACTGGTCTGGTTCGTGATCGGCTATCTCTTCAACGACAGGATGATCCACCGGGCCACCGGCGCCGAGCGGGCCGGGCGCGCCGAGGCCCATCGGCTCAACCGGGTTCTCGAGCCGCTCTGCATCTCGCGCGGACTGGCGGTGCCTCGGCTCTATGTGATCGACACCGACGCCATGAATGCCTATGCGAGCGGCATCGACAACCGCAGCTATGCGATCACCGTGACGCGCGGGCTCCTCGACGGGCTGAACGACGCCGAGCTCGAGGCGGTGCTGGGCCACGAGCTCACGCATATCCTGAACCGCGACTGCCGGCTGCTGATCGTCACCATCCTGTTCGTGGGTATCATCTCGTTCATCGCGCAACTGGGCTGGCGCGCGCTGTCGGCGAAATCGGAAGGCGGCGGCGTCGTTTTTGCGATCGCGATCGGGCTGGTCGGCGCCGGCGCCTATGGGCTGGCGCTGATCCTGCGCTCCGCGATCTCGCGCAAACGCGAGTACCTCGCGGACGCGGGCTCGGTCGAGCTGACGAAACGTCCGGAGCCCTTGATCTCCGCCTTGCGCAAGATCGCCGCCAATCCCAATGTGCCGCACGCGCCCTCGGAAGTGCGGCAGATGTTCATCGAGAATCCGAGGGCCGCCGTCGCGTTCCTCAATCTGTTCGCGACGCATCCGCCGCTCGAGGAGCGCATCCGTGTGCTGGAAGCGATGGAAGGCGGCGCCGCACTGCCGTTCGAGGGCTCGCCGCCGCCGCAGGCCTAGGGTCGGAGCGACGACGCTGCGCGTCGGGCTTTGATTTCGCTTGACAAATCCGGATTCATCTGGTACAGACCGTGAGCGCTGAGCGACTGCCCGAAGCGCGCGTTCTCGGCCTCTCCCACAATCCGAGCCACCCCATGACGACGCTGCCGCCGCGCATGCCGTTGCGTGCCTCCCGTCCCAGCCGCAAGCCCGATCGGCCGCTCACGCCGAAGCAGACGCGCTTCGTCGACGAGTATCTCCTCGACATGAACGCGAGCGCGGCGGCGCGCCGGGCGGGATATCGGGAGACCTCGGCGGCGCAGAACGGCCACGGCCTCGCCCGGCGCCCGAACGTCGCCGCGGCGATCGAGGCGAGGCTCGCCGAGCGCCGCGCGCGGCTCCACGTCACCGCAGAGCGCGTGATCGCGGAGCTCGCGCGGATCGCCTTCGCCGATATCGGCGCGATCATGGACTGGTCTGCCGACGCCACGACGCTGAAGCCGCCGGGCGAGATCTCCCCGGACGACCGCGCCGCGATCGCGGAGATCGCGGTGGTGAAGCGCGGCGACGGCGTCGCCACGCGCGTCGTCCTGCACGACAAGGAGCGCGCGCTCGAGGCGCTCTGCCGCCACCTCGGCCTCTTTGCGCGCGCGGGCCAGAGCCACTCGCCAAGCATGCTCGGGCAGCCCGCGCCCCACGTCGCCAGGGCCGACGAGCTCCGCGAGATGCTCCGCGCGAAGATCGAGAAGCGCGTGGCGGAGCGCGTCGAGGAGGCGCTCGCCGCCAGAGCCGCGGCCGAGCGGGAAGCGGCGCAGCAAGCGACCGAGGAAACGGCGCCGGAGTCGACTTGAGGATGCTCCGGCGCTAGAGATCGGCAACACCGGGGAATGCGAGGAGGGCTCGCCATGGCTGCGATACCGTTGGGCGCCAAGGGGACGTTCACGCTGGTGGTGGCGCCCCAGCACCTCGCCAATCAGTTCAAGGACGCGACGCTCCCGCCGGTGCTGGCGACGCCCGTGATGATCATGGCCATGGAAAATGCCGCGCTCAATGCGCTCAAGCCCTATCTCGAGCCCGGCGAGAGCGCGCTCGGCACCGCCGTCACCGTGCGCCACGTCGCGGCGACGCCCGTCGGTCAGCGCATCGTGGCCGAGGCGGAGGTGACGGGCGTGGAGTGGCGACGGATCGAGTTCAAGCTGACCGCGCGCGACGAGCTCGAGGAGATCGGGCACGGCACGCATGAAAGAGTGCTCGTCACCCTGAGCCGGATCAAAGACCGGCTCGCGGCCAAGAGCCGGCGTTAGCGGCGGGGTCTCGACCAACTTGATCCCGGGACTTGCCCGGGATAAACCCGGGCATGACGAGTATAGAATGCCGGCACTCAGACTCGTTGGGGGCAAACATGAAACGCGCAACACTCATCCTTCTCGCGCTCTTCCTGCTGGGCGCGCCGGCGGCCTCGGCCGACGAGGCCGGGCAGAAGCAGGCGGTGGCGTTCGTGAAGAAGTTCTACGACTGGTACGTGCCGATCGCGCTCAAGCCCGACCTGAAGGAGGACAGCTCCAACGTGGCGATCGCCAAGCGCGGCGCGCTCTTCGATCCACCGCTGCTGAAGGCGCTCAAAGAGGACGCCGAGGCGGCGCGGAAATCGCCCGGCGACATCGTGGGCCTCGATTTCGATCCCTTCCTCAACAGCCAGGATCCCGACGACAAATACGTCGTGGCCGAGGTGAGCGAGAAGGACGGGCGCTATCTCGTCAACGTCTACGGCCTGCGCAAGGGCAAGCGGGAGAAGGACGTCAGCGTCGTCGCCGAGCTCAAGCCCGCGAAGGACAGCTTCGTGTTCACGAATTTCCGCTATGGCGCCGACGGCGACCTGGTCGCGGTCCTGAAGCAGCTGGCCGACGACCGCGCGCACCCGTCGCAATGATTGGGGGAAGCGGAGTCGCCTCGTCCGCGCTATCCGATCGCTCCGACGGCGACTCTGCGCCGATTCAGAGATTGTTGCCGAGCCACTCGCGACTGTAGTCGTCGTAGTTGGCGGCGCAGTCGGAGCGGACTTCATTCACAAAGGGGATTGCACTCCGACGCCATATGCGGGAAGCATCTCGGTCTGAGGATGCACCAGAGCCGGCCATCGAAGGGAGCGACCCATGAGTTTCGACCTGGACCAGTTCATCGGGGATCTCAGGGCGGCGCTCGGCGAGCGGTCGCGGCAGGCGCTGCGCGAGGTGGTGGCGCGCGCGGTCTCCGAGCCCGCGTCCCTCTTGCGTGCGATCGGCGCGCCCGATAAGGCCGCGGTGCAGGTGCTGCATCAGTCACCGGACCTCACGGTGCTCAACGTGGTCTGGGCGCCGAAGCAGGTGACGTTCCCGCACGACCACCGGATGTCGGCGGTGATCGGCATGTACGGCGGGCGCGAGGACAACGTGTTCTGGCGCCGCGTCTCCGGTGGCACGAGAAAATTCCAGATCGAGCCCGCAAGCGGCGAGGCGCTGGGCGACGGCGATACCGTGATCCTCGGCCGCGACATCATCCATTCCGTGGTCAATCCGCTGGAGAAGCTCAGCGGCGCCATCCACGTCTACGACGGCCCCTTCCTCACCACGGCGCGCAGCATGTGGAACGCCGAGACGCTGGCGGAAGAGCCTTACGACATCGCCGCCGTCGCGAAAGGCATGCCGCTCCAGATGGCGCGGTAGGCTCGCCGGGTTCGCACCGGCGCTCGCCGTGCTAGGATCGCGGCGTCCCGCTCGAGGAGGGAAGGATGCAGCCGCCAGAATTGCCGGTCCTGAAGATCGGCCAGCTCGAGATCCGCTATCTGCTCGACGGCACCGTCACCGGCGCCGGCATGGGCGTGTTCGAGCTGACGGTGCCGCCGGGCGCGCGGGTGCCGCCGGCGCACAGCCACGGCAAGAACGAGGAGGTCGTCTACGTCCTCGAGGGCGTGCTGCGCTACACGGTCGATGACGAGACCCGGGACCTGAAGCCGGGCGAGCGCATGTACACGCCGCGCGGCTCGGTCCACGCCTTCAGCAACCCGCACGAGGGCACCACCCGGGCGCTCATCATCCTGACCCCGGATATCGGCTTGAAGTATTTTCACGAGGTCGCGGAAGCCGCTCAAGCGCCCGGCGGCCCCAATCCCGCGAAACTGGTGGAGGTGATGACCCGGTACGGGCTCGTGCTCGCCCCGCAGAAGCCGGCCGCCGCCGCGCGCTGAGCCCGCGAGCGCGCTCGCGCCGGCGCTCGATCCACCGGATGAACGGCGGATACGGCCACCAGGTCCGGATCTCCGAGGGCGCGGACGCCGCGGCGATCCCGGTTGAGGCGTCGGTCTCGATCATGCTCGGGATCGTGGCATCGCGCCTCGGCCACGCAATTACTTGGCGGGTAATATCACCCTCGGCAACCTCATCTCGGGTCGCTGGGGTTGCACCAGCATTCCGCTCTTGCGACGAGCCGATGGGTTCTCGCTCGCTGCAGGCCGATTCAACCGCCGTGCTTATGCCGCCTTCACCAGAGCCTCATGCACGACAGTCTCTTCGGCCGGGCGAGAGGCGGCGCGATCCGCGGTCGGTAGGAGCCGTGCGGAGTTAAGGATGAAGGTCATCTCGGATGCGACGTGGATGAAGGCCGCAAGCAGCGGATTTAGGAGACCGATTGCGGCGAGCGCGATGCCCAGCGTGTCGACCGCGACCGTGCCGATAAAATTCTGCCAGATGATTTTGCGGGTGCGCCGCGCGATGGCGACCGTGTCGGCAAATCGCTCGAGGTCGTTGCCGAGCAGGACGACATCCGCGCTCTCGCGTGCCACGTCGGTTCCCGAGCCCATCGCGACCCCGACATCGGCCGCGGTCAAGGCCGGCGCATCGTTGATCCCGTCGCCCACCATCGCAACCAGGCGGCCACTGCCGACGAGCTCCTTGATCCGGGTCAGCTTGTCCTCGGGCAGCAGGTCGGCCTCGACCTCCGCAATGCCGAGTCGATGCGCCACGGCGTCGGCGACCGCCCTCGTATCGCCGGTCAGCAGGACGGTCCGGAGGCCCATGCGGGTGAGCGCCTCGACGGCTCGCCGGGCCTCGGGCCGAACGGAATCGGCGACGGCGATGCAGCCGAGAAACACGCCATCGCACGCGACGAGAATTTCGGATGCCGCCTCGGTGCCCGCCGCGAAATTCTCCGGCACGGCGACGCCGCGATCGGTCATCAGCGCGCGGTTGCCGACCAGGATGGTGCGGCCGCCGACCAGGGCGGCGATGCCGCGGCCCGGCGTGTAGTCGAACCGCTCCGGCTCGGTCAGGGGCCGGTCTTGCTCGCGGGCGTGCGCGACGATCGCCTGCCCCAGCGGATGCTCGGAGCGAAGCTCGGCCGATGCGGCGGCGTCGAGCACCGCGTCGCGAGAGTGGTTATCGGCCGGGACGACCGCCTGCACTTCCGGGCGGCCGTAGGTGAGCGTGCCGGTCTTGTCCAGCACGATCGTGTTCACGCGGCCGAGCATCTCGAGATAGAGGCCGCCCTTGATGATGGCGCCGAGCCGCGCCGAGCGGCCGATGCCGCCGAGGATCGCGAGCGGCGTTCCCGCGGCGACGCCGCACGCGCCGGCGACGATGACGACGGAAATCGTCGAGCGCATGTCGCGCGTGACCAGGAACGTCAGCAGCGCCGCCCCGAGCGCGAAATAGACGAGATAGCCGGCAAGGCGGTCGGCCAGGCGCTGCACCGGGGCGCGCGAGCGCTCGGCATTCTCGACCGCCTCGATGATCTTGCCGTAGCTCGTGTCGCGGCCGATCCGTTCCGCGCGGATCTCCAGCGCGCCCGACTGGTTGATCGACCCGGCGTAGACCGGCGCGCCCGCGATCTTCTCGACCGGCATCGATTCGCCGGTGATGCGGGCCTGATCCACGAAGGAGTGACCGCCGACGACCGTGCCGTCGACCGGCACGCGGCCGCCGGGGTTCACCAGCACGGCATCGCCGACCTTGAGTTCATCGGCGTCCACGTCGCGCACCGCGCCGGCGCGACGGACGGAGACCGAGCGAGGCAGAAAATCCAGCAGGTCGAGAATGGCGCGCCGACCACGCGAGACCGTCATGCCTTCCAGCACCTCGGCGACCAGCACGAAGAGGGTGATGACCAGCGCGGTGAAGAACTCTCCGATAGCCGCGGCGGCGATGATGGCGATGCTCATGGAGAGCTCCATGGTCATCCGCCGCGCGACGGCGTTCTCCGCCGCCTCCTTGAAAATTGGCCAGCCGCCGATAAGGACGCCGAGCACGCCGATCGCGCTGACCTGCGGGAAGGGCTCCCAGAGGCGGAACCAAACGGCCGCCGCCGCGAGCGCGACGAGGGCGATGCGCGCCGCCTCCGACCACGCGAAGCCGTGCTCGTGCTCCTGCTCGTGCTCGTCTTCTCTTTCGGCGGCGGTCAGGGCGCGCCTCCTTGTCCGGTTACTTCAGGTAGGCGTGGACCACGTCGATGAGCTGCTCGGAGCCCTTGGCGCGGTCGGCATCGCGATCGCGGGCGGGATCCGAGATATGGAAGCGGATGTGATCTTCCATGAGCTCGGCCATCAGGCTGGTCGCGGCGCCGCGGACGGAGACGACGAGCTGCATCACCTCGATGCATTCCGCCTCCGCCTCGAGCGCGCGCTCGATCGCTTCCACCTGCCCGCGCAGCCGGCGGACACGGTTCAAGAGCTTGGTCTTTTCACGGATGGTGTGGCCCATCGGAGCGCTCCGCTACGATTATAGCATACCCCCTACCCTATTCCGACGGTGTGCGCAACATTGACAGGCACTTCGCACCTTTGCTAAGTACGCGCGTCCCAGGGTTCGCATTTTTGCTAAGTCGGAGCCGCCATGACGCAGCCCCGTTCGCGCGCGCCGCGCCGCGGGCGATCAAATAACAGCGCCGCGCTCGCCGCCGAGTGCGCGCGGAAGCTGCTGGAACTCCGTACCCGCACCGGGGAAACCCAGAAAGGACTGGCGAGGCGGTTGCGGATGACCGAATCGATGATCTCGCGCCTCGAGCGCGGCGATCACGTTCCAAGCCTGAAGACGCTGTGCCGGATCGCCGACGCCTTCGGCCGCCACCTGGAGATCGTGTTCCACGAGCACGAGCACGCCCACGCCGACGGCACCCGGCACGTGCATCCCCACAGCCACCTCGACCCCGAGCACCAGCACGACCACGGAGACGAGAAGTGACCTACGGACCGGAGCTGCTGCTGGTCGCCGCCGTCGCCGCCGTCGGCGTGCTGCACACGGTCGTGCCGGATCACTGGGTCCCGATCACGCTGATCGCGCGCCAGCGCAGTTGGAGCAAGGCGGAGACGGCGCGCGCGGCGCTGGTCGCCGGCACCGGCCACGTGCTCTCGACGCTGCTCATCGCCGCCGTCGTTTGGCTCGCGGGCGTCGCCGTCGCGGAGCGCTTCGGCCACTATGTCGACACCGCCTCCAGCCTGGCTTTGATCGCCTTCGGCGGCTGGATCGCCATCTCCGCCTGGCGCGAGCTCGGAGGCTCGCACGGGCACGGGTATGGGCACAGCCACGCCCATGACGTCTCCCATCTGCACGGGCAGGGCCACGATGGCGCAACCGCGATCCACGGGCCGGAGCTCAGTCGCATTCCGACCGAGGCCGGCGACATCGAGCTCTCGATCTTCGAGACCGGCCAGCCCCCTCGCTTCCGCCTCACGGGCGCGCACGCCGATGCGATCCGCCTGGAGACCCGGCGCGAGGATGGCAGGCGCCAGCTCTTCATGTTCGCGAACCACGGGACCTACTGGGAATCGGTCGACGAGATCCCGGAGCCCCATGGATTCGCCGTCGCCCTCACCATCGATCACGGCGGTCACGCGCACACCTACACGACGCAGTTCGCCGAGCACGACCACCACCATGGGGACCGCGGCCACGACCACGGTGAGCCGCACGGGCATAACGAGGATCCGGCTCGCGACCCGCTCTATGCGCCGTTGCGCGGCGAGACGGCGGAACTCACGCGGCACGCGCACGTTCATCGGCACGGGAGTGGCCCGGCCCATCGGCATTGGCACGATCACACCGTCGAGACGCTGCATGCGCTCGGGTTCGATACCGAGGCGGAGCCGCCGCTGCATGAGCACCGACACAAGACCACGGCGCGCACAGCCTTGCTGCTGATTCTCGGTTCCTCGCCCATGGTCGAGGGCATCCCCGCCTTCTTCGCGGCAGGCAAATACGGCCTCGGCCTGATCGCCATCATGGCCGTGGTGTTCGCGCTCAGCACGATCGCGACTTACGTGCTGTTGTGTGCGTACTCGGCGGCGGGGCTGCAGCGCATACGGCTTGGCGCGCTCGAACGCTATGGCGAGGTGCTGAGCGGCGCGTTCATCGCTCTGGTCGGACTGGCGTTCTGGGTCTGGCCGGTTCTCTGAGCGGGCCGCCGCTCGCATCGACACGTCGCGTCGGCGGCGTCACGCGTCCTCTTTCCAAGCCTCGCGCCCTTCTTTGATTAGGCGATAGACGATCGCGAGCGAGGCTGCAGTCACGCGACAGCCGGGATTTCCTGCGCTTCCGACGGTTCACCCACATGGGCCACCATGTCGGTGATCACACGCCGAATGTGCTGGTCGGCCGCCGCGTAGAACACTTGCCTGCCCTGCCGCTGAGCGCGCAGCACGCGAGCGGCGCGGAGCAAACGGAGATGATGGCTGACGAGCGACGGTGAGAGCCGGGTGCGGATCGCAATATCCGATACGCAAGTCGGCGTGTCCAAGCAAGCCAGGATGATCTTGAGCCGGCTCGCGTCGCCCATGAGACGAAACATCTCCGCCAGCTCAATCGCTTGGCCGTCGGATATTGACAGTGGGTCGTTCGGAGCCATATTCCACACAGATGAATAGCTATTCATATAACGTTATAACGTAACAGTCAATCTCGCACTGGAGCGCCGGAGATGTCGGCCCACGACCACGATCACGCCGGTCGCCACGAGCATCGTGGCGACGATGATCGCCATGATAAGCACCGGCATCATCACGGGCACCACGGCCATGGCGATCATCAGGCTCACAGCCACGGCGCGGAGGTCGATGACGAGCGGCGCATTGGCTGGGCGTTCGGCATCATCTTCCTGTTCATGATTGTCGAGGCCGGGGGCGGTCTGATCGCGGGGTCCCTGGCACTGCTCGCCGATGCCGGACACATGGCGTCGGACGCGGCGGCTCTCGGCATGAGCTGGATCGCGCTTCGCATAGGCAAGCGGCCAGCCGATGCCGTGCGCTCCTATGGCTATCAGAGAATCGAGGTGCTGGTGGCCTTCGTGAACGGCTGCGCGTTGTTCGTCATTGCCGCCTGGATCGTCTTCGAGGCGGTGCGGCGGTTTGCGGCGCCGGCGCCTGTCCTGGGCGGCACGATGCTCGTGGTTGCCATCGCCGGCCTGCTCGCGAATATCGTTGCCTTCCTCGTGCTGAATGGCGGCAATCGCAACAATCTGAACATGCGCAGCGCCTGGCTCCATGTGCTCGGCGATCTCCTAGGCTTCGTCGTCGCCATCATCGCCGCCGGTATCATTCTGTTGACCGGCTGGTCGCCGATCGACCCGATGCTGTCGATTCTGGTGGTCGTTCTCATCTTGAAGAGCGCGGGCGAGATCGTGAGATCATCGGCCCATATCCTCCTGGAGGGGACCCCGCCGGGGATCGATCTCGACGCGCTGCGCACCGACTTGGCTGCCACGGTGCCGGCGGTCGCGGAGGTGCACCATGTTCATGCTTGGTCGCTGACGGCGGGGCATTCTCTGGTTACGCTCCACGTGCGCTGCGCGCCCGACGCGGACCCCGTATCTGTAATCCCGGCGATCAACAGCCGATTGAAGGACCGCTTTGGGATCGCGCACTCGACGATTCAGATCGAGACCGCGGACTGCCCCGACGAGCACCACCTGTAGTGAACCTGTGGCGCTACTCGAACCTTGGTGCCCATGAAGGCCAGGGATGCTTCCCCCATCGCCAGAAGTGTCAACTCCGGACGCTTTCACGATACCCCTCCGCGCTCGCGGGGAGAGGGCGGGATTTCTGCCGAGACCTCTTGCCGGCGCGCCCGTCGCTGAATTTGTTAACCATACTGGGGGCATGATCTAGGCTGACGACCGAGCAACCCCCAGCGGGACCGCCTAAGATGCCCTCAGCGCCTGTCGATGCCACCTCCGCGCACGACTTCCAAGCGCAGTTGCAGAGCCTGGTGCGCGCGCGCTATCCGCTCATCCACATCAACACCTTCGAGGAGGACCGCTGCCTCGCGGTCGTGCGCGCGCTCGCCAAGCACCTCGACCAGCACATGCTGATCTGGAGCACGAGCCGCGGCGTGCGCGGCGTCGAGCCTGCGAACGATCCCGACAACGCCCGGCATCGCCTCGCCGACTTGACGGCGGCGATCGAGCTCTTCGAGGGAATGACCACCGGCCGCGACCGCCACCCCGGCGGCTACATCTTCGTCCTGCTGGATCCCTATCCCTACCTCGGCGACCGCGCGGCCAACCCGATCTACCGCCGGCGCCTGCGGGATTTCGCGATCAATATCCGCACCAAGGGCTATCACGCCAACTGCGTGATCGTCTCGCCGAGCATGGCCGCGCCCTTCGAGCTCGAGAAGGAAATCACCGTCATCGATTTCCCGATGCCGAGCCGTGAGGAAATCTCCAACTACATCGCAAACTTCATCAAGCGGCTCGCCGGAAACAAGACGATCCAGATCGACCACGATCCCGCGCTGGTGGAAAAGCTGGTCGACGCCTCGCTGGGCCTCACGCTGTCAGAGGTCGAGGGCGCGCTCGCCAAGGCGCTGGTCGAGGACCTCGCGCTCACCTCCGGCGACATCGAGAAGATCTTCCGCCAGAAGCAGCAGATCATCCGCAAGAGCGGGATTCTCGAATACATCGATACTCGGGGCTTAACGCTGGCGGAGATCGGCGGCGTCGACGTCTTCAAGGAATGGCTGCGCATCCGCGCCGCCACCTTCTCACCGAAGGGCCGGGCGTTCGGTATCGATCCGCCCAAGGGCGTGCTGCTGACGGGAATTCCCGGCTGCGGAAAATCATGGTCGGCGAAATGCGTCGCCGCGTCCTGGCACCTGCCGCTGATCCGGCTCGACATGGGCAAGGTCTATTCCTCGCTCGTGGGCTCCTCGGAGGAGCACATGCGCGACGCCATCCGGATCACGGAATCGGTCGCGCCCTGCATCCTCTGGATCGACGAGATCGAGAAGGGGTTGCCGCATCTCGGGAACTATGTCGGCGACAGCGGCGTGTCGCTGCGCGTGCTCGGCAGTTTCCTCACCTGGCTGCAGGAGAAGACGGCGCCGGTCTTCGTGTTCGCGACGGCGAACCAGATCGACCAGCTGCCGCCGGAGACGCTCCGCAAGGGGCGGTTCGACGAGATTTTCTTCATCGACCTACCGACCGACGCCGAGCGCGCCGAGATCGTCGGGATCCACCTGCGCCGCGCCAAGCGCGATCCGGCACGGTTCGACATGGCGGAGCTCGCGCGCCTCTCCGGTCCCGACTTCCTCGGCGAGGACCTCGCCCTTACGGGCGCGGAGATCGCGGCCTGGGTGAACGAGGCCCTGGTGCGCGCCTTCGACAAGCGCGAGCGCAGCGCCGGCGAGACCGACCTCGACATGAACGATCTGCGCGCGGTCGTGCGCCAGACCGTGCCGCTGGCCCGCATGCGGCGGGACGAAATCCGGCAGATGCGCGAATGGGCCTCCGAGCACGCCATCGCCGCCTCGAGCCGCGGGCATGCCGCCACCGAGAGCACCACGCCGGAAGGACGCGTGCTCTCGCTCTAGCGCACGAACTCATAAACGCGGGCAGCGCCGATCACCCCATGTAATACCCGACGCCGCAGACGACATCGTTCGTGCGGATCACGTAGGCCGACTTGCGTTCGATCTTCTTGGTGACCGGATTGGGCCATTTGAAATCGACCCAACCTTGTCCTTCGTCGAAGCCCTTTCGCACGATCAGGTAGTTCGGCTCCTTGCCGTCGGGGTCCTTGATATGCAGCAGGTTCCGCCCGACGAATGAGGGGTTGCCGCCGTGGGCCTTATTGACGCCGTTGCGGTCGTAGCAGAACACGTAAAGCTCGCCGTCCACGAAACCGCCGTCGGGCCGGGTGAAGTCGGCGAAGGCTTTTTCCTCGCCGACCTGTTTGATGTAGGCGGCGGCTCTCTCCGAAAATGCCTTTGCCTCCTCGGGCGTTGCGGCTCGGGAGGAGACTGGCACTGCCGACAGCATCAGGATGGCGGCAATCGAGCGCGCGATGCTCAGGCGTTTCATCATCGTGTGACCTCGTCGATCTTTTGTGCAAGCTGATCGGGGGTGAAGGGCTTGGCGAGGACCGCACTGGCGCCCAGCGTTGCCGCGATATCCAGAAAGCCAATGTTGTGCGTTCTGCCGCCGCCGGAGATCGCGATGATCTTGGCTTCCGGCCGCTCGCGCCGCATCTCGACAATCGTCTCGATGCCCTCCTTTTCCGGCATGATGAGATCGGTGATGACGAGATCGGGACGGGCGCTTCGGAAGACGCGCAAACCCTCCACGCCATCCTTCGCGGTGAGAATGTCATAGCCGCGATCGGACAACACGATCTCGAGCGTCCGGAGAACGGCGATGTCGTCGTCAATCAAGAGAATTCTTTCTCTCATGCGGCCTCTCCTTCCACGTTCGTGCGGACTACAGCCGAAATCGGCAGATCGATGTCCACTCGCGTTCCGCGGCCGACCTCGCTGGCGAGCGTGATGAAGCCGGCGTGAGCGGTCACGATGCCGTGCACGACCGAGAGCCCGAGCCCGGTTCCCTGGCCCACTTCCTTGGTGGTGAAGAAGGGGTCGAACACCCGGCCGCGCGTTGCCTCGTCCATCCCGCAGCCGGTGTCCTCGACCGTGAGGCGAACGGCCGCGCCATGGCCGGCAAGGTGCGAATGCGGAATTTCTGAAAGCTCGACGGTGATCGTACCCATCCGCTCCCCGATCGCCTGCGCTGAATTGGTTACCAGATTCATCAAGACTTGAACGATCTGGCCTTCGTCGGCGTACGCGAGCCCCGCGCTCGAGAGGCGCTCCTCGATCGCGATCGTGGAGGGTATGCTCGCGCGCAACAGCTTCAGGGTGTTGGCCACGGTCGTCTCCAAATTGAGCGGCTCACGCTTAGACTCGTCCTTGCGGGCGAAGGTCAGAATGCGGCGCACAAGATCCCGGGCGCGCTTGCCGCCCGCGTCTATGAGCCCCAGAGTTTCCCTATCCCGGCTTCCCTCGGGTGTGCGCTTCAGCATCGCATCGCTGAGGCAAACCACGGGTACCAGCGCGTTGTTCAAATCGTGCGCTATGCCGCCCGCGAGCGTGCCGAGCGCTTCCAGCTTTTGCGCCTGTCGCAGCTGTATCTCGAAGGCGTCTCGCTGCCGCTCCAAATCCCGTATTTTGGTGACGTCCCGGCAGACTCCGATGAGCTTCTCGGGCGTGCCGTCGCCGTCGCGCACCATCTCCATTTCGGTGCGGATGGTGCGGACCGCGCCATCGGGCCGCCGGATGCGGAACTCCAACTTGGATTGAGTATGTCCCTCGCGCACGGCCGCGATGTGCCGATACAGGCGCTCGCGATCCTCGGGAAGGATCATCTCTCCCAAAGCCGGAATGCTGGGAGGACCTTTCTCACGATCGAGGCCGAAGATCCGATAGCTTTCGTCGGACCATTCCAGCGTGTTCGACTCGAAGACGTGCTCGAAGCTGCCTGCTCCGGCCACGCGCTGTGCACGGGCCAGATGCTCCTCGCTGCGCTTGAGCCGCTCCGCATTCTCGCGCAACGCGCTGTCGCGCGCCTCGACCACCTCGGCCATCCCATCGAAGGAGGCGCCGAGCCGGTCGAACTCGGAGACCCCGGTCCGGGCGCTCACCCGGGCTTTCCAGTCGCCGGACTGCCAGGAAGCCGCCGCGCTCAGAAGGCGCTGGAACGGGCGATCAATAAACCGGCGCACGTAGAGCCAGGCGGCCAAAGCAGTGCAGAAGAGAACTCCGAGGATTCCCCCAGCATTGGTCCATATGGTGCGATCGATCTCGGCCAGAGCCTCCGACTGGGCGATTCCCGCCACGACCATCAGGCCGCGCGCCGGCGGTATGTCCGGGGGAACGTAGCCGAACAGGCGCAGCGTGCCATCGAGCCCCCGCTCTTCGATCGTCCCGACAGATTGCCCGCGCAAGAGCGGCAGCAAGCCCTCAGTCATGCGATGCCCAACCCAGGTCTCGCCAGGATTGCGGGCTACGATCACGCCGTTCCGGTC
>DATNIT010000191.1:0-2333 GCA_035604335.1 Allostellaceae bacterium | reverse complement strand
TCGCATCACCACGGGCGTGCTCCACGCGCTCGTCCATTGGCGCGACTTCAAGCTGCCGCTCGCCGACGCCATCGCGGCGCCGCGCGTCCACTGCCAGGGCAAGGAGACCTACGTCGACGCGCGCATCGAGCCCGCCGTGCGCGACGCCCTCGCCGCCCTTGGCCACCGCGTCGTCGTGCAGGCGAACGACCCCGGCCTCAACGCCTTCTCGCGCGTCTCCGCCGTGAGTCTCGACCCCGCGACCTCCGCGCTCCACGCCGCCTCCGGCCCATCCTGGCATGGCGCGGCAGGCGGGCTCTAGGCGAGAGCATCTCGCCACGCAACGCTTCCTTCCTTCCGTCATGCCCGACCATCGTGCCGGGCATCCACGTTTTCTTTCTGCGGCTGAGGAGAACGTGGATGTCCGGGACAAGCCCGGCCATGACGAAATAAGGAGGAATCGGACCCAATCGGAAATTGCTTTAGGCGCCGTCGACGATGATGAGATTGCCGGTACCGCTCTTGAGTCGGAGCGGAAGTATCTTCTGGTACTCCGGCGAGCGATACCAGCCCTCGGCGGCTTGGCGGGACGGGAACTCGATGATGACGAAGCGCGGCATCGGCCACTTACCCTCGAGCACCGTGAGCTTGCCGCCGCGCACGATGAACTTGCCGCCATGGTCCGCGATGGTGGGCAGCACCTGCTTGCGATATTCGGCGAAGGTCGCCTCGTCCTTGATGTCTTCCTGCACGACGACGTATGCGCTCATGGGAGTTCCTCCTCCTCGGTGTGTGGGGGGCAGCTCAACTCTCTTGCAGTGCCAGACGGACACCGACCGCGCAATAGCACGGCTGGTCAACCGCATTGTGCGTAAAGGAAGTTCTACGCGCCGTTGACGATGGCGCTGCTCTTGAGCCACCGTCCGGCCCTCGCAGCCATCGGTTTCGAGCAACCGCGCTCAGCCGGACGGTGCGGATCCTATCCGCTTGCCCTCGCGTTTCTTCAACGGCCATGGCGCGGGTCGCGATCACCGATAGATTGGCGCAGGATGACATCCATGAAGCTCGATGGCGCGCCCCGGCAAAGGTCTCGCGGAGTCCGGTCGACGGACATTCGCACACTCGGGATCGACATCGGCGGTACCGGGATCAAGGCCGCGGTGCTCGATGGCGCGGGCCGCATGCTGACCGACCGCGTCCGCGTCGCCACGGCGCACCCCTGCTCACCCGATGAGTTGCTGAAGCAGGTCGCCGAGCTCGTGGCTCCGTTGCCCCCCTTTCAGCGGATCTCCATCGGTTTTCCCGGCGTGATCCGGGCCGGCCGCGTGCTGACGGCGCCGAATCTGGGAACCCCATCCTGGCGCGGCTTTCCGCTGGAGGCGAGGATCTCGCGCCTGTTCGGGAGGCCGGTGCGCCTGATGAACGACGCCGAGGTGCAGGGCCTCGGAATCATCAGGGGACGCGGCTTCGAGGTCGTGCTGACGCTGGGCACCGGCATCGGCAGCGCCATCTTCGACAACGGGCGGCCCGCGCCGCACCTCGAGCTCGCCCACCACCCGCTGCACAACGGCAAGACCTACGACGAGTACCTGGGCAACGAGGCGCGCCTCGCCCACGGCCGAAAGAAATGGAACCGACGGGTCCGCAAGGCGATCGGCATCGTCGCCACCTTGCTGAACTACGATGTGCTCTATCTCGGCGGCGGCAATGCCAAGCATATCGATTTCGATCTCCCGAAGGGCGTGCGCATCGCGCCCAACGACACCGGCATCACCGGCGGTATCCATTTGTGGGACGACGAGATCTGGCAGGAGATTTCTCGAGCTCTGCCGAGGCAGGCCAGATCCCGCCGGCATTGAGCGCGTGTGGCGCCTCGGTGCGATCGCGCACAAGGGATGGTTGGAGGAACCCGATCCCGGGGCGGCGCGTTCTCCCGACATGACCGAGTCGATTGTCTATCCCCCCGCGAATGGGCTCTGGGAGGAAGCAGCCGCGCCACTGGGCGAGCCAGGGATTGCCCTCGAGGACGCGATCGATTCGCGCATGGCCCTGCTCACGGAATGGCTCGAAGAGAACGCGCCCCGCTCTCGCGAGGATTTGGCAGCCCTCGATCGGGCGGCGCGCGAGCAAATCTTCTGGCACCACGGATACTTGGTGGCCCTGCGCGCCGTCCGGAGCTTCATTCGGAGCCGGCGGCGCGTACTCAATTAGGCCGGGGTTTTCGTGGGCCGGATCGAGAATTCGGCGACGGACGTGCGCCAGGCGGAGTGCCTACAAGAAATCCACTGAACTGCACCCTTGTGCTGAGACACGAATATCAGGGACAGGTGGTTGCGATCGTCGGCGTTTGGAGC
>DATNIT010000190.1:0-10241 GCA_035604335.1 Allostellaceae bacterium | reverse complement strand
ATGGGAACCTTCCAGGACAGAACCTCCATGGACCGAATCCTCTTCGCCGTCTTCAACCATGAAAACAAGTCCCAGGGCTCAGCTACCCCTTTCCTCCTGACACACAACAATTGACGTTACCCCCCCTTCCTGCCGACACATGACAATGGGCGTTACCGCAAGGAGAAGGCCGTTTGCGGTCTAATGCTTGTCCGCGGCCTTCACCGCAAGGCTCGCGAAGCTCAGTCCGAGCTCGCGCTCGTCGCTCGACATGCCGAGCGCCGCGGGAGACACGGGATCCTCGACCGTGAACTCGACGACCATGTCGCCCGTTCCGCTCACCAGATCGCGCGGGACGATGACTTGCCTGGGGGCGGGTCCGCTGCCGCCGGCAAAATGCCACTCGCCGACCGTGACGCCGTTGACCGCGATCGTCGCCGATACGAACTGGCGAGGGCCGCCGATGAGGGCGCCCACGACCGCCTCCAATTGCAGATCGCCCGAGGACGGCGGATCGACTCTTAGGACAAGTTGTGAGGTCTTGCCTACCGACCATCGCCCCCAGGTTTCAGGACCCGACCATCCTGAGGTCATATAAGCCTCCGCGTCGCCGCCGGTGCCAAAGCGGACCGTGTCGCCGAGCGCATAGCGCCCGCCGGCCGTCCTCCCCCCGATTTGGTCGAGCAGATCGGAGACAGTCTGCCTTATGCGGTCCTGGCGCGCGCAGCCGGCGTCGGGAGCCTCTGACGCAAAATCGAGCCTCAGCGCGACCGCTTCTCGGAAGAGCACGCCGAGCCAATCCCGGTCGACCGGCACGAGCTCGCCGGCCGGTCCTTGCCAGGCGGCCCGCCAGCAATAGGAAAAGGCGAGCGGCAGGACCACGAGGCTCGCGCCGCCGCCGTTTCGGCCCGAGAACTCGTAGCCCTCCCCGCTCCTCATGAACCGCCAATCGACCGCTTGAGACCAGCTGCGGCCGTGGCGCTCATCCTGCGAAAGCGACACGCCGACGTAGGCGGGAACGGCCGCCTCGATGTCGCCGCGCCTCGCCGCCTCGCGCTCCGCCACCATGTCGTTGTCGCGTGCGAAGGTCAGCCGCGCCACGGCAAAGGGCGGGGAATGCTCGTCGAACGGCTCGTATGCCTTGTCGAAGCGGACCTGGTTTGCGGCTTGCTTTGCCTCGCCGACCATCCCCGCATCCTGGTTCAGACACGCCCGCCCTCCTCCGTAACCGGCCATCCAGCGCAAATGCAGCTCGATCTCGCCCGCGAAAGCGACGCCGATGAGCCCGACGTCCGCGCGGGCAAGATGTCCCGTTCCGCGTCGCCACTCCGGTCGCCAGCATCTCGACCAGTTGAACGGCAGCACAACAAGACCTTGCCCTTCCGTGCTCTTCGCCGAGAAGATCAGCTCGCTCGGCGCCACTCGGACCGACGAGCTTTGCAAAGTCCCCGCCCCTCGGCCCGCCAAGCCCTCAAATGAGCCTCGCTCGCTCGCAGGAAGAACGGCCGTCCGCCGCGGATCGAAGCCGTGGCGCCGCATCAGCCTCAGCTCGTCGGCGAGTGTGTCGCCGAACTCGATACCGCTTACGCGGTACCCCGAGATATTCGGGTCACGCAAGGCATAGACCGAGTAGCCGTGCCAACCCATGACCCGCTCGAGCGGAGGCTGCTCATAGACCTTGCTGTCGCGGGCCACGACATAGCGCACGCCGAGGAGCGCCAGCCGCTCCGGATAAAGGGCCTCCAGGCCGGTGATGTTGATCGACTGGGCCGCTGCGTGGCCCGCGCTGACGTAGCGGGTCCACAGCAGATAATAGAGATAACCGAGGCTCTGCTCATAGGCGGAGGCGACCGGAACGTCCTGAAACGGCAATGCCCGCTGCACGAGGCCGTTGCCGGTGGTGAAGTAGGCATTGGTACGCTCGTCCACGAGGGCCTCGATCGAGCGCGCGGTCTCCCACCCGTCCGTTACGTCGGAGGCGGCGATACCGATGCTGCGACCGTGCTCGATGAACCATTTCTGCATCTCCAGGACTAGGTCCTCCTGCATGGGCCCAAGGAACGCCACGTCGCTGTGGGCGAGCCGAGCGAGCGCATAGAGCAGGTAGTCGCGCGAATCGCCGGGACCGAACCAGACGACCTGCTCGGGGGGAAGGCGCAGCGGATTGCCGCCGGAGGGGTCCTTGACGACTTGCGCGTCATACGCACGCGCATACCACGCGTGGAAACGATCGAATAGCTCCGGCGTCCACCGCAGCTCTCCGGCGACCGTGAGGGAGACTCTGGCGGGGGGCCTGATCAGGGTTTCGGCGCGTCCGGCAAAGCGCTCGCCCCCGTTCAATGCGCCTCGCAAGTACCGGGTGATCGGATTAGCGGCCGCATCCATGGTCGGTCCCGCAGGATCGCGGCACCACAGGGCGCCGCTGCGGCAACGCATCGAGCTTGCGAAGACCGGATGAATTTCCGGACTAGGGGGCAGCCAGGTCCCGATCGAGAGCGCGACCAGGCCGGAAATCAGGCTCAATGTCAAAAGCCGCCGCAGCCTTGACGAGCGGATGCGGCCGGCGTCCGCCGACTCCCCTCGCAGAAGGGCGAATGATACGAGCAGGAAATAAGCACCAAGAAAGATTGCCGCCAGAGGCAGGATGAACAAGGCCATGAGCAGGCACAGGATCGTCCCCGCCGCCCAGGCGAGCGCATGCCGCCGATCATCGAGCCGGGGGTGCAGCAGCTTCTGCGAATGACAGAGCGCGAAGCCGCCGCACGTCGCATAGAAGAGCGGCAGGTAGAACTCGAAGTAATGCAGCCGCGGAAGACGGTCGACGAGCCCGCCGTCCAGTCCCTGCGATCTGGCGAGTGCAGCGAGCTGGATACCGCCGACAACGAGGGCGATAAGCCCCACGGCTGTTCGCAAGGGACGCGGCCAGCGCCGGTTGAACAGCAGCACCAAGAGCCCGATGAGGATGCAAAGTCGCAGCACCGTTGGTGCTTGCGTCCACATGAACGGCGGCTGGTAATACTCTCCGTAACCGAAGAGCTCCCCGGCGAACACCACCCGGGCCGAGTCCTGGATCAAGGCCGACCACGACTGAAGAATGTAAAGCGGCGGTCCGAGCAGCACGAGCGCCACGATAATCAGAACCTTGGCGAGGCCCCATTGCGCGGCCTTGCGCTCGGCCGGCCGCGCAAGCGCAAGCGCAACGACCGCATAAACGAGGAACACCGCCGTCCCGATCAGAGATCCGACCGGGTAATCGAGTACGAAGAAGAGATAGGCGACGAGGAGACCGAGATCCGCCGCGCCGAGCCGGCGCGGACGGCGCATGATCAACGTTGCCAACGTCGGCAAGAGCGGGAACAAAGCCGCATGCGTGGCATTGTAGATGCCGGCGAAGGTCGGAATGCCCCAGGCGCTCGTCAGGATGAAGTTGATCAGCAGATAGAGGGTCGCCGACGCCAGCGCAAGCCCACGACGGCCGCGAAACAGCACGATGACGAATACATAGCTGGTCAACCATGAGGTGGTGGCGCGCAACGCCATCGAGACGCGGAACGAGTCCGCCGGCTCGAGCGGCAGCAGCATCGGCCACGCAAAGGGATCGAAGGTGAAGGTGACAAAGAGGTTCGGCAGTCCCAGGCCTTCGAGCCACTCGATTGAAAAGCGGGTCGAGGCGAGATGTCCCTCCCTGATCGTCTCAAGTAGCGTGGAATAGAGCGCCGCCGCATCCTCCCCCAGCAGCGGAAATGACAGAAAGGCGCCATACCAATAGAGCGTGAATATGAATACGCAAGCGAGCGCGAGCACCAACCGGCACCGGCTCGCCGCGCGGATCGCCCTCCATCTCTCACTACGCCCGAGCATAAGGGTCTGCTGTATCGACTGGATCATCTATCGGATCGGGGACCTTTTGCGCCACGAAGGAGAGCGATCGGCGACGCTCAATGGGTGTAATGGTATTTCATGATCACGTAGTCGGGCCCGACGGCCGCTGGGGTATCGCCTTCCTTGCTCATGATCCGCATGAAGTCAGAACAGGTGCAATGCGCCGGCATCTCGCATAGCTCGCCGTTGATCATGCCCACACGCTGGAACGAGAAATACGGATCGTTGTCACAAAGAAAGTAGTCCGGGTGAGAGTATTTGACTTCGTTGTCGCCATCGCTGAGATGCCTGAAACGTCTCGTGCTCTCGGAGTCGGGCGGCACGATCGTGGTGATCAGACTGGTCCCGCGGGTGAAGTACCACACCAGGGCATCATAGGTGTTGGCGACGAACAGCTTGCCGTGGAACTCCGGCTTGCGAAGCGCAGCAGCGTAGGATGGCGACCTCGGAGGATAGAGGCGGTACAGCTCGAAATTGCCGGCGAGATGGAGGCAGGCGAGCACGAAGATCGCTGCGGCCGAGGCCGGCGTCGCAACCCGCCAGAGGGCATTGCCGAGAGCGGCCCGCTCCTTGGGAGGTCGTGGAGGCGCGAGCCCGTCTTGCCGGGCCGCTTGGCCCGCCCTGCTCGCCCCCCCGGCGAAGGGCGATAGTGCAAGCTGCGGTTCCATCTGAAGCGCACGCCGCCATACCTCCAGTCGAGCGCCGAAGACGAGAAGATGGCAGATCAACGCAAAGGCGACCGAATCGGCAAGGCCTGCCGGCGAGACGCCGCGGTCCCACAGCCAGAAGACGTAATTGGGAAACGCCATGGCGGTGATTGCCACGGCGCTCAGGCAAATCGTGATCCAGGCCACGAGATCGCGAAGAAGCTGGTCTTGCCAGGGCGGCTCGGCGACCGCCGCATCAATGGGACCTAGGCGCAGTCTGGGCAGAGCAAAGATGAGACAGCCGATCAAAACGATCACCCATGCGAAGGGCGCCACTCCCAGGCATATCGCCACCCAGAGCGCCAATATGGCGCCACGGGCGAGCCGGTCCGTCGAAATGCGGAGCAGCATGGCCGTGCAACAGCCGACGAAGGCGGTCGCCAAGAGAGCCGCGAGCAGGAAGCCGCCCGCAGTCATGGCTCGCCAATAGGCGCCGATTGCCTGGTGCATGCCGGCCGGAGCAGCGTTAGCATCCCACATGACGATGTGCTTTGCCTGGTATAGCTGCCGGAAGCTCTCGGGGTCCCAAACCTGCCTAAGAAGCGGTCCCAAAAGCACGTTGCCCATGCGGCCAAAATAGGTGACCAACGTGTCGATCGCAAAAAAGCGCAACCCCGTATGCGCGATGACAGCGCCGAAATAGGCCGTGAAAGTCAGCGCCACGGGCAGGAAAACCCACGAAAACAGGTGGCGGAACGCAAACGCGCGAGAGGCGTAGATGTGCCACATGACGTAGAACGCCAAACAGAAAACGAGAAACGCCCAATCCGAGGAGGCAATGAGGACGAAGAGGACCGCAAGTGCCATTTTCACGCCGATGGCCCGCCGCACCGGCGCGTCTTTTTGCAGGGCGGTCAGGTAAACCAGGACCCAAAACATCGTCATGTGAAAGCCGCGCAAGAGATCGCCGCCCTGACGAAGGAAGATGCCATAGGAGGTTCCGAAGAACCCGATTGCGGCTACCGCCACCCCGGGGCCGAAAAGCCGCCGCAGCGCCAGGAACCCCAAAAACAGCGCGAGCATGGAAACCATGAAACAGGCGAGAATGATGCACTCCTGCGTCATGCCGAGCGCGATGCCGGCCATGGTGAACAGCCGCGAGATGAAATTGGGATGGTGAAGGTAGTAGAAGCCCAAGGCGGCCGGATCCGAGCTCGCGGCGACCTCTTGCAGAAAGAAGGATGTCAAGTCCCTGACTTGGTAGCTCGAAAGAAATATCGAGGCGGATTCGCCGGTCTCTCGGATGCCGAAGAAGCCTCCCGCGCGAGACCACAGTGTAGCGGCGATTCTCCAGAGCCCCAGCACGAAGAGAAAGGCGGCAAGCGCGCCCAATCTCTCGCCTCTGACGCCGCTTTTCGACGGCAGCGCCATGTCGACCTGCAGCAGCAAGAGAGCCACGAACGGGCAGGCGATGACAATGAGCAAGACCTGCGGATCGCGGAAGATCTCGAGCGCCGCATCGATGGAGAAGACCGCCGCGATCGCGGCCAGCATCCCGAAAAGCGAACGTCTGTCGTCATTTACCCAACTGCCGGCCCGGTCCGCCCAGGCTTCGACGGACGCCCACGCGGGCCAAAGCAAGCAGGCGAGCTTCTCGGCAGCAGCCGTGGCCCGGCTCGAGCCCGGCCACTCCGCCGCGCCGAACGCTTTCATGATCCTTTGCATAGCCGGGGTAGAGCCGAGAAACGACATGGGCACAAAGAAAGCACTCTATTCGCTCGTCGCCTGAGCACGCGGGCGCTGTTAAGACCGCGGCGCGCGCGCCCGCTTGAGACGGTCACCCCCCATTTGTCCGCATCAGCCGGCGCCGGGTTAGCCGGCGCACTGCGCTCCGATTCTCCACTTTCCTTACCGAGGATGTCGCGCGATTTCAAGCTAGGGCTCCAACCATGAGCCTCGTTATGCATTGGCCTCATCGGGCCCGCATCAAAGGGTCCAGCTGTAGCGCGCGACATGGAAGGGATAGAGGAGAAACGGCATGCGAAGCCACTGGATGGAGAATGCCGGCGGAAAGGTCGTCCGCCACGGGGCGTGGTAATGCTCGGCTTCCAGCTTGGCGTTTCCAAGATATTGGCGCCCGAGCTGTTTCAATCCGTGCCGCGACCAGAAGTAAAAATCGATGGGCTTGCCGAACAAGCGGCGCGTCAAGCCCCAAAATAGCTGCTCGGCGGCCCAGAACAACCAATATGGGTTGACTTCGAAGACCACGATCTTGCCGCCGGGTTTGACGATGCGCTTGAATTCCCTGAAGGCGGCGGAGACGTTATCGCGGGTTTCCGAGATCGACGAGCCGATCATGTGATGGATCGAATAAAAACAGACGATGACGTCGACCGAAGCGGTGGCGATCGGCAGGGCTTGGGCGCCGCCGAAAATACGCAGGTCGACGCTACGGTTCACGGCGATCGATTCGTAGGAGGGATCGACCCCGATCAGGAGGCTCCCCGGCGGACGCCGGTAGCCGACGGAAGGACCGCACCCGATATCGACGATCGTCATTCCCGGCTGAAGGATTTCCTCGATGTAGGCGAACTGCTTGGCGTAGAACACCTCGTTGACGCCTTCCTTGGCGTTCTGCGCCGTCATCGTCCCATGCAGTTCGTCGAAATAGGATTTGCTCCTGTCGTCCATGACAAGATAAACGTCGTTCCTGTAGCCCCCCTCGAAGCCGCACCGGGGGCAGCGGAACTCGTCTCCTGCCACGCGCAGCGAGCCGGCATGGCAGCGCGGGCAGGCTAGAACCTCGGCGTGCGCGTCGTGCGGAGACCCGTAACCGGCCTGTGCCACCACGTTTGCCCGTGTTTCCATGTCCTACCTTCGAGCGTTCCCGCGATTATCGCGCAAGAAGCCTTAGAGTTTTCTGTCTTTGGCCAATCGATGTCAACGCAAACCGCCAAGTTTGCAAAACCGTTTGCCGCGCCGGCGCCGGCCCCTTGGCGGTTGAGGCGGGCACAGGTGCCGCCGGAAACAGCCTCAGCGGCGCAAAACGCCCGAATTCCGCCGCAGAGCCAGTCCCGCCAGCCGTATGATGCCGAAGAGGGCAAATGCCAAAAGCAAATACCGCGTATCGAATACGAAATCGCTCCAGCGGTCTCGATAGCGGAGCGCGACGGTCCCGGCACCGGGCGGCAGCCGCAGCAAGAGTCCATCGACGTTGGCGCAAACGAGTGGAATTTCCTTGCCATCAACGCTGGCCGTCCAATCGGGCGTACAGGTGATCGACGCATTCAAGAGCACCGGCTTGTCGGCATTGTATGAAAGCCTGACGACATCCCGGCCCCACTCCAGCTTGCGCAGCTCGACATGGTCCGCCCATCCCCCGCCCGCATCCTGGCCGGCCGCGAGCTTATCGAAAGCGCGCTTCTTGACATAGGCGGCCTCGTGAAGAAAGAGCGCGATGTCGGTATCGTGGGCGTTCAGGCGCTCAACGAGGGAGTCATCTGAGTCGATTTCCTCGAGGTGACGGCTGGTCCAGAATACCGGCATCGTCAGCCCCAGCAGGGCCTCGGCGACGGGCAGGCTGAGGTGCCGCACGAACACGGGCCCGCGCCGCGACCGCAGGAACGTGCCCTCCAGGTCGCGACGGAGCGACACCGACGGCCGGCGCGAGAGGTAACACTCGGCGAATTGCGCGCAGAGCTTTCTTTGGACCGCATCGGGGTCGCCGCGGATCGCGGCATCGAAGGGCTCCAACTCGGAGCGCTCGAGCCCGAATTCGGCGAAAAGCCGCGGCTGCGCGATCGCGACCTGAGAATAGGTCCCCGCCGTGTAAATCACCTGCGAAAGCACCATGATCGCGATCAAGGCAAGGCCCCGGCGCTCAGGCAGAACGTTCGGCCATGCCGCGTAAAGAAGCGCCGGGTATGCGGCGGCGATGATGAGAAGATCCCTGAAAAGCGGCCCCTTGAGGGTCAAAAGCAGACGCGAGGGATTCGGATCGAATGCAGCCATCGACAGAAGCGCGATGACCGCCCCGAGAACCATGATGAAAAGGGCGAGGCCGGCGCGCCGCAGCACCGCGCGGCGCGCACCGTCGGGCAGAGTCAGGACCGCGTCGAAGCCGTAAGCGCTGATGACGAGGACGCCCAGCATCACGAACAGAATGAACAGAAAGTACGAGCGGAACAGATCGAAGAACGGGATGTAGCGGAACAAAAAGAGATACAGCCGCGTCTGTTGCAGCGACACCGCAAAGATCACGGCGATCCAAATGGCCCAGCCGAGCCTGAGTCGCGCCATGCCCGGGCGTAACAGGAAGACGGCAACAAGCACGAGCGGCACGACGCCGACATAGAAGGCGAGCTCGTCGAGGCGGAAAATTGACCAAGCCGTATGCGGGGCCGCCCGCAAATACTCAAAAAAGTTTTCCATGTCGCCTTTAAGCGACTCAAAACCGGCAAGCAGGCTGGTGGGCAGGATGCTGCCAATCAAGGCTGCTGGCTGCACGAAACCGCTTTCGCTGAAAAGAGTGGGGTCGACGACGAGGCCAGTGCGCAGGGATGGCGCGTAGTCGCTCACGGCGGCGCGTAAGATCAGAAAATACGAGATCGTCAAGCCGAGCACGAGCGCCGAAGGCCAAAGCCGCCGCCAGTGGATGCGGAGGGCCGCGAGCGCGCGCCTCCGCTCGAAGAGCGCGTAAATCGCGGCCGCAGTTCCGACGGCAATGACCTGGAAGTGGGGATATTGGTCGAACGACTGCAAGCAGACGAAAAGAACGGCGAGATTGAGATAGCGACTTCCGGTCACGGAGTCGTAATGGCGGTGGTAGAGGACGCCGCAGGCAAGCGTCCAAGGAAACCAGAAAGTGATGGTGACGACCTGGTCGGAATGGGCCGCCTGAAGACAAAGCCCGGCGAAGAGGGTCGCGGCGAACAGATAGACCGCCGACATGCGGTGCTGAAGCAGCAGCCTGCCGAGCACGTACATGCCGAGCGCCAAGCCGAAATAGCCGAGATAGGTAACCGCCTTGTAGTAATAGACGCTGGCGACGAGACCGGGATGCACGCAGCCCAGAAGATAAAGCGCCGGTGCGCGCAGAATCTGCGTCAGGCTCGTGCTGATGATGTAGATAAGCGTCGGCGTGCCGCTATCCGGAGTCCAGAGCCAAGACGGTAGGCCGCGGCAGCTGCCTTGCTGCGCGAGGCCGTAGAGCATGGGAAAGTTATGCTTCCAGCTGTCGTGATAGATGAATTGCCCGAGGAAGGCGAGGTGGAGCCCCGCCCAGGCAAACGCGACGGCCAGCATGAGCCGCCTGGAGTCGAGCCTCATCGACGGCCCACACCGTCGGGTTTGCGCGCCGTGAACGCGACGGTCGCCGTCTTGCCGAAAAGCGACTGCAGGAGCGTGAACGGAAGAAAGCAAAGGATGAGAAGAAGATACCAGCGCACGCGGCCCGCTACCGGCACTGTCAAGCCGGCGCGGTCGGCCAGGTAATTTTGCACGCCGCACGACCAACCGACCGTCCTCAGCCGCGGCGCGATCGACACGTCGACGAAGCCGGCCTGCTCCAACGCGCGCCTCAGATTGCGCCTGTCGAAGAAAAAAAGGTGGCGCGGGACGTGGAGGGCCCCCCAGTATTTGCCGAACAAACGAAAATCGAGGCAATCCGTGCTCGGCGTCTCGCCGTAGAGCACGCCCCCCGGCTCCAGCAGCGCATGGGCCCGCCGCAAGGTG
>DATNIT010000189.1:0-3039 GCA_035604335.1 Allostellaceae bacterium | reverse complement strand
GCGCGGGGACCTGATCGACAGATTCATGAAGTACGCTCTGAAGTTGCCCCTTCGCATTCGCTACTGCTCGATGTCTGAGCGATACTGTAAAACCGCACCCGCCGAACAGACTGACACGACCTGTCCGTTGCCGGTCGTTGATCGGTGAACGTGAGCCTGTTTCACGCGGGCTAGACGCCCACTGCCGCGCGACAATCAAGTTGAGACAGCAGCGTCAATCAGGATGAGAATGCGCCGGTGCTGGACGGACGAAGCAAGGGCGTAGCCCGAGCGAAGTTCGTCCAGCACCGGCGGCGCACTTTTCCCCATGGGGTCAGTGCGGTCTGGCGGTCGTGAGCGACCGGGTCAAGTGTCTGATTCGTCTCGAAATTGAGGGATCAGACCTTTGCCCGGCCTTCACATCACCGATCACCAGATGAGGCTGTACATGATTTACCGACATAGCAAAGATGCCGCCGTTGCTGCCGCCAAGTCCGGCTTCAGCCGGGCAACCGGCTACCGCATTGAGGATGATCCGCGGCTGCCCTCGCAGAAGAAAGTGCCGCGTGGCCGACGGCGACCGGACCCATTGGCCGAGGTTTGGGACGGCGAGATTGTGCCGATCCTGAAGTCAGCGCCCGGCATTCGGGCTATTGCGGTGCTCGAAGAGATCCGGCGGCGCCATCCGGAGATCGGCGCCGGCATTCGGCGCACGCTGGAGCGGCGCATGCGCACGTGGCGAGCGCTGGTCGGGCCTGAGCAGGATGTCATCTTCCGCCAGGAGCACGAGCCCGGCCGTCTCGGCATGTCAGACTTCACCGACACGAGCGTACTCGGCGTCACCGTCGCAGGCGTCGTGCTGGGACATCGGCTATACCACTTTCGGCTCGCCTTCTCGGGCTTCGAGCATGCCCACGTCGTGCTCGGCGGCGAGAGCTTTGTCGCGCTGGCCGAGGGTCTGCAGAATGCGCTGTGGGCGCTCGGCGGGGCACCACGCGAGCACCGCAGCGATAGCCTCTCGGCGGCATTCTGCAACTTGGACCGCGACGCTCAGGAGGACCTGACGCTGCGCTATCAGGCGCTGATGCGCCATTACGACATGATACCGACCCGGAATAACCTGGGTGTTGCGCACGAGAATGGCTCCATTGAGAGTTCGCATGGGCATCTCAAGAAGGCGCTGCAGGACGCACTGCTCCTGCGCGGCAGCCGGGACTTCGACCACCTGGATGGCTATCGCCGCTTCGTCGACGAGATCGTTGGCCGACGCAACGCCAACAATCGCAAGCGGATCGAGTTGGAGCGGCCGCTGCTCACTCCGCTACCTAAGCGCCGGACGGCCGACTACGAGGAGAAGATCGTCACCGTCACGTCGAGCGGCGGCTTCATCCTGCGCCGCGTCTTCTACACAGCACCATCGCGGCTCATCGGCCATCGCTTGCGCGTGCATCTCTACGATGATCGGCTCGATTGCTTCCTCGGCGCGACTCCGATGATGACGCTCCGGCGTGGACGGCCGGCATCGGAGAGCAAGGGCGGTCACGTCGTCGATTATCAGCATGTGATCCACGCGCTGCGCAAAAAGCCGATGGCGCTCAACAGTCTGGTCTACCGCGATCAGTTGTTCCCGCGACCGGCCTATGCACGAGCCTTCGAGACATTGCACCAGAGCGTGGGCGACAAGCGCGCGTGCAAGTTGACAGTCGAGTTGCTGGCGCTCGCCCACGATCGCGGCTGCGAGGCTGAGCTGGCAGGGCTGATCGACGCGGAATTGGATGCGGGCCGGTTACCAGATCTGGCGGTACTGCGTGAGAGGTTCGGTCCAAACCCGGCATCCGTACCGGTGATCAAGGTGGAGTTTGTACCCCTCAGCACCTACGACGAACTCGCGGCTGTCCATGCCGTCAAGGCGACCTCCAAGCTGGAGGCCGTGGCATGACGACGACCAACACTGTTGATGCCGCCCGCGTCGAACTCTTGCTGAACGAGTTGCGCTTACCGGGCATCCGGCTGATGTGGGCCAAGCTCGCCGAGCAATCCGACAAGGAAGGTTGGCCGGCGGCCCGCTTCCTCGCGGCGCTCGCCGAGCACGAGATGGCCGACCGTGGCCGCCGCCGCATCGAACGGCATCTCGCCGAAGCGCGTCTGCCCGCCGGCAAGACGCTCGCCACGTTCGACTTCGATTCCGTGCCAATGGTCTCGAAAGCTCAGGTGATGGTGCTGGCGTCCGGCGATGCTTGGTTGGAGAAGGGTGCCAACATCCTGCTCTTCGGGCCACCTGGCGGCGGCAAGAGCCATCTGTCGGCAGCGCTCGGGCTCGCCCTGGTCGAGAATGGATGGCGCGTAATGTTTGCCCGCACCACTGATCTCGTGCAACGGCTCCAGGTCGCACGTCGCGAACTGGCCCTCGAAAGCACGATCGCCAAGCTCGACCGCTACGATCTGCTCATCCTCGACGACATCGCCTACGTCACCAAGGATCAAGCCGAAACGAGCGTACTGTTCGAGTTGATCGCCGCACGTTACGAGCGGCGATCAATGCTGATCACGGCCAATCAGCCGTTCGGCGAATGGGGCAAGATCTTCCCCGACCAGGCTATGACGCTCGCTGCCATCGATCGCCTCGTCCATCACTCCACGATCCTGGAAATGAATGTCGAGAGCTATCGCCGCCGCGAGGCCCTCGATCGAAAGCGCGGTCGCGGCCGGCCACCAGCCCACGCGACAATCAAGAAGACAGAGAAGGTGGAAGCTGATTGACGTTCCGCGTCAATCAAAGCCTTGCCAACACCCTGGCCAGGGTCAATTATCGCTCCGCTCGGCCGCCTCGTCTCATCCAGATTGACGCGCCGTTCTCATCCAGATTGTCGCGCGATAGCCCACGCCGTCATGCACTGGTGCCGCCCGATTTTCGAGGCCTGAGGCCACCCTCGGCATGACCAAGGACCTGCGAGGCGTGGCCGCCCATGCGGCCAAGTAGCGCCTGACGAAAGGGCCACGAAAAACGGACAGTTGATCCTTGCTCTTTCTTTTTCTTTGCCCACATATGCGGCATGAGCA
>DATNIT010000188.1:0-2926 GCA_035604335.1 Allostellaceae bacterium | reverse complement strand
CTGCATGCGCGTGATGCGCGCGCTCAGGAAGAAGACGAGCCCGAGGGGGGCGAGGAGCACGAGCCAATAGAGCGGCGTGCCGAAGATCGCATGCATGGCCTGCGGCGATTCGGACACCACATAGGCGACGATGCCGGTGAGTGCGAGGCCCGAGGCCATGTAGTTGTAGACGCGGAGCATATAGCTGCGCAGACCCGCGTCGATCTCCGCGCGCTCGACCGTCCCCGGAAAGGCGCGGCTTTGCTGGCGAATATCCATGACAAACCCTCACTCGAAAATAGCGCGGTGAATTCCCACAGGGGTATTTTGGGATTATTCCACGGAAAATCAACTGTCTTATATTAAGAATTGTTAAGGATCAGTGACTTAGCCTCAAGGGGCCCGACCCTTCTCACTGCCGCGGCACGGCGCGCCATCCCGAGGGACAGGCGCCGACATAGGGGTAATACTGCTGATAGGCGTCGCACCAATACCAAAAGCCCGCGGCCGCACCCGGCGGGGTGAACGGATCGGGGTAGGGATAGATCGGCGCCGGATACCAATACCAATCGGGACCGATGATCCACCACCAGCCGACGCGGCCGCCATAGTTGCCGTTCCACCAATGGCCGCCGCGCCAGCGGCCGTGATCGAAATGGCCTATGTCGCCATGCCAGCCTTCATGCTGATGCCATGCGCCGTCGGCGCCGCCCCAATGCCCGGTTTGGCCGGCATGTTGCGCCTTGGCAGGGGCGGACAGCGCCAACGCGCAGACCGTGGCCATGACCAAAGTTCTCAATTGCATGATATCCGACTCCCCGTGCTCATGACGCACCACTCACACAGTATCGCCGCTAAAACCGCAGCAAGCGACCCGCAAGCGGCGTGGCGCCGGATTTGGCCAAAGGATCGATCAGGAACACGATCGTGCGCCGGCCGAAGGTCGCACGATAGATGCCGCCACGCTTCAGGCTGCGATCTTCCTTGGCGAAGTCGTAGAACCGTCCGTGCAGCAGCTCGCCCGCCGTGATGTCGAGCTCGATCTTCTCTCCTTGCTGATCCATCCGCTCGAGCACCAAGCGGCCCGGGCCGCCCAGATCAAAGAGAGGGTTCCTGCCGTAAAGCGTCCGCTCGACCCCACCTTCGCCCGGCTGGCCGCGCGGCCGCGGCGGTGCCGCGAAGTTCGGCGCAGCACCTTCCGACTCCGACGTCGCAGGTACTTGCCGCCGACCGCCATCGCAGCTCACTTTTTGCCGTTCCACGCGGCCGTCCGTGACCTCGCTTTGGAGAGCGCCGACGCGCACCATTCCGCCGCTGATGATCTCGCGCGTGCAGGAGCGCAAAAAATCGATGACGATCACGTTTTGCGCGTTGAGGTGAATAACGGTTCCAGAGGCAAGATAGTCGAGCGGTGCCACCTCCGTCGGCGGTCCCCGCAAATCTTCGACGATGGCTGCCGGATCCGCGGCCGCTGCCGGCGCTGCCGATGGCAATCCGCAGAGCATAGCAAGGACGACCGCGGGCATGACGCTCTTTCTCACGGGATCGCTCCTCAAGCGTCGGCGCCGTGACGCAGAAATTTCTCCCTCGGCTTTATATGGCATAGGCAGGCGCCGACCGAAAGGGCTCAGCATTGTAAACGACTTCATCCGCCTTTCCCCCCGCCGACCGGTGTGCTCCCGCCCCATGTGAGCGCCTCACTCGTTGCGCAGGTAGGGTGCCGGGCGCTCGCCGAGCGCGCGCCAGGTGCCGGCAAAGCCGAGGGCGAGCGTCAGGAGGGTCGAGCCGAGCGCCGTCGCGGTGACGGCCGCGGGGAGGAAGTGCCACGCTCCTTCCATGATCCGGGTGGTCACGAGGTAGCCGATGAGCGTGCCGAGTGCCGACGCCACCGCGGCGGCGGCAGCGCCGAGCACGCCGTACTCGATGAGAAAGATCGCGAGAAGGGTGCGGCGGGTCGCCCCCAGGACCTTGAGCACGACGGCGTCATAGGTGCGCCGCTCATGCTCGGCGGCGAGCGCGCCCGCGAGCACGAGCGTGCCGACGATGAGGGTGAAGAGGGCGGTCAGCCGTACCGCGGAGGCGATGCTGCCGAGGATGGACGCTGCCGCCTCGAGCGCCTCCTTGACATGGATCGCCGAGATGTTGGCGAAACGGTCGGTGACCGCGCGCACGAGCGGCTCCTCGGCCGCCGCGCTCGCCTTCGCGGTGGCGATGAAGGTCTGGGGCGCTCCCTCGAGCACGCCGGGCGAGAACACCATCACGAAGTTGAGCGTGAGGCTCGACCATTCGATTTCGCGAAAGCTCGCGATCCGCGCCGTGACCTCGCGCCCAAGCACGTTGACCGTGAGCGTGTCGCCGAGCTCGAGAGCGAAATCGCGCGCCACTTCCGCGTCGAGCGAGACGAGCGGCGGGCCCGTGTAATCGGCCGGCCACCAGCTGCCGGCGACGATGCGCGCGCCCGGCGGCGGTATGGCGGCATAGGTGAGACCGCGGTCGCTTTCCAATACCCAGGCCGAGCGCGGGTTGATCTTGGCGCGCTCGGCGGCGACGCCGTTGAGCGCGGTGATGCGGCCGCGCAGGCTCGGCACCTGCTCGAGGCCGCTCGTGCCCTCGACTCCGCGGACGGCCTCGTCGAACCCCTTCAGCTGGTCCGGCTGGATGTCGATGAAGAAATAGCTCGGCGCACCCTCCGGCAGCGTCTCCGTCACCTCGCGCAAGAGATTGCCCTCGATCAGGCCGACGGCGACAAGGAGTGTCAACCCGACGCCGAGCGAGAGCACGACGCTCGCGGTCGGCGCACCGGGGCGGTAGAGGTTGGCAAGCGCCAAGCGCAGCGTGGGCCACGCGCTGAGGACAACCGGCGTCCTCGCGGCGGCGCGCGCCGATGCCGCGATCAGCCAGGCCGAGAGCCTGAAGGCCGCGAGCGTGGCAACCGCTCCGGCGACGA
>DATNIT010000187.1:0-2675 GCA_035604335.1 Allostellaceae bacterium | reverse complement strand
CAGATTGAAGAACGAGATATTGGTAATCAGTTCTCATCCATGATTGATCATGCAATGTATCATGGGTTTGGTATTGAAAAGCATGATAACCGAAGGCTCGTATCGCGCGACAATCTGGATGAGAACGGCGCGTCAATCTGGGTGAGACGAGGCGGCGGAGCGGAGGGATAATTGACGCTATCCGACGTCTTGGCAAGCTTTGATCGACGCGGAGCGTCGATCAGTCTTCGGCTTTTTCTGTTTTCTTGATTGTCGCGTGGGTTGGTGGCCGGCCGCGGCCGCGCTTTCGATCGAGGGCTTCGCGGCGGCGATAGCTCTCGACGTTCATCTCCAGAATCGTGGAGTGATGGACAAGGCGGTCGATGGCAGCGAGCGTCATAGCCTGGTCGGGGAAGATCTTGCCCCATTCGCCAAATGGCTGATTGGCCGTGATCAGCATTGATCGCCGCTCGTAACGTGCGGCGATCAACTCGAACAGTACGCTGGTTTCGGCTTGATCCTTGGTGACGTAGGCGATGTCGTCGAGGATGAGTAAATCGTAGCGGTCGAGCTTGGCGATCGCGCTTTCGAGTGCCAGCTCGCGACGAGCGATTTGGAGCTGTTGCACGAGATCAGTGGTGCGGGCAAACAGCACGCGCCATCCATTCTCGACCAGGGCGAGCCCGAGCGCCGCCGACAAATGGCTCTTGCCGCCGCCAGGTGGGCCGAAGAGCAGGATATTGGCGCCTTTCTCCAACCAGGCGTCGCCGGACGCCAGCACCATCACCTGCGCTTTCGAGACCATTGGCACGGCCTCGAAGTCAAACGTGGCGAGCGTCTTGCCGGCGGGCAGACGCGCCTCGGTGAGATGCCGCTCGAAGCGGCGGCGGCGACGGTCGGCCATCTCGTGCTCGGCGAGCACCGCGAGGAAGCGGGCCGCCGGCCAACCTTCCTTGTCGGATTGCTCGGCGAGCTTGGCCCACATCAGCCTGATGCTCGGCAGGCGCAGCTCGTTCAACAAGAGTTCGACGCGGGCGGCATCAACAGTGTTGGTCGTCGTCATACCACGGCCTCCAGGTTGGAGGTCGGGCTGACGGTGCAGACAACCGCGAGTTCGTCGTAGATGCTGAGAGCTACAAACTCCACCTTGATCGCCGGTACGGATGCCGGGTTTGGACCGAACCGCTCACGCAGTAGTGCCAGATCTGGTAACCGACCGGCATCCAATTCGGCGTCGATCAGTTCTGCCAGCTCAGCTTCGCAGCCGCGATCGTGTGCGAGCGCCAGCAACTCGACGGTCAACTTGCAGGCGCGCTTGTCGCCCACGTCCTGGTGCAATGCCTCGAAGGCTCGTGCATAGGCCGGACGCGGGAACAACTGATCGCGGTAGACCAGATTGTTGAGCGCCATCGGCTTCTTGCGCAGCGCGTGGATCACATGATGATAGTCAACGAGGTGACCGCCCTTGCTCTGCGATACCGGCCGGCCACGCCGAAGCGTCATCATCGGCGTTGCGCCGAGGAAGCACTCGATCCGGTTGTCGTAGAGGTGCACGCGCAGGCGATGGCCGATCAGCCGCGATGGCGCGGTGTAGAAGACGCGACGCAGGATGAAGCCGCCGCTCGAGGTGACGGTGACAATCTTCTCCTCGTAATCGGCCGTCCGCCGCCTGGGTAGAGGGGTGAGCATCGGCCGCTCCAACTCGATCCGCTTGCGATTGTTGGCGTTGCGTCGGCCAACGATCTCGTCGACGAAGCGGCGATATCCATCCAAGTGGTCGAAGTCTCGGCTGCCACGCAGCAGCAGTGCGTCCTGCAGCGCCTTCTTGAGATGCCCATGCGAACTCTCAATAGAGCCATTCTCATGCGCAACACCGCGGTTGTTCCGGGTCGGTGTCATATCGTAGTGACGCATCAGCGCCTGATAGCGCAGCGTTAGATCCTCCTTAGCGTCGCTGTCCAAGTTGCGGAATGCCGCCGAGAGACTATCGCTGCGATGCTCGCGCGGCGCTCCCCCAAGTACCCACAGCGCATTCTGCAGACCCTCGGCCAACGCGACAAAGCTCTCGCCACCGAGCACGACGTGGGCATGCTCAAAGCCCGAGAAGGCGAGCCGGAAGTGGTACAGCCGATGTCCCAGCACGACACCCGCGACGGTGACGCCGAGGGCACTCGTGTCGGTGAAGTCGGACAGGCCAAACCGGCCGGGCTCGTGCTCCTGACGGAAGATCACATCCTGCTCGGGGCCGGCCAGGGCTCGCCACGTGCGCATGCGCCGTTCCAGCGTGCGCCGAATGCCGGCGCTGATCTCCGGATGGCGCCGCCGGATCTCGTCGAGCACCGCAATGGCCCGAATGCCGGGAGCAGACTTCAGGATCGGCACAATCTCGCCGTCCCAAACCTCGGCCAATGGGTCCGGACGCCGGCGGCCTCGCGGCGCTTTCTTCTGCGAAGGCAGCCGCGGATCATCCTCGATGCGGTAGCCGGTTGCACGGCTGAAGCCGGACTTGGCGGCAGCAACGGTGGCATCTTTGCTATGTCGGTAAATCATGTACAGCCTCATCTGGTGGTCGGTGATGTGAAGGCCGGGCAATCGCTGATTCCTCAATTTCGAGACGAATCAGACACTTGACCCGGTCGCTCACGACCGCCAGACCGCACTGACCCCCTTGGGGAAAAGTGCGCCGCCGGGGCTGG
>DATNIT010000186.1:0-20970 GCA_035604335.1 Allostellaceae bacterium | reverse complement strand
CGCAGACGCTGGCTTATTCGATGCAGCGGAGGTTGGCATGTCCCGGCTCACGGTTTTCCTCGCGCGGTTTATCGGCCTTTTCACCCTCCTGCTCCTGGTCGGTTTGCTGATGCGCGGAAGCGCAATCATCGACGTCACGGTTGCCGACGGGCCGGTCATGCTTGCCTATGCCATCATCTGCCTCGCGATCGGCGTTGCGATGATCCTCGGGCACAATGTCTGGTCGGGCGGTGCGTTGCCCGTGGTGGTCACCCTGGTCGGATGGTTGACCCTCGCGAAGGGTCTGCTGCTCTTGTTTCTGACGCCCGAGGGGCTGACCCAGTCTTTCCTGCGGATGCACTATGGCGAGCATATGTATCTTTATTTCGTGCCCGCGCTCGTGATCGGGATTTATCTGACCTGGGCCGGTTTCGCCGCGTCGCCGCAGCGCGGGCCCTAGATTTGCGAAGCTGTCCCTATTGGCCCCTGCTCGGGCCCTTCGGTGTGCGCTCGACCGGATGGCCGGGCTTTCGAGCCTGGCTCCTCCCGTCCCCCTTGATGCCGTGACCAGACTTTTGAGGCTGGACTTGCGAAGCCTCTTGCTGATGCGCTGCGTGCGCATGATCCTCGGGTTGAAAGTGCTTGGCTTGGTGCGGGGGACCTTTGCGGTTTCGGGTCATGAGTTCTCCAAATTCGAAAGCCGTCTCTGAATCGTGAACCTACGTCCATTGTCACCCTTGATCCAGTCCAAGCGTCCTATGCTTCACACGCCCTAGGACGTTTTTTCGTTTAGACTGCGCGCGATGGAACAGGACAACAATCCGGTCGTGACGTGGTCGCTCGCTCTCGACGGCGGTCGAGCCGACCTCGAGGAGTGGCGCGTTGCGTTCGCGGAGCAGCCGCAGGCGCGCGTGGACGTGGAGCAGGCTGGGTCCCCTCGGGCGCAGTACTGCCTCCGGTCATCTCACTTCGACGCTCTCACCGACGCAAACGAGGTTCGCGAGATCGGCGCTCAGCTCGTGGCGAGGATGTACGGCGCGATGAGGTTGCAGGGGAAGGCTGGCCCGGTGAGCCTCGGTGCCACCGTGTACGCTCACCGCCCGGGCGGTCAGCGGGACGCTTACACCGTGCCCGCACCGGCAGCCCTGGGCGGGCGCTCGGGTCCCATCGAGGTCTTGGCGGCGGGTCAGCCGCGTCCGCGAAGCGAAGCGGAGCAAACCGTCGAGCTCGCCGAGGCCGATGACAGCGTGGCCGATGCGGTGGAGCACTTCGCGCGGTCGGACGGCTGGTTCGACGTGTACAAGACCCTCGAGGTTATCGAGGGCGATCTGTGTCGCCGCGAAGCCTCGAGAAACGGCCGTCAGGTCATCGCGCGGCGCGAGTGGGCAACCCGAAAAGAGCTCGCCGATCTCGGCTCCTCGATCGATTTTCATCGGCACCACGGAAAGCCGAGACCTGATCCGCTTCTCGCGCTCGACGCGGCGCAAGACCTGGTGCGGCATCTGCTGCGCGAGTGGCTGCGAGAGAAACGGAACGCGAGGAAGTCGTAGCGTCTCGCTTGTAATGGTTCCGGGGCGTGCCCATGTCGCCGAGATGGCAACGTCCTCGATTATCGAGATCCCCGACTATTGGCGCTCCCGTGCCGAGGAAGCACGTGTCACAGCCGACGCCATGAGAGACCTGGAAACCAAGCGTTCGATGCTGGGTATCGCGGCTGGTTACGACCACATGGCTCTGCGAGCCGAGGCTCGGATTACCGCAAAGACGGTCTCGAGAAGCGAAACTGACGCGGTGCCGGACCTGCAGCTGACGTAGCCTCGCCCAAAGGGCGGAGCTTTCCTTAATCTCGCTCGTTTCGCCTTCGCCGAAGGACGCCGGCTTCGTTCAGGCAGAGCTGTCCTCGACCAGTGGGTTCACGACCCGGAGGCCCGGAAAGCGGTTGAAGTCTCGGTCCGCCGACCACAGCTCGCGCACGCCGTGCTGTCGGCAGAGCGCCGCGATCCGGGCGTCATGCACCCGCGCGCCGACAACGCGGCCGTCGGCAAGGAGGGCTCGCAACGCCGGCCAGTGGGCGGCCGATTCCGTGAGGAGCAGGAGTGTCGGGGATTCAAGCCAGGCATCGACTTGGTCAAGCGCCTCGGGCAGCGGCGTCGGCGGCGCGTAGATCCGGGGATGCGTCACGATCGCCAGGAACTCGTGCACGCACGGCCAGGGAATCGACCAGGTCGCCGGCCCTTCCGCGAGTTCCGACAGCCGCCGGAAGGCGGCCTCATGAAACGGGGCCTCCTCGCGGTGCGCGTAGACGAGCAGGTTCGTGTCGACGGCGATCAACCGCCGCGACCCTCATAGGCAAGATCGCGCAGCTTTTCCCACGAGGCGCCCTGCAGGTCCGCCTGCAGGCCGTTCCCCTTGTAGCTGGCGCGGCGCAGCTTGAAGGGGGCGCCGGGCTTGGCTGCGGCAACCACGAAACGCAGCCCGCGCTCCACCAGAGTTCGCAGCGTGACGCCCTGCCGCACGGCAAGCTTGCGCGCCTCGCGCAGCAGCGGATCGGAAATCTCGACCGTCGTCTTCATGGGAGCCATCTATATGTATCGATGAATATGGGCACCCATATTACCCTCGCAAGCCGGAGCGTGACAAGCCGTTGACATGAACGTAATTTGCGTTCATACTGCCTGATGGGCTTGCCTGCGAGGCATGCGGCAGACGGAGACGTACCCATGACGGAAGAGGCTGACCGCGCTCGCGCGGCCTGTCGCGGTGCCGCGGCGTGCCGATCCCTAGAATTGCGAAACGAACCCAAACTCGGTCGCACCTCTGCTCGATGGACCGGCCTCCGCAAAAAATAAAATCAGCAAATCAAAGCCAATTTGCTCAACCGAATCAACGACAGGGGCCCGCGCAAAGCCAATTCAAAGCCAATCTTCGGCCGAGAAGCCAATTCGCGGCGGTCTCGCCAAATTCACGTAGGGCGCGACAGCCGCTCGATGAATGCCGCCGCCGCGGCGGGCGCGCGGATCTTCGCGCCGTTGATGAAGTAGACGAAGCAGTCGCGCGCCGCCGCCTTGGCGCGATCGGGATGATGGCGCGTGGCGTCCGCGGGCTCGCCGCCCTCGGCCCAAGCGCGGGTCCGCTTCACCCACGCGTCGAGCGCCGCGCGCGGATAGCCCATGGGCTCGTCCGCCTCCGAGCGGCGCAGGCGCGCGTAGACGAAATCGGTGGTCACGTCCTGGATCGCCGACCGGTCCTTGTCATCGACGAACGCCAGCGCAACGCCGTGGCGGCGGAGCAGATCGATGAAGCCGGGCGCGGCGAAGCTGGGATGGCGGACCTCGACCACATGCCGGATCGACCGGCCGTCGATCGCGCGCGGCAGGAGCTCCAGGAAGGCCGCGAAATTCTGCTCGTCGAACTGAGTGGTTGGCGGGAATTGCCAGAGGATGGGACCGAGCTTCTCGCGCAGCTCCAGCACGCCGCTCCCGAAGAATCGCTCGATGGAGGAGCCGGCCTCGCCGAGCGCGCGCCGGTGGGTCGCGTAACGCGGTCCCTTGACCGAGAAGACGAAATCCTCGGGCGTCTCGGCGTACCATTTGCGGAAGCTCGTCGGCTTCTGCGCGCCGTAGAAGGTGCCGTTGATCTCGATGGAGGTGACCTGCCGGCTCGCATGCGCGAGCTCGCGCGACTGCGCGAGGCCCGGCGGATAGAAGACGCCGCGCCAGGGCGGAAACACCCAGCCGCCGATGCCCGCGCGAATGGCTGCCATGAGCGCCTGTGTAGCGGCGCTCGATCAGCGATGCAAATTCAAACTGGAGACAGCGGCCCGCCCGTCAGGCGATGCGCCTTTGCGGCGGCGCCACCGGGATTTCGTGCGGCGGACACGGCAGATTGTCGGAAACCGCGTCGCGGAAACCTCCGACGTACGCCCGCTCGACCCCGGTCGGCTCGCTCACTTGGATCCGCGTGAGATACCGGACGTGGATCGCGCGCACACGCTCCGCCATCTGCCCGCCCTGCCGCATCGCCAGGAGCAGAATGCTCCCGTGGGCGTACCCTTCGGCATAGGCGGCGTTGGTCTCGACGGGTTCCATGACAGCAGTCTCTAACTCCAACCCCTAACCAAGGCTGAACAGGCCGCTCCTACCCTCCACGATCTCTCCGCATTTGAGCTAATTCCACCTATGAGAGAATTCCATCGATCGGCGACGTGTCGGCCCGCGGATCGCATCGATCGACGACGGCCGGCTCGTCACCTTCGCCGAGTTCAGTCGCGACATCCGGATGTTCGCGCGAGCCCTGCGCGCCTCGAGCAAGCCCAGGGACGCCTGCAGCTCGGCACGTCCCACGTGATCCGGCTGCCGCGCGTGCCCAGAAACGCCAGCGGCAAGATCCAACGCGATCTGCTGAGGGCGGCGATGACCGAAGCGGCAGGTCGCGCTTCCGAGGCTCGCAGGGCGGGATCATAAGATAGGATGTCACCATCGCCGCGGCATAGTGCGAGTATGCGGACAGGGATCGACAAGCACCGGGAGCCCGTCATGAAGCAACTCTTGTCCATTGCGGCATTGGGCCTCGCCCTGGCTCCGGCTCTGTCCCGTGAAGCGGCGGCCCAGGCCCCGTGCACCACCACCATCGGCGTCGTGCTGGAGCTGACGGGATCGGCCGGCGAGTCCGGCCAGAAGGCCTCGAAAGCCGTGGAGTTGGCGGTCCGCGACATCGATACCGCCGGCGGCATCAACGGCTGCACCTTGACGGCGGACATCCGCGACGCGCAGAGCCAGGGGGACGTGGCCACGGACGTCGCCCGGCAGCTGGTGGAGATCAAGAAGGTTCCCGTGATCATCGGCGGCGTCACCTCGTCGGTATCGATGCCGATCCTGACCTCGGTCGCGGCGCCGGGCGGCGTGGTCCAGATCTCGCCGGGCGCTTCCTCGCCCGCCTTCACGAACCTCGCGGAGCAGGGAAAGACGGGCGGCTGGTGGTTCCGCACCGTCGCCTCCGACGCGCTGCAAGGCATCGTCGCCGCCAAGTACGCGCTGGACCTTGGGCTCAAGAGGCTGTCCATCATCCACGTCGGCAACGACCTCGGTACCAACGTGGTGCACGAGTTCGCCAAGGCCTACACCGCGCTCGGCGGCACCATCCTGAGCCAGGTTCCCTACAGCGAGAACCAACCCTCCTATCAGCCGGAGGTGACCAAGGCGATGGCGGAGCAGCCCGACGCGCTCTACCTCGTCTCCACGCCCGGCGACGGCGCCACCATCGCGCGGACCTGGATCTCGCAAGGTGGCGTGCAGAAATTCATGCTGAGCGACGGCATGGGCAGCGAGGACTTCATCAGGACCGTGGGTACGCAGTATCTCAACGACGCCTACGGCACCTCCGCGGGCACCGACAGGTCACCCTCGACGGAGTATTTCGCCAGGGCCTTCACGAGCTATGCCGGGCTCGATTGGCAGACGCCCGCGGCGGGTCGCGCCTACGACGCCACGGTCATCGCCGCGCTCGCCATCGCTCAGGCCGGCAGCACGACGCCCGGAGCGATCCGCGACGGTATCCGCGCCGTCCTCGACAAGAAGGGCACCGTCGTCTACGCCGGACCGGATCAATTGAAGCAGGCGCTCCTGCTCATCGGCCAGCATCAGCCCATCCGCTATGTCGGCGTGATCGGCGCGGTGCAGTTCGACAAGAACGGCGACATCACCGGCCCCTTCCGGCTCTGGCGCATCCAGAATGGCATGGTGACGGCGACCGGAGAGGTGTCGCGCCCGAAAATGGACGGGCTGATCAAGCAGGTCAGCAAATAGCGCGCACGCGCCTTAGAGCGGCACCGCAATATCGCCGGTGAGCGCGCTATAGCCGACGACGATCAGCTTGCCCTGTTGGCTCGTGAAGGGCAGCAGCCGACGGCGATAACGCACGCGCGTCGGCATCCTGGCGGTGGTGGAGAGGATGGCGTCGACGTGGTCGTATCGGCTCTCGCCGCTCTCCAACACGGTCGCGTGGTGGCTCTCGACCCAATTCGTGTAGTCGTGGTCGACCGCGGTCGACGCCAGCGGTCGCCCCACCATATCGTTTTGCTGCGCCGCGAATATGCCGATGCCGTCTCCCATGAAGCGAACGATCCAGCCCTTGGCGTCGTCATGCTCCAGCGCGAACATCCGGTCCAACACCCCGGCCTTCCCGGCATCGGCGATGAACTCGCTCGAGAGGTGGCCGGCGTGCCGCCGCCAAAGCTCGTAGAGATTGCCGGTGCGCGGGCACGGCGTGGCGGGATCGAGCGCCGCCAGCCTCAGCCGCGTTTTCGGAATCGCGAGTGCCTCGGAGGCGATCTGCCGGAGCCGCATCGACGCAGCGCCAGGATCCGGAAATACCTCCGTGAGCCAACCACCGAGGAACCAGCGAATGCGCACCGGGGCTCCCTGAGGATGCCGTTCCAGGCGCTCGATCATCGCCGCCAGACTCTTGTCGTCGAAATTCTCTCCGCTGAGGCAAAGATCCAGGCGCGCGTCGCCCATACGGCCGATGATCGCGCGATGGCTCAGCGCAAGTCGATCGAGCACGCCGAAGTCGTCGGCGGCCCGGTCCAGGAACTCCGCGGACACGCCGGTCTCGATCGGGATGCGCACGCCGCCGGAGACCATGAACATGCCGCGCTCGGCCATACCACTCACCAGGACATCCTTGAGCTGCGCACGGGCTCATTGCTCGCGCCGCGACGCCGCGGGACATTGTCGAGCGCGTGCTACTCGACCTCTGCAAGAGGCAGGTGGTCCAGCTTCATTCGAATTGGTGCACGAAGCGTTAACTCGCGGAAAACAATAGGGTTAACGCAGGGAATCTCGGTCGGGCTCCCGGGATGAGTGCGAGGCGCCGGCACCGTTGCCGCGCGAACGATGCCGGCCTCGCTGAAGCAATGCGTGCTTACTGGTTGGTGACGCCGCCGGCTTGGTTGATGCAGGCGCCGCGCTCGAGCTTTCCCTTCATCTTCTCGCATTGTGGATATGCCTGGAACAGTTGACGATCGACCGAGGCATTCTGGCCGAGTTGCAGGCACTGGTCGGAGTGAGTGCGGTCGCAGACGGGATAGTCGAGACCGCCCGGCAAATTGGTCGCCGCGAGAGCGGCGCCGCCGAATCCAAGCGCGAACACGGCGGTCATGGTGGTCAACATGCGAATCATCGGGGTACTCCTTTCGCTTGCTCAAGCCTGACGGGCAGCAAGAAGCCGGACGCCCCCGCATCGCCCTTCCCCCTTGCTGTCTGCCGTGATGCCGAGCGCCGGCATCCGCCGGCTCGGCTGAGGATGCGGCGACCGCGTTGGGTGCCGCCTCGCGAGAACAATTAGTGCCCGCCGTTGCGCTATGGGATAGGCCGAAGGGGGCGAAGTGGCGCGCGGCCTGCGACAAGTTTGGGTCGGATCGCCACCGCTGGTCGTCTTGGCGCGCGACCAGCCTCACCGCCACGCACCGATTGTCTTACCCGCCGCGGGGATGCGATCGAAGGCGGCGAGCCTACAAGACTGATGTCCTTCTTGGCATCCGCGCTTGGGGGCATCCGATTCTAGACCAGCCAAGACATTGGCCGATCTGCCAAGCCCTGGGGCGAGCCGCGGGGCCGTGGCTGGCACGCGCATCGGGCGTGGTCGGCCTCGGAAGCATCGCCCTCCTTTGCCTTTACCTTATGGTCGCCATGATCGTGGTTATGCTGGTCGGCCTCGGCTTTGCCTGACCGCGCGTGACCGCACGCGCCGAGGAGATCGCCCATGGCTCTTTCGCCCGGGACCGCCGCAACCCTGATCCTACTGATCCATCTGGCGATTGTTGCCTTCAACGTATTCGGGCTGGTGGTCATCCCCGTGGGGAGATGGCTGGGTTGGGGCTTCGTGCGGGGCTTCTGGTGGCGTTTCGCTCATGTGCTCACGCTCGCGGTGGTGGCCTTGCAGGCCGTGCTCGGGCGGGCCTGTTTCCTGACCATCTGGGAAAGCGCACTGAGAACAGGCACCGGCCCGGGAGACACGCCCCCGATGATCGCGACCTGGATCAACAGCGTGCTCTACTGGCCCCTGCCGCTTTGGGTTTTCGCGGCCGGATATGTCGGGGTTCTGCTCTATACGCTGCTGCTATGGCGGTGGGTCCCGCCTCGGCTCCGCACGAGCGAGCGCGTTTCCGCCTGAGCGCGGCTCATAGACGCTTCGCGCGCTTCGTCTCGTAGACTTGCAGGTTGCAGAGCGCCACGCGCAACAGCGGTGTCGCCACGCCCTTGGCCTCGCCTCGGCGGACCATGTCGCCCACGATGTGGTCGCCCTCCGTGGCACCGCCGGCGTCCATGTCGGTTTGGGTCGATGCGGTGAAAGGCGAGCCGCGTTGAGCCAGAAGCCCGCGCGTGCGCGCCGCAGCCTCGGCGCTGACGGGATAGCCGCTGGCCTTCGCCACGGCCTCGCACTCGGACAAGATCGCGAGGATGGTGCGCTCGCCTTCCGGTACCGCGAGAATTTGGCCGAGGTTCGAGTGCGTGAGCGTGGTGATGGACGCAAGCGTGGTGAGCATGACGAACTTTTCCCACATCTCCGGCACGATCCGCTCGGAGAGGACGGTGTTGAACTTGCCCTTCTGGAACTCCGCCGAGATCGCCTGAGCGCGCGCCGAGCGCGTTCCGTCGAGCTCGCCGAAAGTTAGGACGTGGAGATCTCCCATCTGCAGCACGTGCCCCTCCGGCGTGAGCATTGCCCCGATGTAGCAACCGCCGCCCATCACGCGCTCGCGCCCGAAGCGCTGGGTGAGCGTGTCGAGGTGCATCAGGCCGTTCAGCATCGGGATGATCACGCTCTTGGGGCCCATGGCCGGTGTGATCGCATCGAGCGCCGCGTCGAGGTCATAGGCCTTGGAGGTCAGCAGAACGACGTCGTAGGGGCTCCGGATACCGCCGGCCAGCACCGTCTCGACCTTGCGGGCGATGTCACCCGCGGAGCTCTTGACCACGAGGCCTTGCTCGGCCAAGCGGCGCTGCCGCTGTGGCCGCACCAGAAACGTCACGTCGGCGCCCGCTTCCGCTAGCCGCCCGCCGAAATATCCGCCGATTGCGCCCGCGCCCAGTACCAGGATACGCATCGTCGCCTCCGCTCGCATGGTCACGTCCGTGCCCAGAACGCGCTTTCACTGTAATAGGAAATCGTGGCATGAGAGAAGCACTCCGACTCAGCGCAAGAGCAGCACCAGCCCCATGAGCACTGCCCGGACGAGCCCTACGCCGCGAGAGACCACAGCCGCCGAGGTGTTGTTGCGTGCCCTCAAGGCGCACGGCATCGACTATTTCTTCGCCAATCCCGGCACCGACTTCGCGCCCATCGTCGAGGCCTTCGCGCAGTCCCAGAAGCAGGGCGCTGCTGTCCCGCGACCAATGGTGATCCCGCACGAGAACACCGCGGTGTCCATGGCCCACGGCGTTTACATGGTGACCGGCCAGCCCCAGGCGGTGATGGTCCACACCACCGTCGGAACCGGCAACACCCTCAACACGCTGATCAACGCCAGCCGCGATCACGTCCCGATGCTGCTGCTGGCAGGGCGTACGCCGATCACCGAGGGCGACGCGCATGGCGGGCGCAGCCGGCACATCCATTGGGCACAGGAGATGTTCGACCAAGCGGGGCTGGTGCGCGAGGTCGTGAAGTGGGACTACGAGCTGCGCACGCCCGAGCAAGCGGCCGATGTGGTCGCCCGCGCCATGGAAATCATGATGGCGTCGCCCCGCGGCCCCGCCTATCTGATGCTGCCAAGAGAGGTGGTGGGCGGCGCCGTGCGTCTCAGCAACGCGCCCCTGGTCCGGCGCGCCGTGCCGGCCGCCCCCTACCCCGACCCCCGCGCCGTCGAGACGCTCGCCCAGATGATCGTTGCGGCCGAGCGTCCGGTGATTGTCGCGGCGAATTCCGGGAGCATGGCCGAGGGCGTGACCGCGCTCTCGGGCTTGGCCGAGCATTTCGCCCTGCCGGTGATCTCCTACAACCACCGCCACCTCTGCATTCCCTGGAGCCATCCGATGTGCCAGGGCTTCAAGCCCGGCCCGCTGGTCAAGGAGGCGGACCTCATCCTGGTGGTGGACTGCGACGTACCTTGGATCAATCAGCTCGACCAGCCGCCCTCCGCGGATTGCCGCGTCGCCCATCTCGGCGTGGATCCCAGCTTCGCGCGCTATCCCATGCGGAGCTACCGCAGTGACATCGCGATCGCCGGCGACACCGCGGTCATTCTGAGCGCGCTCGATGCGGCACTCGGGCGCCTCGTTACGCCCTCAGCGCCGAAGATCGCCGAGCGCCGCAAGCGCTTCACCGCGCGCGCAGCGGAGATCCGCACGGAATGGGCAGCGGCTTCTGCGGCCGCGGGCAAGGCCGACACGATCAAGCCCGAGTGGTTGAGCCGTTGCCTCGGCGCGGCTCTGCCCAAGGACGCCATTGTCGTCAACGAATATCCGCTGATGCCCGAGCATTGCCCGCGCGAGCTGCCGGGATCCTATTTCGGCCTGAGTCCCGCCGGCGGACTCGGTTGGGGCTTCGGCGCGGCACTCGGCGCCAAACTCGCCGAGCCCGATCGCCTGGTGGTGGCTACCCTCGGCGATGGCGCCTATGTATTCGCCAACCCCACGGCATGCCACTGGGTCTCCGCCAAGCAACAGCTGCCGATACTGACCGTGGTGTTCAACAACCAGCTCTACGGCGCCGTGCGCCGGGCGACGCTCTCGATGTACGAGGACGGCGTCGCCGCCGAGGACGACGGCCGGTTGCTCGCCGACCTCTCGCCGAGCCCGGCGTTCGAAAAGCTGGTGGAAGCGAGCGGCGGCTACGGTGAATGCGTGACCAAGCCCGCCGAGCTCCCCGCCGCGATCGAGCGCGCGCTCGGAGTCGTGACCCGGGAGAAGCGCCAGGCCCTGCTCAACGTGATGTGCCGCTATTGAGCAAGCTCGGCCGACTGCTTCGGCGGACCCGACATCGGCAGGGACTTCAGACGCTCGAGGAAGGCCGCGATGTTGGCGCGGATCGAGCCTTCCTTCGCCAAGCGCAACCGCAGGAATGCCACGAATTCCTCGCCGATGGTCGCGGTATAGGATGCCTTGACCACATCGTTGAACAGCACCACGCCGGTATCGGCGCGCGTGAGCGTGTAACGGACCTGAGAATTGACTGTGAGGTCCAAGTCGGCGCCGGGGTGGCTGAGCCGGACCAGGACTACGGTGAGCCGGAAGCGAGCTTTCGGGCTGTCGCTTTGAAACAGACCGTACTTTTCGAGCGCGCTTTCGACCGCCTGCCTTAGCTCGTTGTCGCCGACGTTGGAGTCTTCCGTCGGCGCCTCACCGCCACCGACCTCCGTCAGTCCGATGGAGTTGCGCAACGCCGAGTCCACCACAAATTCCATCTCCGCCGTTGGCGACGGCGCCATGCGATCCGAGCGCACGGCGGGCGACCCACAAGCGCCGAGGCCCAGCGAGGTGGCGAACAGGACCATGCACACAATTGCGGTGCGAGCCATACGTCCTCGACCCTGCCCTTTCGGATTAAGAATCGATAGAAATCAATACCGTCTCGGGACCCGCATCGACACCCCCACACTGTACACCGAATTGGGGTTTGCGAGGTTGTTCAAGCACTCGCGTCGTTAAGGCACCCTTAACGCGTCCATGGGAGGGTGCCAGATCATGCAGGCTCATCCCGCATCGGTTCTGCGCTCGCGCGATCCCATCAGCCAGGCGGAACTCGAGCAAATTCTGCGCCGCAGCGACCTCTACCACCAGGCACGGCCCGGCGGGCAACGCGCCCTGCTTGCCTATCGCGATCTCACGGGCGTCAATCTGGCGGGCCGCGATCTTTCCGACGCCGACTTGTCGGCGGCTTTCCTGTGCGACGCCAATCTCGAGGGCGCGAACCTGAACGGGGCGACTCTGTTCGGCTGCAACTTGTCGCGCGCTAACCTGCGCAACGCATCTCTCGTGCGCGCGGACCTGCGGGGCGCTTCGCTGCGAGAGGCCGACCTGACCGGCGCCAACCTGTTCGACGCCGACCTCCGCGACGGCCGGCTCGCGCGCAAGACGCGCGCCGGCGAGATCGAATACATCGCGGTCGAGCCGGATTCGACCGTTCTGGTGGGCGCCACCATGATCAACGCCAACCTGACCCAGGCCCGCCTGTCCGGCTCGGTGGCGGTCCACACCGATTTCACCGACGCGATGATGCGCGACACCAAGCTGGTGCGCGCCGACTTGCGCAACGCCACCATGAACGGCGCCAATCTCGAGGGCGCGGATTTGTCCGGCGCGAACCTGCGCGGCGCCAGCTTGCGAAATGCCGTGCTGGTGAACACCGCGCTCGTCGACGTCGAGATGGACGGCGCCGATATGACGGGCGCACTCACCAAGTCCGAGGCGGGACGCACGCTCGAGGAGCTGGGCGGACCCGTCGTGGAACGCCTCCGGCGGCACGAGCTTTGGGCCACCACCGACGGCGCCGACGGCCAACCGCTCGATATCAGCGGGTTCGATCTACGCAAGGTGGAAGGTGGCTTGCCCCGCCGACAGCTCTCCGCCCTCGTGGGCTTCAACGCCGTCCTCTACGGCATGAACCTCGAAGGGATTGCGCTTCAAGCGGCGCAACTCGAGGGTGCCGACCTCCGGGCGTGCCGGCTCGCGAATGCCGATCTTCGCGGCATCAATCTGAAGGGCGCCCGGCTCAACTATGCCGATCTGCGCGACTGCAACCTCGGACCGCTCATGCTCGCCAATGGCCGCATGATCCAGAGCAAGCTGGAGGGCATCGACGGGCGGCACGCCGATTTCCGCGGCGCCAACTTGCAGCGGGCGCTCTTCCGGGGCGCCAATCTGAGCGCGGCGAACCTGACCGGAGCCCGCCTCGACGGCATCGACCTCACCGACGCCAACCTGCTCGGCTCGCTCAAGGCGCGCTGAGGCACCAATAGGTTAGCTGGATTCAAGGGAACTCGCTCATGCGGGCTTACACGGCCTTCGTGCGTCTGCTATCAAGGCACGAACGTCAGCACTCAGGCCAGGACGCATCATGCCGCCCAAGGGAGGATCGAAGAGCCAATCCGCCAGTAGCGGCGCCGCGACTGCCACTGCGGAGATGCAAGTACCCCCGGCATCGTCCGGACCCGATCCGCGCTTTCCGCTCTTCTACCGCTCGCTGACCCCAATCGACGCCGCGCGCCACGCCGGCAAATCCTTGAAGCGACGGCTCGGCTTCGATTTCGCGCGTACGAGCCACGCGGTCCTCCTGAACGGCAGCGAATTCGAGGCGGCAGCGCGCGACTACCCGATCGTGTTCACGCCATCGCCAGCGGCGGCCGCGCTCTCGGTGGTGGGGGTCCGGCGCGATCGCAATCTCTTCGTGGATGCCGACGGGGATTGGCAGCCCGGCACCTACATCCCCGCCTACATCCGCCGCTACCCCTTCATCTTCCACGAGAGCGCCGACAAGCAACAGTACACGCTCTGCATCGACGAGACCTCGGGCGCGCTCGAGGACGGCAACGACCGGCCGCTGTTCGGAAGGGATTCGAAGCCCACCCCAATCGTCCAGGAGGCGCTCAAATTCTGCGCGGCGTTCCAGCGCGACTACACCAACACCCATGAGTTCGTGGAGCAGCTCAGCGAGCGCGGGCTGCTGATCCCGAACCAGGCGGAGATCACGCTCAATTCCGGCGAGAAGCTCGCCGTTACGGGATTCCACATCATCGATCGCGACCGCTTTGCGGGTTTGCCGGACAGCGCATTCCTGGAATGGCGCCGCAAAGGCTGGCTGCCCTGGGTGTTCGCCCATTTCATTTCGCACGGGAACTGGTCGGCGCTCGTCGACCTCGCCGGGGCGGCGGCCAAGGCCGCCTGAGCTCAGCCCGTCGCGAGACGCGGAGCCGCTGCGTCCGCCACCGCGACGCCAAGACCGCCAAAGCGCCGCTCGCGGCGGTGAAACTCCAGTACCGCCGCTCGTAGGTCCTCGGCGCCGAAATCCGGCCACATCCGGTCCGTGAACCACAACTCCGCGAACGCGCATTCCCAGAGCAGGAAGTCGGAGAGCCGCTGCTCGCCGCCCGTCCGAATCAGCAGGTCGACGTCGGCTCTACCGAACTCGTCGGCGAGTGATTGGGAGACAAGCTCACCGAAACGGTCGAGCGCCGGCGCATGCTGAGCCGCGCAATGCGCCGCAGCGCGGGCGATGGATTCTCGCGAGGAGTAATCGAGGGCGATGCGAACATGCAGTTTTCGACCCTCTGCCGTCGCCTGCTCGGCGCCCTCGATCTCGCGTGCCAGGCGTGCCCGCAAGCGGTCGCGCCGCCCGATAACCGTGAGGCGCGCGCCGCTCTCCACGAACCGGCGGGTCTCTGCGCGCATATAGACCTCCATCAACCGCATCAATGCGGTCACCTCCTCCGCGGGACGCTGCCAGTTCGCCGACGAGAACGCGAAGAGCGTGAGCGTGCCAATGCCGAGGTCGGGGGCGCATTCGACGACTCGGCGCACCGCCTCCACGCCCGCGCGGTGACCGACGGTGCGCGGCAATCCGCGCCGGGTCGCCCAGCGCCCATTCCCGTCCATGATGATCGCGACGTGCAGGCCGGTGCCTGCCGGTAAAGTACTTGTCATGGGGTCAGTCCACGCGAGATCTCAAGCCGGGGCCAACTTGCGCAAGGATCGAGGGCCGCGCTCGAGCCGAGCAGCGCTCGCGGCGTCGCGCACCACCTGCTCGAGAACCGCGAGATAGTCGAGATAGCGCCGGCGACCCTGAGGCGTGATGCGACAGAGGGTTTGCGGTCGATTGGCCTCGAAGCCCTTTGAGATCTCCACCAGCCTCGCCTCCTGGAGAACCTGCAGGTGCCGGCTCAAATTGCCGTCGGTGAGACGGCAGAACTCCTTGAGGTCGCCGAAGCGCAGCCCGCGCGGGTGCGCGACCAGCGAGGTCAGCACGCTCAAGCGCGCGCGCTCGTGGATTACGCGGTCGAGCCCCTCGTAAGCGAAGCGGCCCTTGCGCTGGTGGAAGTCTCTAGAGTTGTCCATCGCTCTCTCCGGCGGCATATCGTTGCAGGACCGCCGCCACCAGCAGCTGCCCCACGCCATAGGGCGCCCCCATCGCCCAGGGAGAGAAGGCATGCTCGGCCTGAGCGAATACCAGGCAGGCAAGTCCGGCGATCAGATACCAGAGGCCCACCGCGAACATCGCGCGCGGGAGGAAGCGACAGCACGCGAACACGCCGAGGCTGAAGACGATTTGCCAAATGCCGGGCAGCATCCAGAGGCTCTCCGGCGCGTACTGCAGCAGGACGGCCGTAACCAACCCGCCGGCAACGCCGGCCGGCAAGAACTGCTCCACCGCCGACCAGATCATCTCCTGAGCAAGGCCCGAATGGATGCGCCGAGAGCGCAAGATCATGTCGAGACCGATGAGGATCACGGAGATCGCCGCGGTCGTGCCCCAGAGCGCGATGTAGAGGCCCACGTGGGCAGCGGGCTGACGCAGCCAGAGCGCCTGGCCCGCCGCTGCCAGCAGGGCGAGCCCTCCCGTCGCCGCCAGCGTCGCCGGCCCATAGCCCCGGAACTCCGTTCCGCGGGCCATCTGGCTCCGGATCTCGCTGATGTCCGCCAGCGCCTTCTCGAGGTCCCTCATCCCGAGCCCCCTCTACTTTGCAATGCAAAGTACCTTGAGATGCAAGGCGGGATCAAGTGTCTTTCTGGGTGCTTCGAGACGGAAGCCGCGCTCGAGCGTTGCTGGCCGCGGCAGTGTCCATGAGCGTATGTTAGACGCGTGAAGAAGGCGAAAGGATGACCAATGCAACACGCGCGCCTCATATCGGGTCTTGCGCTGTGCACCTGTGCGCTCTTGTTCGCCACGGAGGCCAGCGCGGAGTCAGTTGCATTGATCTGTATGTGGCCCGACGGCAGGCCGACCAAAGTCGTCATCAACTACGATGCGCGAACGGTAACGTGGTCGACCAACAATAGCGCGACCGCCAGAATCACCAACGACGCCATATCTTGGGAAATCCCAGGGGAGACAACTTTCTCCTTCAACCGTCATTCATCCAAGGTCCGCATCACCGGCTGGGGCGGACTCAGGAATACGACGAACGATTATACCTGCACGAGGACCAGTCCTTAGATGCGGAAGCATCGGCAAACACCGTCCGATCACGCGCCAATTTCCTCCCGCCGATTCGTTACATAAGCCTCGATCGCCTCGGCGATGGCGGGCTCGAGTGGCGGCGGCGCGTACTGGTCGCGCAGGCGCTTCCAGATCTCGTGGGCCCGCGCGGTGGCGTCCTTGGCGCCCGCGTCGCGCCAGTTCTCGAAGTTCGACCAGTCGGAGAGCAGCGGCCGATAGAACGCCGTCTCGTAGCGCGCGAGCGTGTGCGGCGATCCGAAGAAATGCCCGCCGGGCGCCACCGCCATGGCGGCGTCGACGGCGATGTCGTCGTCGCTGAACGCGACGGGCTTGAGTATCTCCGCCCAGGCACGCAGCATTTCCGCGTCCACGACGATCTTCTCCATCGACGCCGATAAACCGCCTTCGAGCCACCCCGCGGCGTGCATGATGAGATGCGACTTGCTCATGATCGCGGCCCAGAGCGAGAAACCGGTCTCGTAGGTCGCCTGTGCGTCGACGACGCAGGAGGCATTGGGCGCGCTGGTGCGGACGGGAATCTTCAGCCGCCGCCCGATCTGCGCCGAGGCGAGGGTGGCCTTCACGTATTCGGGCGTGCCGAAGGCGGGCGAGCCCGTCCGCATATCGACGTTCGACGTGAATCCCTCGAGGACGCAGGGCGTGCCTGGGCGCACCATCTGCACGTAGGCCAGGATGCCGATCGCCTCCGCTGTCTGTTGCGCGAGCGCGCCCGCGAGCGTCACCGGCGCCATCGCCCCCATCAAGGTGAAGGGCGTAATGCAGATGCATTGGCCGTGCTCGGCCAGGACCGTGATGGCTTCGTGGATCTCCTCGTCGACACGACGGGGAGAGTTGACGTTCGTGACCAGCAAGAGAGTCGGTTGCGCCGCCAGCTCGTCCAGCGTGCAGCGATGCTCGATCGCTGACATCGCGAGCGCGTCTTCGGCGTTGACCCTGCCGATCCCGCGCGCTTGCCAGACCGTGTCGGCGCACTGGATGTGCGCGCGGTAGAGCTCGAGATGCCGGACCGGCACCGGGACATCCACGGGCTCGACCACCACGCCGCCCTGCCAGTGCAGGACGCCGAGCATGTGCGTCACCTTGAGGATATCCCGGAAGGCCTCGAGATCGCCGTAGCGTCGGCCTCGCTCGAGATCCGTGACATTGGGCGCGCCGCCGACCGGGCCAAAATTCACGACATCGCCGCCGATATGCAGGTCCCGCTCGCGATTGCGGGCGCGGAGCACGAATTGCTCGGGCGCATGGGCGAGATACGCCTCGACGATGTCGCGCCGAAGCCGCACCATCTGCGTGGCCTCGTCGACGTCGGCGCCGTGGCGGCGATAGATCTCGCGAGCGCGCGCGCTCCGGATCTCGAGCCCGCCCTCCGCCATGATCCGAAAGGCGGCCGCAAGGATGCGCTCGACCTGCTCCTCGGTGAGGACCTCCACCGGCGGCATCCGGTTGACGACCCGAGGCAGCGCCGCGAGGCTCGGGCCCGTCGATCGAGCTCCGCGCGACCGATCGCGGCGTCTCGGCGGGGGTGCTGCCTCGCTCATTCGATACCCCTCAGAGCACTTGGTCCAGGAAAGCACGGGTGCGCTCCTCGCGCGGATGCGCAAGCATCTCTCGCGGCGGGCCGTGCTCGACGATGACGCCCTTCTCGGTAAAGTACACGTGATCCGCCACCTCGCGCGCGAATCCCATCTCGTGGGTCACGATCATGCAGGTCATGCCGTCCTCCGCCAGCTGGCGTATGGTGACCAGCACCTCCTTCTTGGTCTCGGGATCGAGCGCGGCGGTAACCTCGTCGAACAGCATCACCAGCGGATTCATGGCGAGCGAGCGCGCGATCGCAACTCTCTGCTGCTGGCCTCCGGACAATTCGCCGGGATAGGCTTGCTCTTTCTCGGCAAGCCCGACCTTCGCCAGCAGCCGGCGCGCCCTGTCCTCCACCTCGCGCCGGTCCTGCTTCAGCACATGAATGGGCGCCATCATCACGTTCTGAAGCGCCGTGCGATGGGGAAACAGATTGTACTGCTGAAACACCATGCCGACCTTCCGCCGAAGCGCGATCTTGTCGAGCGCGGGGTCGTTCACCTCGATGCCGTCGATCTCGATCGATCCACTCGACACCGGCACCAACGCATTGATGCACCGCAAGAGCGTGGATTTGCCGGAGCCGGAGGGACCGATGATGCAGACGCTCTTGCCTCGCGCCACCGAGAACGAGATGTCGCGGAGGACGACGGCATCGCCGAACCGCTTCTCGACCCGGCTCAGAACCACGAGCGCCGCGGGATCCTGCTGCATGCGGGGCGCGTCAGATCCGGACCTGGAAGCGCCGCTCGAGCGCGGTCGTCCAGCGGGCGATCGGATAGCAATAGAGGAAGAACCAGGAGAGCAGCATCAGGTACATCGGAATGAACAGCTCCGTGCGGCCTTCCGCCACCAGGGCCGCCCGCGCCAAGGTCATCGAATCCTGTATCCCCACCACCGAGATCAGCGTCGTCGACATCGTGAGGATCGCATAGAGATTCATCCAGGGCGGAATCATTCGCCGAAGGCACTGCGGCAGGATGACCATCCATAGGATTTGGCGGCGCGAGAAAGCCAGGGCCTCGCCCGACTCCCACTGCTCCAGCGGAATGGACCGGACGCCGCCGCGGACGATTTCCGCCACATTGGCCATCACCGGCAGGGACAAACCGATCACCGCCTTCGCGGCATCGGGGAGCGGGATCGTCGCGAAGGGCAACGTGACGGAGAACGGCAGGAGGAACATGCAGTAGAAGAGCAGCACGAGCCATGGCGCGTTGCGGAAAAACTGGATCACGGCGCTCGATGCCCGCCTCAGCGCCGCGAATTGCGAGACCCGGCCCAGGCCGAGCCACAGGCCCAGCACCGTACCGGCCAGCATCGACAGGACACTGACCAGCAGATTGAACAGGAAGCCTTGAAAAATCAGGGGCGCCCATTTGAGCAATAGCGCGAGTACGCCGAGCAAGCCGGCCGCGCTTGCCTCGGCGCGGGCTTCGCCGGCCAGGATGGAGAAGCAAAACGCGGCAAGCACGACCGCCAGCGTGTTGCCGCCGAGGAGGCCGCGCAACCCGTAGCCTGCCGAGCGACAAAGAGCCGCTCTGCCCGGCGTCAGCAAGACGGGCAACGGCGTCATGGGTTGTAGCCGGGAATATGGAGGGCCCGCTCCCAACGGCCCATCAGCGCGACCAGCACCGCGATGAGCGCGACGTAGGTGACCAGCAACACGTTCATCATCTCGCGCACATTCAGGACCTCCGACCAGATCTGTGCCGCCGCGTAGAGGAGCTCGGGAACGGCGATGGCGTAAGCGAGCGTCGTGGTCTTCACGAGATTGACGAGATTGTTATTCAGCGCGGGAAGGCTGACGCGGAAAGCGAGCGGCAGGAGGACGTGCCAGAAGACGCCGAGCCGGCTATAGCCGAGCGACTCCGCGGCCTCGACCATCGCGCGAGGTACCGCCTCGATACCCGCCCGGAAGATCTCGACGTTGAACGCTCCGGCAAAGAGGGACAGGGACAGGATCGCCCATCCGACATTGCTGATCGGCGGCACGAGCATGCCGTGCTCGTCGAGGACGTGCGGCAATTGATTCCCGACCGCGAAATAGAAAAAGAACAGCTGGACGAGCGGCGGCGTATTCCTGAAGAACTGGATATAGGCCTGCACGATCCGGCGGACCGGGCCGAACCGCGAGCCCTGGAACCAAGCACCGAGTATGCCGATGGCAAGGCTCAGCAGGATGCAGATGATCGACAGCTCGATCGTTGTCCACAGCCCCTCCAGAAAACGGCTGCGATCGAGGGCGTCGTAGAAGATCGAGAGGTTGACGCCGTGGGCGTCGTTGAGCCAGCGAAAGAAATCGGCGATCCCCTCCATGCCTGTTGCCATGACCGGCGCGAGAGTTCGCGCCGAAGAGCCTCAGCTGCCCTTATACTTGTCGTGCATCTCTTGCAGGAACGGGCTCGGCTTGATCCCCCATTTCTTCTCGAGGTCGACCAGCGTCCCCGCCTTGTGCCACTCGATGCTGAGCTTCTTCAGGAACGCGCCGAAGGGCGCATCGAGGTCGTCTAATTTCACGCCCATCGCCCAGGCTTGCGGATCCTCGCTGACCAGCGGCATCTCATAATCCTGCCACTTGGGATCGCCGGCGGAGAGCGTCGAGACGATCAACGTATCGTCGAACAGGAATCCGACGCAGTTTCCGCCCTGAAGTGCGTTCATGGCTTCCGGCACGGCGGGGAACACGACCAGTTCCGGCCCATAAAGCTGACTGACGCGGCGGTTGTAATAGGCGCCTTGCACCGCGCACACCTTGCGCCCCTTGAGATCCGCCCACTGCTTGAGCTGCGCTGACTTGGGCGCCAGCACGTTGGTGGCACCGGCGTAGTAATTCGGCTCGATCATACCGACGACCTTGCGGCGCTCGGGAGTGTCGCCCATGGTCGCGACGATGAGATCGATGCGGCCCTGATTGAGGAATTCCATCCGGTTCGCGCCGGTAACCGGGATCAGCTCCAGCTTCACGCCCAGCTTCGTGGCGATATCCTGCGCGAGCTCGATCTCCATGCCGACGATCTTGCCGCTGGGATCGACGAAGCCCCAGGGCTTGTAGTCGTTCTTGACGCCGACCACGATCGTGCCGCGCTGCTTGATCTTGTCGAGCGTATCCTCGGCGCGTGCCGGCGCGGCGAACGAGCCGAACAGCAACACGCACGCAAGCGCCGCCCTCGTGAACATTCCGAGCATGTCAATCTCTCCCCTTCTCGGCGGCCCATCGCCGCGAAAAACGACCGGGCT
>DATNIT010000185.1:0-46430 GCA_035604335.1 Allostellaceae bacterium | reverse complement strand
AGCTCGCCAGCGCCTGCTCGAACCGCTTCAGCTCCTGCAAGGTGAGGCCACGATTGGAAAGCGCCTCGGCATAGTCCGGCCGAATCGAGATCATCCCGATGATCGACGTGATGTTCTTTCTGCTGGCAACCTTCATGCTGGCCTCGCTCTCGCTGCAGAACCTGCACTCCCTGCCGGTCGATCTGCCGCGCGGACAAACCACGCCGCTGCAGGCGAAGACTCCGGTCACGCTCACCGTGACCCGTGCGGGCGACCTCCTGCTCAACGACACGGCTGTAACCCTGGAGACGCTCACACCAACCTTGCAGTCCATGTTGCCCTCGCCCGACGCCAACGTGGTCATCGCCGCCGACAATGCCGCCCCCAATGGCATCGTCGTCCAGGCCATGCTGCGCGCGCGCGCGGCCGGCGCCGCGCATTTCTTGTTCGCGATCAAGCGAGAGTAGCGCCACGATGGCGGCGGCCGCGTATCGCGACGATCCCTGGCGCCGAGTACCCTGGCTCCTGCCGACAGCGGCTTTACTCACGGTGCTCTCGCTGATGGGGTTTCTGAAGCTGCTCGCGGGACCGCCATTCGTTACACCGCTCGCTCGGGCGATCGAGGTCGAGGTGGTCGAGCTGGCGCCGAGCCCGCTCACGCCCCGAGCGCCGCCCGCGCCCCCGGCTCCGCCGGTGAGCGAGCCGCCGCCCACGATTGAGCCGCCGCCCCCACCGCCACTGGTTCAATCGCTTCCGCCGCCGCCGCCCGCGCCCGATCCGGTCGAGGCCCAATCGGTGCCACCTCCACCACCGCCGCCGCGTGCCGCACGGCCCCAGCGGGCCGCGCCATCAGCCCGACCGCCGCCGGTCGCCGCAGTGCCGACGGCGCCAAGTCTCGCACCCGCGCCACCCGTCGCGAGCGCCCCTCCGAGCGGCGGCAATATGGGCGCACGAGCGCTCTATCAGCCGTTGCCGGAAATCCCCGAGGACTTGCGCCGCCGTGCCATCGACCTGGTGGCGGTGGCGCGCTTCCACGTAAGCGCCAACGGCTCGGCGGAGGTCGAGCTCATCGAGCCCACGCCCGACCCGAACCTCAATCGCGCGCTGATGGAAACCCTGCGGAAGTGGCGCTTCTTTCCGGCCATGGAGGCGGGCAAACCCGTCGCCTCGGTCGTGGATATCCGCATCCCCATCTCGGTTCGTTAAGCACAATTCTGGCCCGGACTCGATGGAGTGGTTTAGACTGCGGCCATGTGGTTGCCGTTTCGGTTCCGCCGGGTCGTCCGACCGGCGTTATTGGCTCTGCTGCTGAGCGCTGGTTCCGCCAGCGCGCATCCGCACGTCTTCATCGATTACACGGTCACTGTGCTGTTCGATGACAACGCGGCACAGGCCGTGCGCGTGTCCTGGACCTTCGACGAGATGTACAGCTCGATGCTGCTGCACGACTACACCAGCCGGCCGCCACGCGACGCCCTGACGCCCGCGGACGTCAAAAGCCTGCGCAAGCAGGCCTTCGAGGACACTGCCGATTACCACTATTTCGTCGATCTCAAGCTCAACGGCGCCACGTTGCCGGTGAAGGAAGTGACGGACTTCGATGCCCGCTTTCATGATCATCGCATGACCTACGCGTTCACTTTACCGCTGCGCGCGAGCGCGTCCCAAGCGCGCAACACCCTCGAGATCGATGCCTTCGACAACGAGTTTTATATCGATTTCGAGCTGGCTGAAAAGCATGGGGTCATGGTGGAGCACGGCGAGAAGCTCGGCGCATCCTGCGCACCGAGGCAGCAGAGTCGGGACACCACCATGGTGGGCTCTGTGAGCTCGATCGTCGTGGCCTGCACCTATGGCGCCGCCGCGGGCTGAGCCTTCGATGACACGGATGCTCTCGGTGCTGGGAATCTTCCTGTTCGCGCTGCTGAGCGCCGCTCCCGCGGCTCGGTGCGATGCTCTTACCAGCGGGCGAAACACGCCCGAGGCGAGCCCGACCCTGGTGCCGTTCGGCGGCGGCCTGGTGATGCGGCTCGCCGCGGCGCAGCGCAAGCTCAACGACTCCATTTCGGCGGCGTTCCGAGACGTGCGCGATAGCCATTCGCGCTCGGCGATCGTGCTGATCCTGGGTTTGGCCTTCCTCTACGGCGTTCTGCACGCGGTGGGGCCCGGCCACGGCAAGGCCGTGGTTGCCGGCTATTTCGTGGCCAATCGAGCGCGCTGGACCAGCGGCATCGCGATGGGAAGCCTGATTTCGCTGATTCAGGGCGCCTCCGCCATCGCGCTAGTCGGTCTGCTCGCGGTCATCCTGCAGTGGCGGCAATTCGACGTGCTCGACCGCGCGACGCTGGTGGAATTCGTGAGCTATGGGCTGATCGCGGTGCTGGGCGCGGTGATGTTCTATCGCGCCGTGACGGGTCGCGGCCACGCGCATGCCCACGAGGGGCATGATGTGCACGACGGCCATGGGCACGAGCCCCGCGCGCTCGATCGGCGGCTCATCATCGCCACGGGGCTCACGCCCTGCGCGAGCGCGATCATCATCCTGCTCTTCTCGCTCGCGAACGAGGCGCTGCCGGTCGGTATTGCCGCCGTGGCGTCGCTCTCGCTCGGCATGGCGATCACGGTCTCGGCCGTCGGTATCGCGAGCGTGCTGGGCCGCCATGCCCTTGTTGGGTTGTTCGGCAGGGTTGGCATCCGCGCCCACCGGCTCGAGCAGGGCCTGGCGGTGGTGGGTGCGTTGGCGATCCTCTCGGTCTCGGGCCTGATGATGATGGGCGCTTGGACGCGCCTCTAGCTCGGCTTCGCTTTCCCGGTCTGAATACGTTATGTTATAACATAACGTTCCATTCAGCAGGGAGGCGAGACATGCGTAGCCTGACTTTTCTGGTATTGGCTCTCGGCCTCGGCGCCGCCACGGTGGCCCGGGCGGAGCCGATCGCCATCGTGGCGGCGGAGAATTTCTACGGCGACGTCGCGGAGCAGGTCGGCGGGGCCAATGTGAAGGTCACGAGCATCCTGACCAATCCCGACCAGGACCCGCACCTCTTCGAGGCGAGCGCCTCGACCGCGCGCGAGCTCGCGGCGGCCCGCATCGTCATCTACAATGGCGCCGACTATGATCCCTGGATGACCAAACTGCTCTCGGCATCGCGCGCCTCGGGGCGCACGACCATCGAGGTCGCGAAGCTCGTCGGCAAGAAAGCCGGCGACAACCCGCATCTTTGGTACGATCCCGCGACCATGCCGGCGGTTGCCAAGGCTCTGGCGGCGGAGCTCGCAAAGCTCGATCCCGATCATCGCGGGGACTATGAGTCGCGTCGCGATGCCTTCGACGCCTCGCTCAAGCCGGTCAACGACAAGATCGCGGCCCTTCGCAAGCAATACGGCGGCATCAGCATCACGGCGACCGAGCCGGTGGCGGGCTATCTTGCCGAAGCCATTCATCTCAAGGTACGCAATCCGCGTTTCCAGCTCGCGATCATGAACAACACCGAGCCCAGCGCCTCGGAGATCGCCGCCTTCCAGAAGGATTTGAAGACCCGCACGGCGAAGGTGCTGCTCTACAACAGCCAGACCTCCGAGGAATTGACCGAGAAAATGCGCACCATCGCCAAGGAATCCGGCGTGCCCGTGGTGGGCGTTACCGAGACCGAGCCCGACGGCAAGAAGTATCAAGATTGGATGCTGTCCGAATTGGCGGCACTCGAGACGGGTCTCTCCGGCAAGCAACCGTGACCGCGGTCGAGCTCGAGAATCTTACGCTCACCCGCGGCCGGAGGACCATTCTCTCCAACGTCACCGCCGCCATAGGCGACGGCGAGTTCATTGGCGTCTTCGGGCCGAACGGCGCCGGCAAGACCACGCTGCTGCACGCGATCCTGGGTCTGCTGGCGCCGGTGTCGGGCGCGATCCGCGTCTTCGGCAAGCCGCCCGGCAACGGCACTGCGCTGGCGGGCTATCTCCCGCAGAAGCGTTCAGCCATCGGCGATCTCAGGCTGCGTGGCTGGGACCTTGTGGCAAGCGCCTACGAAGGCCACCGCTGGGGCCCGCCGATCCTGGGCTCGCGCGGGCGGCGGGAGGTCGCCTGGGCGCTCGCCACGGTCGAGGCGATGGAGCTCGCGGAGCGCCCGCTCTCGCAGCTCTCCGGCGGCGAGCTGCAGCGGATTCTGCTGGCGCAGGCGCTGCTCGGCAAGCCCAAGCTGCTGTTGCTCGACGAGCCCTTGATCAGCCTCGACCCACGCTATCAGCAGGCCGTGGTCGAGCTCATCAAGCGCGTCCAGAGCGCGCTCGGCATCACGGTGCTGCTAACGGCGCACGAGCTCAACCCGCTGCTGGGCTTCATGGACCGTGTGCTCTACCTCGGACACGGCCGCGCCGCGCTTGGCACCACGGAGGAGGTGATCACCAGTGAGGTGCTATCCCGGCTCTACGACGCGCCCATCGAGGTGCTGCGGCTCAACGGCAGGATCGTGGTGGTGGCGGCCCACGGCGCGGTCGAGGCGGAGGCGCATCGCCACGATGCTTGAGTACGACTTCATGCAGACCGCCTTCGAGGCGGGGACCGTCGTCGCGATCGTCGCGGGCGCGGTCGGATACTTCCTGGTGCTGCGCAACCTCGCTTTCGCGGGCCACGCGCTCTCACACGTGGGGTTCGCGGGTGCCACCGGCGCCGTGCTCCTGGGCGTTGCGCCGTTCTGGGGGCTGCTCGCCTTCACGGTGGCCGGCGGCGTCGGCATGGGCCTCCTGGGCGATCAACTGCGCGGACGGGACGTCGCCGTCGGCATCATTCTGTCGATGTCGCTCGGCTTGGGCGTGCTGTTCCTGCACCTCTATACGACCTACGCGACCCAAGCGAGCTCGCTCCTGTTCGGCAATGTGCTGGGCGTCAGCCCCGAGAACCTGCGGGACATGCTGGTGCTCGGGGTGCTCACGCTCGCATTCTTGACGGCGATGGCGCGGCCACTGATCTTCGCCACACTGGATCCCGAGCTCGCGGAGGCCAAGGGCGTGTCGCTCAGGCTGATCGCGGTGCTGTTCCTCATCGTCGTCGCGGTCGCGGTTGCGGAGGCGGTGCAGGTGATCGGCATCCTGCTGGTGTTCGCGCTGATGGTGGGGCCCGCGGCGGCGGCGCTCCGCTGCACCACGCGGCTCAAGAGCGGTATCGCTCTTTCGGTCATCTTCGCCGTTGCCGAGACTTGGGCGGGCATCGTGCTCGCCTACGTCACGGACTGGCCGCCGAGCTTCTGGATCACGCTCCTGAGCTCGGTCGTCTACGGTCTCACTTTCGCGCCGCTGCTGCTGCCGCGCGGTGCGCGAGGAGAGGCGTAAGAGCGCGTCGCTCGCACGCATGGACGCGGTCTTCCTTCAAGTTTTCATCGGCGCGGCAATTGCGGGCTTCGTGCAAGGCCTCTCCGGCTTCGCTTTCGGATTGGCCGCCATGGGCATCTGGGCCTGGTCGGTCAGTCCGCAGCTCGCGGGCCCCATGGTGGTGTTCGGCTCGCTCATCGGCCAGCTCTTGTCGATCCACTCGGTGCGGGCGGATATCGATCTGCGTCGGGTGCTGCCGTTCATTCTCGGAGGCGTGATAGGGGTTCCCCTGGGTGCGGCCGTGCTGCCGCACCTCAACGCGACCCTGTTCAAGGCCGGCGTCGGGCTGTTGCTGACCATCTACTGCCCCGCGATGCTGCTGACGCGCGACCTGCCGCGCATCCGCGGCGGCGGGCGGATCGCGGACGCCGTCGCCGGCCTCATCGGCGGCGTGATGGGCGGCATCGGCGGATTGAGTGGACCCGCGCCGACGCTCTGGTGCACGCTCCGCCATTGGAGCCGGGATGCGCAGCGCGCGGTGATCCAGACCTTCAATTTGTCGATGCATGTGCTGACGCTGATAGTCTATGTGGTGGACGGCGCCATCACCGCGGAGACCGGCCGTATGTTCGCGGTGATCGCGCCCACTTTGGTGGTCCCGTGCCTCACCGGCGCGCGGCTCTACAGCCGGGTCAGCGAGATCCAGTTCCGCCGACTCGTGCTCGGGCTGTTGTTCCTCTCGGGTCTCGGACTCCTCGCTGCCTCCGGAAGCCGCTTGTTCGGCCGCTGACCTCCGCTTGCAGTCACGAAACCGTCACCGGCTCCCGGAATAGTGGCGGCGCTGGCAGGGAGGGGATCATGCGCGCGACGACACTCAAGCTCTCACTGGCGACCGCGGCACTGCTCGCGGGCGTTTCCGCCGCCTCGGCACAGGCGGACTACAAGCCGGCCCAGGGTACTCCGAAGCACGCCGTGCTGATCTTCATCGACGGCTTCCGCGCCGATCTCCTGGATCCCGAGATCGCCCCGCACATCGCGGCGCTCGGCCGCGCCGGCACGCGCTTTGCCAACGCCGAGGTCGGCTTCCCCAGCGATTCCATGCCCGGCATTCTGGGTCCGCTGACGGGAGCCTCGCCCAAAGGCACCGGCATTCCCTATGACGAATACTACGACCGGCACTACAAGCTCGCGATCGAGATCACCGAGACCGTGACCGTGCCGCCTGGCCTCAAGCCGCACGACCTCCTGAAGGTGCCGACGCTGTTCGAGGCCGCCAAGGCCAAAGGGCTCAAGACGGCGTTCGTTTCCAAGCACATCGGTTACGAGATCCTGCAGGGTCCGAGCGGCAAGGGAATCGACAACCTGGAGCTGCCGGAGAGCACGGACTGGAAGGGGCCCTTCAAGGACTATGACGCCAAGAATTTCGAGATGCTCGCGAGCTGGGTCGGCAAGGATGGCGCCGACATCGCGGGCATCTACGCCATCGCCCCCAACTACGCCATGAAGGACCACGGCGTGGCGGCGGCGGAGACGCGCGCCGCGGTCTCCGATATCGACGCGCAGGTGGGCCGTGTGGTGGACGCGGTCACCGCGGCCGGGCGCTACGACGACACCGTGTTCGTCGTGTTGGGCGACCACGGCGACACCGACACGCCCAATGCGGTCGCGAGCAAAGGCGACGGCAGCGTCGTGGCGTTTCTTGCGGAGCAGGGCATCAAAGCCGCGAAGATCACCGCCGCCGACGTGATGCTGGCCTGGCTCGCGGACTCGAGCCAGGCGGAGAAAGCCGTGAGCCTGCTCAACACGCCCGAGGCCAAGGAGCGCTTCGGCGTCGACCGCGTGCTCGGGCCCGACGAGCTCAAGAAAATGCAGGATTTCGCCGACGACCAGATGCCGGATTTCGTGCTGCTGGTGAAGCCGGGCGTGGTCTACACCAAGCTGCCCTCGAAGAAGATGGCCGAGCACGGCGGCGCCTTCGACAGCGATCTCCGTGTCGCCTTCGTGATCGAAGGTCCCGGCATCAAGAGCGGCGCGGTCGTGAAGTCCAAGGTCAATATCTTCTCGACTGCGCCGACCCTCGCGAAGCTCCTGAACCTCTCGCTGCCGAGCGCGACGTCGCCAGTTCTGACCGAAGCCTTGCGCTGAGTGTCGGATTACTCGGTCGGCCGCGGCTCGAAGCCCTCGGAGCCGTCGTCTGTCGCTTCGAAGCGGTCGAGCTGTGCCACCACTGCAAAGGAAGGCCCGCGGCGGCACGCGCTCTCCATCTCCCGCAACGCGGGCTCGTCGCCGATGAATATCGCCTCCACCGTGCCGTCGCGGCGGTTGCGCACCCAGCCGCGCACGCCGCGCTTCAGCGCCTGGCGCTCGACGAAGGCGCGGAAACCCACGCCCTGAACGCGACCCGATATCACCAGACGGACGGCGGCCATCCTCAGGCGAATTCCAGGATGACCTGATCGACGGCGAGGCTGTCGCCGGCCTTGGCGCGGATTTTCGCGACCTTGGCGTCGCGCTCCGCGCGCAGCACGTTCTCCATCTTCATCGCCTCGACCACCGCAAGCTCCTCGCCGGCCTTCACGTCCTGGCCTTCCTTGACCATGACTGAGATCAGCAATCCGGGCATCGGCGCCAAGAGAGAGCGCGACAACCCGGCCTCGGGTTTCGGCGGCATGGCCGCGAGGAGCTCGGCCACACGAGGCGGCAGCACTTTCACGGGGACGCCGATGCCGCGATAGGTAAGGCGATAGCCGATGCCGTCCCGGTCGACCTGGATCGTGACCGCGCGGCCGTCGACCGTGCCGCGGAACAGCGCCTCGCCGGGCCGCCATGACGACCGCACCTCGGATGTAGTGTCGGCTTGCGTGACGCGACAACGGTCGGCTTCGGTCGCCACGCTGACGGCGTGCGGCCGATCGCCCAGCAGAACCGCCCAGCTTGCGGCCTCCGCGCCTCCGGCAGTGTCCCGGCCACCAACTCGCGCCTCGCTCTCCGCGGCGCGATGGGCGATGACGGCCGCGACCGAGATAAGGCTCGGCGTCGCCTCGTCGGGCAGCGTGATGTCGGCGAAGCCCGCGGGGAACTCCTCGGCGATGAAGTCGGTGCTGAGCCGTCCGTCTGCGAACCGCTTGCGCCCCAGGAGCGCCGACAGAAAGCCGACATTGTGGCGGACGCCGCGGATATGAAAGGCGTCGAGCGCCTCGATCAGCCGCTCGCGCGCACTCTCCCGCGTCTGCCCCTCGGCGATCACCTTCGCGATCATGGGATCGTAGTGGATGCTGATCTCGGCACCCTCGTAGACGCCGCTGTCGACGCGAACTCCCTCGCCGCTGGGCTCGGCATATCGGACCAGCCGCCCGATCGACGGCAGAAACCCGCGAGCGGGATCCTCGGCGTAGACGCGCGCCTCGATGGCATGGCCCTCGAGCCGGATCTCACTCTGTTTCCACGGCAACTTCTCGCCCGCGGCAATGCGGATCATCCACTCCACGAGATCCAGGCCGGTCACGCTTTCGGTCACGGGATGTTCGACCTGGAGCCGCGTGTTCATCTCCAGGAAATAGAAGTTCCGCGCGCGGTCGACGATGAACTCAACGGTCCCCGCCGAGCGGTAGCCGACCGCCTTGGCAAGAGTTACGGCTTGGGCTCCCATGCGCGCGCGGGTCTCGGCGTCGAGGAACGGGCTCGGCGCCTCCTCGATCACCTTCTGGTGGCGGCGCTGAATAGAGCATTCGCGCTCGCCCAGGTGCAGGACGGTGCCGTGGGCGTCGGCCAGGACCTGGATCTCGATGTGGCGGGGCTCCTCGATGTACCTCTCGATGAACACGCGATCGTCGCCGAAACTCGAGCGCGCCTCGCTCTGCGCCGAGCGAAATCCTTCCTTGAGCTCGCCGTCGGTGTGCGCGACGCGCATGCCCTTGCCGCCGCCGCCCGCGGACGCCTTGATCATCACGGGATAGCCGATCTCGTGAGCGATCTTCCGTGCGGCCTCGGCGTCGGGGATCACGCCCAGATGGCCGGGCACCGTCGAGACCTTGGCCTTGCCGGCGAGCTTCTTGGACTCGATCTTGTCACCCATCGCCGCGATCGCCTTGGGGGGCGGCCCGATGAAAACGACGCCAGCCCGCTCGAGCGCGGCGGAGAACTCGGAATTCTCGGACAGGAAGCCGTAACCGGGATGCACCGCTTGCGCACCGGTCTTGCGGCAGGCCTCAACGATGCGCTGGATACTGAGATAGCTCTCCGCCGAGCGCGCGCCTCCGATCGGCACCGCCTCGTCGGCCATCCGCACATGGAGCGCGTCCGCGTCCGCCTCGGAATGGACCGCCACCGTCTTGATGCGCAAGCGCCGCGCCGTGCGCATCACCCGGCACGCGATCTCCCCGCGATTGGCGATCAGGATCTTGGAGAACATGCGCGAGCCAGTCGGATCAAAGCGGGATGTTGTCGTGTTTCTTCCACGGGTTCTCCAGGCGCTTGTCGCGCAGCATGGCGAAGGCGCGGCAGAGGCGGCGGCGGGTGCCGTGGGGCATGATCACGTCGTCAATGAAGCCGCGCGCGCCCGCGACGAAGGGATTGGCGAACTTCTGGCGGTATTCCTCGGTGCGCGCCTCGATCTTGCCAGCGTTGCCGATGTCGCCGCGGAAGATGATCTCGACCGCCCCCTTGGGGCCCATTACCGCGATCTCCGCCGAGGGCCAAGCGTAGTTGACGTCGCCGCGCAGGTGCTTCGAGCTCATGACGTCGTAAGCGCCGCCATAGGCCTTGCGCGTGATCAGCGTCACCTTGGGCACCGTCGCTTCCGCGAAGGCGTAGAGCAGTTTGGCCCCGTGCTTGATGATGCCGCCGAACTCCTGGGCCGTGCCGGGCAGGAACCCGGGTACGTCGACGAAGGTCAAAATCGGAATGTTGAAGCAATCGCAGAAGCGCACGAAGCGCGCGGCCTTTCGCGAGCTGTCGATGTCGAGGCAGCCCGCCAGCACGATCGGCTGGTTCGCGACGATGCCGACGGGATGCCCGTCGAGACGCACGAAGCCGATCAGGATGTTCTTGGCGAAGCCCGACTGCAGCTCGAAGAACTCGCCCTCGTCCGCGACCTTCTCGATGAGCTCGCGCATGTCGTAGGGCTTGTTGGGATTGGCCGGCACCAGCGTGTCGAGCGACGGCTCCGTGCGCTCGGGAGGATCGGTTGTGGGCCGGACCGGCGGCGGCTCGCGGTTGTTCGCGGGCAGAAAGCCCAGGAAGCGCCGGAGCTCGATCAGCGCCTCGACATCGTTCTCGAAGGCGAGGTCGGCGACGCCGGAGCGCGCGGTGTGGGTGATGGCGCCGCCGAGCTCCTCTTGCGTGACGTTCTCGTGGGTCACGGTCTTCACGACCTCCGGACCCGTGACGAACATGTAGGAGCTATCCTTCACCATGAAGATGAAGTCGGTCATCGCCGGAGAATAGACGGCGCCGCCTGCGCAGGGACCCATGATGAGCGAGACCTGCGGCACCACGCCGGAGGCCAGCACGTTGCGCTGAAACACCTCGGCATAGCCCGCGAGCGAGGCGACGCCATCCTGGATGCGCGCGCCGCCGCTGTCGTTGAGGCCGATCACGGGCGCGCCCACCTTCATCGCCTCGTCCATGATCTTGCAGATCTTCTCGGCGTGCGCCTCGCTGAGGCTGCCGCCGAACACCGTGAAGTCCTGGCTGAACACGAAGACCAGGCGGCCGTTCACGGTGCCGAAGCCGGTGACGACGCCGTCGCCGGGGATCTTCTGCTCGGCCATGCCGAAATCCTGGGAGCGATGCTCGACGAACATGCCCCATTCCTCGAAGGAGCCGGGGTCGAGCAGAACCTCGAGGCGCTCGCGCGCGGTAAGCTTGCCCTTGGAATGCTGCGCGGCGGTGCGCTTCTCGCCGCCACCCGCCGCCGCGGCGCGCCGCTTTTCCTCGAGTCGCGACAGGATGTGCTGCATGGCCCTCCGCCACCCCCGAGTCCGCCTAAGCCCCTGAGCGGGATAGCATCATTGGGCCCGTGGCGCCAGGGGCGGTTAATCCGCGAGGAGCGAGACGAATCGGGCCGCCAGCGCGATATCGTCCTTGAGGCCCGCGCGGCGTTTGGCCTGCTCGGCATCCTCGCCCCAGCGCTCGATCTCGTAGCTCTCGTCGAGCTCTGAACTGGCGAAGGCCGTCTCGGCATCGATGCGTCCCTCGATCAGCGCGAGCGCCACCACCAGCGAGCCGCAAGCGGCGGTGGTCAAGTGCAGTGCCGCCAGACGATGGCTGTCGTAGGCGGCGACCGCCGCCTCGAGGGCTTTCAGCGAAGCCGGGGATTGCGCCACGGGCAGGATGCTGGCTGTCACCGTCAACGGTGCGTCGAAGCGCAACGTCGCCCAATCGATGAGCGGCTGCCAGGCCGCGTGCTGCCGCGCGACCAGTTCCGCGGGCTGCTCCGCGCGGTAGCACACGAGATCGGTGCCGGCGTATTTCGTGAGCTCCGCAACCGCAGCCGCGCGCCGCGGCGCCACCAGATCGAGAGCGATGCTGGCGAGGCGCGTGAGCGGCAGGCGCTTCGGATCGACGGCCTCGGCCTGAGCCAGCCACTCCTCCGCAATGGCTTCGGCCAAAGCGCGGGTGGGGACCGTGAGCGGCCGCTTTGCCGGCGTGCGCACGGGCTTGCCGTCCAGAGCGACGCCGAAACCGTCCGGCGCCTCGGTCACGCCGGCGCTCTTGTAGAAACGCTTCACCTCACTCCTCTTCGAAGACGCCCTTGCCCTCGGACTCCTCGAAACCGAGGAAGCGCCACGTGGCCTTCATGTGGGCTGGCAGCGGCGCGGTCAGCTTGAGGACGCCGCCGTCGGGCCGCGGCAGAATCAAGGTGCGGGCATGCAGATGCAACTTCCGTGGCTCGGGCACGCCCTCGGGGCGCGAGGCGCGCCCACCGTACTTGCCGTCACCGAGGATTGGCGTGCCCAGCGCCACGCAATGGGCGCGGAGCTGGTGGGTCCGGCCGGTGATCGGCATCAAGGCAAGCCAGGCGAACTTGTCGCCGGCATGGCTCACCACTTGATAACGGGTGATCGCGGGCTTGCCGTCGTCCTCGTCGGGCATGACCCGCTCGCCGAGGCGGCCTTGAAGTTTGGCGAGGGGCAAATCGATCTTGCCCTCGCGCGGCTTCGGCAGTCCCACCACGGCGGCCCAGTAGATCTTGTGCGTCGTCTTGGCGCGAAAGGCCGCCGCGAGCGCGGCCGACGAGCGGGCGCTGCGCCCCAGCACCAGGACGCCGCTGGTATCGCGGTCGAGGCGATGCACGAGACGGGGTCGCTCGGCGGCGTCGAAGCGCAGCGCATCCAGAAGCCCGTCGAGATGGCGGTCGACGCCGCTGCCGCCCTGCACCGCAAGCCCCGCGGGCTTGTTGAGCGCGATCAAATCGGCGTCGCGATAGAGGACGGCGGCTTGCAGCTCCTTCGATTCCTCCGGGCTCGGCGGTGGCGCCGACGCCGGGGCCCGCGGCGGAGCCAGATTGCCCAAGGGCGGCACGCGAACGGTCTGGCCCGGCTGCACCCGGTCGCTTGCTTGCGCGCGCTTGCCGTCGAGGCGCACCTGACCCGTGCGTAGCAGCCTCTGCAGATGTCCGTGCGTCAGCGTCGGGAAGTGCCGCTTGAACCAGCGATCGAGCCGGATATCCGCGTCCGCATCTGCGACCGCGAGACTCCGCACGCCTCCCGCAGATTCTTTACCGTGTTCGCTGGTCATGAGACGCGCCCAGCCCACTCCACCGCATAGTTCATTCTGCTTTGGCCACTCGGCACGATTCGACGCCGTTGAGTATCTGAGTTCATTCCTCGGCGCCTCGCATTCTCTTGCTCCGCAGCTTCTCCCAATACTCCAGCCGTTTCTTGATCTCGCGCTCGAAGCCGCGGTCGGCCGGGTCGTAGAGGACGCGGCGGGGGAGCTCATCGGGGAAATGGCTCTGGCCGGAGAAGCTGTCGGGCTGATCGGGGTCGTACTGGTAGCCCTCGCTGTAGCCGAGGCTTCGCATCAGCTTCGTGGGCGCATTGAGGCTGTGCTTGGGCGGGGCCAGCGAGCCGGTCTCCTCGGCCAGCCGCTGGGCGGCGCCGAAGGCGCGATAAGCGGCGACCGACTTGGGCGCGGTCGCGAGGTAGATCACAGCCTGCGCCAGCGCGAGATCGCCCTCGGGCGAGCCGAGTCGCTCGTAGGCGTCCCAGGCGGCCACCGTCTGCGGGAGCGCGTGCGGATCGGCGAGCCCGATGTCCTCGACCGCCATGCGCACCACGCGGCGCGCGATATAGATCGGGTGCTCGCCGCCTGCGAGCATGCGCGCGAGCCAGTAGAGCGCGGCGTCCACGTCCGAGGCGCGCACGGCCTTGTGGAGCGCGCTGATCAGGTTGTAGTGCCCTTCCTGCGCCTTGTCGTAGAGCGGGGCGCGGCGCTGCACGGCGGTGGTGACGCCGGCGGCGTCGAGCGGGGCGGTCGGCGGGAACGCCGCGAGTTCCTCCACCATATTGATGAGATAGCGGCCGTCGCCGTCGGCGATGGCGCGGAGTGCCTCGCGGCCGCTCGGATCGAGCGGAAGCGGGTGGCCGATTGCCTGCTCCGCGAGCTCGAGCAGGGTCTCGAGAGCAGCGTCGTCGAGCCGCCGCAGGACGAACACCTGGGCGCGCGAGAGCAACGCACCGTTGAGCTCGAAGGACGGGTTCTCCGTGGTGGCGCCGATCAGCGTGACCGTGCCGTCCTCGACATAGGGCAGAAACCCATCCTGCTGGGCGCGGTTGAAGCGGTGGATCTCGTCGATGAACAGGAGCGTGCCCTGGCCGGCGAGCCGGCGCTTCTTGGCGGCGTCGAACACCTTGCGGAGGTCGGCGACGCCCGAGAACACCGCCGACAGCGGCTCGAAATGCATCGCGGTCGCGTCGGCCAGCAGCCGCGCGATGGTGGTCTTGCCACAGCCCGGCGGGCCCCAGAGGATCATGGAGGCGAGCCGATGCTGCGCCACCATGCGGCCAATCGGCGCACCGGCGCTCAGCAAATGGCCCTGCCCCACGACCTCCGACAAATGTTGCGGGCGCAGCCGGTCGGCGAGCGGGCGGGGGGCCTGATCCTCGAAAAGGCTCATCAGCCCCGAACGGTGACCGTGAGGGTCTGACTGCCTCGCTTGACCGAGAGCGTCCAGGGCGCGTTGGCCGCGCTCACGATCTGCCGCAGCGCCGCCACGGTCGGGAGGGACTTGCCGTTGAGGCTGACCAACAGATCGCCTTTCTGCAAGCCGATGCGCTCGGCATAGCTGCCGTCCGTCAGCGCGTTGATCACCACGCCGCGTAGGGCAATGTCGAGCGACAGCTCCTCGGCAAGCGCCGGGTTGAGATTCGAGACTGTGACGCCCGCCAGCGGATGCCGGCCCTCAAGCGTCTGAGTGTCGCGCGGCGGCGTCTCCGGCGGCGTCACGAGGATGGCGCTCGCCTCCTGCTGCTTGCCTGCGCGCCAGAACGTCAGAGGCGCCGGCGCATCCACGGGCAAGGTCGCGACCCGGAAGCGCAGATCCTCGGGATCGTCGACGTCATGTCCCGCGATCGCCACGATGACGTCGCCAGCTCGGACGCCGGCCTGGGCCGCGGGGCTGTCCGTCACGACCTCTTTGACGAGCACGCCGCGGGGATGGTCGAGGCCCACGGCCTGGGCGATCTCCGCCGTCACGGGCTGGCCGGTGGCGCCGAGCCAAGCGCGTGCGATCGGCTTGCCGGTCTTGGCTCCCTCGACCACCGCGCGCACCATCGAGGTCGGGATCGCGAAACCCAACCCGATCGAGCCGCCCGAGCGCGAGAAGATCGCGGTGTTGATGCCGACCAGCTTGCCGTCGACGTCGACGAGGGCGCCGCCGGAGTTGCCGGGGTTGATCGCGGCGTCGGTCTGGATGAAGGAGCGGAAATCGCTGATGCCGATCGCGGTGCGCGCCAGGCCGGAGACGATGCCGCTGGTCACGGTCTGGCCGACGCCGAAGGGATTGCCGATCGCGAGGACGAGATCGCCGACCTGGAGGGAATCGCTGTCGCCGATCTCCAATATCGGCAGGCGCTCGCCCTTGGGATCGATCTTGAGCACGGCGAGGTCGGTGCGCTCGTCCGAGCGCAGGATCTTCGCCTCGAACTCGCGGCGGTCGGACAGCACCACGGTGATCTCCTGCGCTTCCTGGATCACGTGGTGGTTGGTCACGATGAGCCCGTCGGGATCGATGATCACGCCGGAGCCGAGCGAGTTCTGCACGCGCTCCTGCGGCAGTCCGAACGGAGAGCGGTCGCCGAAGAAGCGGCGAAAGAACGGATCATCCGCGAAGGGCGAGGCGCTGGTGCGCACGACCCGGCGCGAGAAGACGTTCACCACCGCCGGCGCCGCCTGCTTCACGATGGGGGCGAAGGAGAGCCGGATCGCCTCGCGGCTTCGCGGCGCGGTTTGGGCGAGCGCCGGAGTCAGACACGCGGCAGCCGCCAGGATGACGCAAATAAGCAGTCTAATCATGGAGGTCGGAGTCTAAGGGAAGCCGGCGCCCGGCGCCAGCGAACGGCTCCGCTGGTGCCGTCCGGTCGTGCCGGACAATACCTGGCTAGCTCGGACTGATCGACGCCTTGAATCGGCGCGTCGCCTCCATGAAATCTCCGTACTTGCGGTGCCTCGCGGTGTGCTGGGCGCACGCGAGCAGGAGCCGGTCGCGGTTGGCCGCGGTACTCGTGGCGTAGTCGCGCAGCAGGCACTGGGCGATCTCTTGGTTGTGCGGATCGTTGCCCATGCTCGCTGCCACCAGCGCCAGCCGGCGGGTGAGGCGTGAGCGATCGGTGCCGCTGTCGAGATAAGCCTGGGTCCATGCGACGCTCTGCGGCCCATCGAGCGAGACGATCGCCGCTTCCATGCGGTCGAGGATTTGCTCGCCGGTCATCCGGTCGACGCCGGCCGGCGGATGGATCGCCGCCGAACGGAGGTCGCCGGTGCGCGCCTGATGCCACGCAGCCTGATTGACGTAGGCCGCCGCTACGAACAGCAACTTCAGACGCTGCGGATGCTCGAAATGGTCGTAGAACCAGCCGAGCGTGCTGCAATACTCGGAGCAGTGCTGCGGCAGGGAGAAGTTGGTGTCGGCTTCCGTCGCCAGGATCACTTCGGCGGCGCCGACTTGGATTGCGTCGAGGATCCGGCGCGGGCTCTTGCCCGCAAGGAGGAGCGCGCTGATCCGCTCGACATAGGCGGGCTCGTGCTCGTGCAGCAGCATCCCGACGAGTTCGGCGCTCTCCATCTTTGTCAAGCCGCCGCTATTCGCGAGCAGCGCGCGCTCGCGCGGCGTTGTTCCGCTGTAGGGTATCGCCGAGATATGCGCGCCCTCGATGTAGACGGTGATCGTGTTGCAGGCCATCTCGTAGGTCGAGTACCAGCGCGGTCCGACCGCCATGTCGAGCGCACCCGCGTAGACGACGTCGTGCGCAGCGTCCCAGCCGATGGCAGTCCCCAGTTCGACCGTCGCCCGGGCGCGGAACGCCTTATGACCCGTTGTGTAGGACCGGTTGTTGAGGCTGCGATCCTGCAGGTCGATCAGACCCGCGAACACCAGCTCGGCGAGGACCTCCTGGCGATGGGCGGGCTCCTCGACAAGGCCCAGAAAGATCCGATAGGCCTCAAGCACCTGGCCGCGGTGCACCAGGGTCATCCAGTGCCCCAGCCGCTCCCTCAGTGTCCCTGGTTCCTTGACGGGTTCCTGATCGGGCCAGTAGGCCACCGGCGCGGGCGGCGGACCGGCCGGCATCGTAAACCCGCGGGTGTAATGTCCCGGTGCTTTGGCGATCTTCTGATTCCAGATGTCGAGCGCGGTGGGCACGTACCAGATCGTCTGCGCCATCGGCAGTCCCGCGAGCGGGCCGTCGAGCATGGCGGCGAGGTGTAGCGTCGCGCGCGCGCTGAGAAGACAGTGGTCGTTGTTGACGAAGTTGACGAACCCATCGTCGATCCGCTCGTGATAGGGCACATGCGTATAGGGCGCATGGATCCTGATGATCTCGGCCAGCATCTCCGTCAGCGGCCGCCGCGCCCGCAGCAGATCGTAGTAGATCCGGCTGGCACCCACTTGATCCCGGTCGAGGATGCGCTCTTCGAGCGCTGCATAGAGGGCGTCGGCTTTTCCGCGGGGTTCTCCCGCGGTCTCGGTCCGCAAGGACATTCGGGCCTCCCCGTGCGGCATCGCCAAGTCTCATTGCACACTGTGTCTCGTGCCGCCGTCAATTGTCGAGCGGCGACGACGGTCCAAGCGAAGCGAGGCCCTCGGGCGGCGCCAGAGACCGTGCCGGGATCGCTAATCGCTTTGGCGAGTTGGGGCCTCGGCGGATGTGCCCTTCGCGAGCAGCGCGGAGATATGTTCGAGGACGGTGCTCGAGTTCGCCATGCCGTGATGTCGGCTCGAGCCGCGGCGGGTCACGCGCGACCGCCGGGCGCAGCTGGCGATAGGCTAACGCATCGGGTATCGCGAAGCGAGGCCGCCGGCCTCCGGCAGTCCCACGGTCGCGAGCACCTATTGGGCGTATCGGATCGGAACCGAGGCCTGTCTCAGAGCCAGGTGCGCCGCTTGCCGAAGCGGGGCGCTCCCGGGCTGGGCAGCAGCGAGCAGAGCACCGCGTTTGCCAGCCCTCTCGGAGGGCCGAGCGGCAATGCCACCATGCGGAAGCCCGCGACCCCCGTCAGCGTCGCCAGGCGTTGCTGCTCCTCGACGGGCTCGTCGTTGATGAGGGCCGTGCGCGCGACCTCGAGCATCCATTCCGTCGAATGCGAGCCGGCGTCAACCACGCTCTGGGTCTCCTTGCAGGCGGTGCCGAGGCGCGATACGCGCCCTGGGCGCAACTCGCCGCGCGGGTCCTGCGAGGCCGGGGTGTAGGCGATCAGGAGGCTGCCCGGCCAGCGCTCGGTGACGAGGTCGCGGTCGATCGACTCCGCCGCGGGATGCTCCTCGCCGACCCGCAGCGATCGCCAGTAGTCCGCAAGGTCCTTGAATTTCAGTGCTGCGGGAGCGGCCGGCATCGGCGCGGGCAGCGGCTCGACCGGCGCGAGCGCCGGCGGTGCCGGCATGGGCATCGGCTCGATCGACGCGAGGGCGACCGGCGGTAGGGTCGGCTCCACCACGCGCGGCGGCTCGGGGGCGGGAGGCGCCGCGACCTCGGCCATTGCGGCTGGAGTGGGCTCGGCGGGTGGCTCGATTTGCTCTGACGCAGGCTCGGGGATCTCAAGAGGTGCCGCCGATTCCTCCATCGACGCAAACGCGACCGTGAGCGGCTCCGGCGTCTCGAAGGACGGTGGCGCTTCGGCAGCGATCGGTTGCTCGATCGGGAGCGACACGTCCATGAGGTCCGTGGCGGCGACGGCCGAGGGCGCCGGCGGCTCGGCCTCGGGAGCCGCCTCGATGGGCGCAAGCATCACCGCATCCGGGGCCTCCGCGGCGACCGGCGGCGCCAACATGAGCGGCCAAGCGGTCTCCAGCGAGGGCTGAGGCGCCTCGAAGGCCGCCTCGGACACGATCGCGGGCTCGACAAGCGCCGCCGGCTCGGCCGGAGCCAGGTCGGGCGCGCTCTCGAGCGGCAGGGGCTCGGGCGCGGCCTCCACGGCCGGTATCTCGGCCGCTGTCGGCGCAATCGAAATTGGTTCCGCCGGGCTCTCGACGTCAGCGGGTGCAGCCGCGGCCGGTACCGGCTCCGCGGGCAGCGGCTGGATCGGCGCGGCGGGCGCCGTGGGTTGACGGCGCGCCAGCTCGAAAAGGCGTGTCAGGTCGCCAGCCTTGCTGGCGGCCGCGGCCTTGTTCTTGACGGCGATGCTGACCAGGCTCGCGGGCGGCGGCTTGGCGGGCGCCGTCTCGCCGCGGCTCGGGGTCTTCGGGGGCGCGGCCTCGGGGCTCGCTGGAGCTGCCACGGCCTCGCCGCTCGGGTGCGGGACAACACCGTCCGGCGGGACCGATGTGGAGCTGGGCTCCATATCGAAGGCCGGCATGACCATCAGACCGGCTCCGGCCTCACGGGCATCTTGAGGCAGCAGCAGGGGTCGGCGATCCGCGCGGGGACTTCGCTGCGGAGATAGTGATCGAGCGCGGCGACTAGAAGCTCCTGATTGCTGATCCCGAGCTTGGCGGCTGCGAGCTGCAGGTGCTGCCGGCGCGCCCGGTCGAGCTTCACCGAGACGCGCACCGGCGCGTCGGGATCGGGCTGCCTCGGCGCGATCCGGATCGAGCCGGTAAGCGAAGCCGGAGCATGGCTGGCGAAGAGGTCGGTTGGCGCGGCGCTGCCCTTGCGGAACAGCAGGGTGCCGGTGAGAGCGGCTGCGTGACCGTTTTTCATGGGACGCTCGCTTCCATGGGCATGGGCGCGCTGGGCGAGAGCTGGTCGGTGGCGAGCAGCGTGCGGCGCTCGCCGTGGAGCCGCCGGCTCAGATACTCCCAGAGCATGGCGATTTCGCTGGCGGCGCGGACCTCGTCCGGGACCTCCATGACCGTCCGGCCGTCGATCATGCTGGCGGCGAAGGCGGTGCGCTGATGAACGATGGTGGGCGCGAGCGTGCCGTGCTGCGAGAGCGCCATGACGGCCTCGGTGGTGATGCGCGCGCGCGGCGTGGCGCCGTTGACCACGAAGACCAGCGGCTTGCCCAAGCGCTCGACCAGCTCGACGGTGGCGCCGGCGGCGCGCAGATCGTGCGGGCTCGGCCGCGCCGGCACGACCACGAGATCGGCGGCACGGACCACCTCGGAGATGGTGGCGGCGATCGCAGGCGGCGTGTCGATCACCAAGAGCTTGATGCCGAGCGACTCCATGCGCGCGATGTCCTCGGCGAGGCGCTCGGCGCCGGTGCGCGCGAAGAGCGGCGTCTCCGCCGTGCGCGCGTTCCACCACTCGGCGAGGCTCCCCTGCGGGTCGGTGTCGACCAGCGCCACCGGCCCGGCGCCGGAGCGGTCTGCCTGGACCGCGAGATGTCCCGCGAGCGTGGTCTTGCCGGACCCGCCCTTCTGGGAAGCGACGGCAATAACGTGCATATCACCCTCTCCTTGGGCCGACAGACCGGCTTAGCAAGAGACTACGCCCGCTTCATTGTGAATGACAGAAGTAACGCTCGGCATTTTCCCAAATTCTTCTGACATATAAAGTATCTGGGAAGATTGGCTAATGAACTATTAAGACAACCTTAAGGATTCGTTTCGCGGCGCCTGCACGTGGCGGGCGAAAGCGGGGTCGAAGCTCGCCTTGAGCGCGGCGTCTACCTCGGCCATGCCGACGGCGATCCCTTGGGCCGCGAGCGAGGTCACGCCGTGCTCGCGGATACCGCAGGCGACGATGCCGCGATAGTGCGCGAGGTCGGGATCCACGTTGAGGGCGACGCCATGGTAAGTGACCCATTGGCGCACGCGCACGCCGATGGCGGCGATCTTGCTTTCGCAGCCGCCGCCTTCGTCGATCCAGATGCCGACGCGGCCCGCGCGCCGCTCGCCCTTCAGACTGAAGCGGGCGAGGGTGCGGATCATCCACTCCTCGAGGCTTGCGACGAAACCGCGCACGTCCGCGCCGCGGCGCTTCAGGTCGAGCAGCACATAGGCCACGCGCTGGCCGGGCCCATGGTAGGTGTATTGCCCGCCGCGGCCCGTGCGGTGCACCGGGAGCAGACCGGGCTCGAGCAGATCGCCCTCCCGCGCGCTGGTGCCGGCGGTGTAGAGCGGCGGATGCTCCAGCAGCCAGACGAGCTCGGGCGCCGTGCCCGCGCGGATCGCGGCGACGCGCCGCTCCATCTCCGCAACCGCCTCCTCGTAGCCCACGGGCGCATCGCTGATGCGCCAGTCGAGGGCGCGGGCGATTTCGCGCTCGTCTCTGGCGGTCGTCGGCGCCCTCGCAGCCGAAATTGGGTTCATTTCGTCAAAGCCAATCAGGTCATGTGACGGAGCGGACTGGGGAATTTGGCTTCGTTTTGCAATTTCGATGTTTCACAGCCTCAATCCGAGGGATGGCAGGCACGCACCGCGCCGAGGGGCCTAGTGCTCGCCCCGCTCGGCCCGAGGACGGACTCGGCGTCATAGACGATGACCGAGGGCGCGTCGTCCCAACGCTGCCTGTCGAGCTCCTTCAAGGCCGCCGCGAGGCAGGCGGGGCCGGATTTCTTCTGCGCCTCGCAACGCCCCTTCGCCATGTCGTTCTTGGCCTTGAGATAGCCCGCCGCGCAATCGGGCTGCTTCGCGGCGCTCTGGCCCGCCGCCGCGGCGATCTTGGTCCAGCACGATGCGCCGTCGTGCGGCAGGGAGCAGTCGCCGCTGTAGCTTCGCGCGTAGCGCAGCGTCAGGCCCTTTCCATCGAGCGTGACGCTCTTGAGGTTGCCGAGCGCGGAATCTTCGAACAATTTCTTGGCGGTGCTCGCCGCGAACACTGCGAAGCCGAGGCCGCCATTGACGCCGTCGTCGGCATCGAGAAAGACGTAATCGCCTTTCACGCCTTTGACATAGCCGGTCCAGTCGTTCGGGTTCACCACCTTTTCCGACGGCACGTTCTTGCGCTGGCAGGCGGGCTTCGGGGTGCCGGTATCGATCGGGAGGATCGAGATCTGCGCGGCGCCCACCTCGCCCTCGTCGACCTGCTTGACCATGAAATGCGCGTAGTAGCGGCAGGTGAGCGTGGTCTTGGCCACGTCCTTCGCGGGCGGCAGCGTGCGCTTCTGCGTCTGGACCGGCGGATCGAAGGGGGAGGTTGCGGCCCAGGCCGCCGGCCCCGCCGACGCGACGAGCGCGCCTGCGCAGAGTGTGGCCAAGACTGCTTTCATGGTGCCCTCCTTAAGCGCTGAACGCCGTTTGCGTACAAGATGGGCAGACGTTCGCCGGGAGTCAAGCCCTTGCCGCTCGGGCGGATTTCCGGGTCCGGCGGCCGGCGGGGTGTGCGCCGCATTGCCTTGCTATGGCGCGGCGGATTTGGTAAGCACGCGCGCGATCGGCGGCACCCCCTGGGATGCGACGCCCGCTCTCGCGGCCGTGGCGGAATTGGTAGACGCACTAGCTTGAGGTGCTAGCGGGGGAAACCCCTTGGAAGTTCGAGTCTTCTCGGCCGCACCATCCTTCAGGAGCAAGAGCGCCTCAAGAGCTTACTGAAAGCGCGCGTCCCTCGTGCGGTGACTCCGAAGTTTGCAAGCGGTCCGGTCACCGACCGCAGCGAATGGGAGGTCAACTCTTGGCGCAGCCGTTGTTCAGCCGACAGAGCATTCCAGATGTGTTCAAGAGGCGGGTCGCCTCTTCTTGCTTTCCTGCGGCGCAGTATTTTCGAGCCTGCGCTATCCCGTTCTCGATCTGAGCGTGGCTGCCTCCCGCGGGCCGGAATTTCTTATAGGCTTCATCGAGCCGCGTGACTTCGTCGAAGCAGGCAGAGCTCATACCTTGCTGTGACAGCCAATAAACGGCGCCCATGCCAAAGACCGAGGCTACGAGCAAGGTTCGGAGCACCACGGTTTTTCTCCACTCGACAATTCTCCGAGCGGCACTATGGAGATGACCCCGTTACCCGTTGCTTAATCCGACGCAACGGAACCGCCGCCTTGAACTTGCCGCGCGCTGGTATTACCTTCGTGGAAATGTAATGGAGCCCGTCATGGAATCCGCGATCACCGTCAAAGGTCAGGCGACGATCCCGAAGGCGATCCGGGAGCACCTTGGGCTGAAGCCGGGCGATCGGGTGAAGTTTTTCGTGCATCCGGATGGCAGCGTCGTGCTGCTGCCGAAGCTTCCCGCATCGGCACTGCGCGGAATGCTCAAGCCAAGGCGGCGGGGAGTGACCGTCGATGACATGACCGAGGCTGTGGCAGCAGGCGCGAGCGAAGGCGCCAGACGCAAGCGGAGATGATCGGACTCGATACAAATGTTCTCGTCCGTTATCTCGTGCGAGATGATGCCGTCCAATTCGAGAAAGCCATCGAGCTTATCGAGCGCCGGCTCGGCGTCGACGAGCCGGGGTTCGTGAGTGTGGTCGCGATGGCGGAGTTGGTGTGGGTGCTCGACCGCGCCTACGGCTTTTCCGATTCAGAGATCGCGGCAGCGATCGAGCGTACGTTGCAAACGGAGTCCCTGGTGGTGGAGAGCGAGAATGAGGTGTTCGCCGCCATGATCGCGCTTAGAGAAGGTCGCGGTTCCTTTGGCGATGCGCTCATCGCCGCACTTGGCGTCAAGGCCGGTTGCGCGCATACCCTCACCTTTGACCGGAAGGCGCTGCGGCTGCCAGGCTTCGCGCAGGTCTAAGATATCGGGGGGAATTCGATGGGCGAGAGGTCGATGCGGATCGAGCAACCGCTGGTGATCATGTTCGAGGCCCCCGGCGGCGGCGGCGTCTGTCACAGTCACCCCAGCAAAACCGCGAGTTCGCATCGGCACTATGGGCTGCTGATCTGGGATCTCGTGCGTCATGTGTCCCGCGCCTTCAAAGTTGCCGAGGACGACGTTTGGGAATGGGTGGACAAGGAGCGGCGCCGCCCGACGACGGAGATCACGCGGCCGGCCTGACCGGTCCTTCACGCAACACGGGGGAGATTCGCTATGAGCCGATGGAAGATGGCAGCGTGGTCCGCCGCCGCCCTGATGTTTCTGTGCGCCGCCGCGGCGCCGGCGAAGACCGTGACCATCGAGTTTCTGCAGGGACCAATCACGCCCAAGACCATCGGCGATCTCGCGGGGCTCGCGTGCCGCAACTACGACCACATCGTGCACCTCGACATCAGCGTGAACTGGCCGGCCAAGAACAGCGATGTCGAGACCTCGGATTTCCAACGGCTCATCTTCTGGGACAGCAAGGCCGAGTACCTGTTTCCGAAGGACACCTACCAGTACTTGCATGGCGACTACGTCATCAAAGGCTACTTCATCGCGCGCAACGGCGGTTTCCACCAGGGCATCACGTCTCGGGCCTTCGAGAAGGTGGACGACGCCACGGTCATGCTGAGCCCGACGGTGACGGAGAAGAAGGCCGGCGGAAAAGGGTGCAAGTGAGTCCGTGAAGGTGATTGTTCGCTCTTGAAGCAACCCCCCACCCTAACCCTCCCCCTCAAGGGGGGAGGGGATTACAAATCACTGCCCGCCACTGCTCCTCCCCCCTTGAGAGGGAGGGTCGGGAGGGGGATGGGGCAGGGGCTCACGAGGAGCGATTAATGGCCGACGAATTTCACGAGAGCGCGCTGGAGTATCACCGGCTGCCGGTGCCGGGAAAGATTGCGATCGTCGCGACCAAGCCGCTCGCGAACCAGCGCGACTTGGCGCTCGCCTATTCGCCGGGCGTGGCGGAGGCCTGCAACGCCATCGTCGCCGATCCCGCGGAGGCCGCCACCGTCACCGCGCGCAGCAACCTCGTGGGCGTCATCACCAACGGCACGGCGGTGCTGGGCCTCGGCGCCATCGGTCCGCTGGCGGCGAAACCCGTCATGGAAGGCAAGGCGGTGCTCTTCAAGAAGTTCGCGGGCATCGACGTCTTCGACATCGAGATCGACGAGCGCGATCCCGACAAGCTCGTCGACATCATCGCGGCGCTGGAGCCGACCTTCGGCGGCATGAACCTCGAGGACATCAAGGCGCCTGAGTGCTTCGAGATCGAGGCGAAGCTCAGGAAGCGCCTCAAGATCCCCGTGTTCCACGACGACCAGCACGGCACCGCCATCATCGTGGGCGCGGCGATACGTAACGCGCTGCGGCTCATGGGTAAAACCATCGGCGAGGTGAAGCTGGTGAGCTCGGGCGCGGGTGCCGCGGCGATCGCCTGCCTCGACCTGCTGGTCGACATGGGGCTCAAGGTCGAGAACGTGATCGTCACCGACCGCTACGGCGTCGCCTATCGCGGCCGCAAGGAGGAGATGGACCCGCGTAAGGACCGCTACGTCAAGGACACCAATGCCCGCACGCTCGGCGACGTCATCGGCGGCGCCGACATTTTTCTCGGTCTCTCCGCCCCGGGCGTGCTCAAGCCCGAGATGGTCGCGCGGATGGCGCCGAGGCCCTTCATCCTGGCGCTTGCCAACCCGGTGCCGGAGATCCTGCCGGAGCTGGCGAGGCAGGCGCGGCCCGACGCGCTCATCGCCACGGGGCGAACCGACTACCCGAACCAGGTCAACAACGTGCTCTGCTTTCCCTTCATCTTTCGGGGCGCGCTCGACGTGGGGGCGACCGCGATCAACGAGGCGATGAAGCTGGCGGCGGTGAAGGCGCTCGGCGATCTGGCTTTGGCGCCGCCCTCGGACGTGGTGGCGGCCGCCTATGGCGAGGCGCCGCTCACCTTCGGGCCCGACTACATCATCCCGAAGCCGTTCGATCCGCGCCTCATCTTGGAGATCGCGCCGGCGGTGGCGAAGGCCGCCATGGAGAGCGGCGTCGCCACGCGGCCGATCAGGGATTTCGAGGCCTATCGCGAGCAGCTGACGCGCTTCGTGTTCCGCTCCGGCCTCACCATGAAGCCGGTGTTCGAGCGCGCGCGCACGGAGCCAAAGCGCGTGGTCTATGCCGAGGGCGAGGACGAGCGCGTGCTGCGCGCCGTGCAGCAGGTGATCGACGACCGGCTCGCGAAGCCGATCATCATCGGCCGGCGCGCGGTCGTGCAGCGGCGGATCGAGCGTCTCAACCTGCGCCTCAAGCTCGACGAGAGCGTCGAGCTCTGCGATCCCGAGGACGATCCCCGCTACAACGAATATTGGGAGCTCTATCACTCCATCATGGAGCGCAAGGGCGTGGCGCCGGATTTCGCGCGGCGCGTGGTGCGCACGCGGCCTACGGCGATCGCGGCGCTCATGGTGAAGCGCGGCGAGGCCGACGCGCTGCTGTGCGGCACCATCGGGCTGTACCGACGGCACCTCCATCACGTCGTCGACATTCTCGGACTCAAACCGGGCGTCGGCGCGCCCGCCGCCCTGAGCGTGCTGATCCTGCCCAAGGGCACCTATTTCCTCTGCGACACCCAGGTGGTGGACGATCCCGGCGTCGCGCAAGTCGCGGAGATGACCCTCCGGGCGGCGGACGCGGTGCGCCACTTCGGGCTCGAGCCGAAAGTGGCCTTGATCTCGCACTCGAATTTCGGCAGCTCGGACCATCCCTCCGCGCGCAAGATGCGCGAGGCGCTGGTGCTAATCCGCGAGCGCGCGCCCGAGCTCGAGGTCGAGGGCGAGATGCACGCCGACGCCGCCATCGACGAGACCATCCGGCAGCGGATCTTCCCGAACTCGCGGCTCAAGGGCTCGGCCAACCTGCTGATCCTGCCGACGCTTGACGCCGCCAACATCGCCTTCAACGCGCTCAAGGTGCTGGGCGACGGGCTCCCGGTGGGGCCAGTGCTCCTGGGCAGCGCCAAGCCCGCGCATATCGTGACGCCGTCGGTCACGGTGCGCGGCCTCGTCAACATGACCGCGGTCGCGGTCTACGACGCACAGGTGTCGGCGGCGGAACCCTCACCCTCCCAACGCTGACGCGTTGGGTCCCTCCCTCTCCCACTTCGTGGGCGAGGGGCAGTAAGCGCTCGATTTGAACAGCCCTCTCCCGCGCTTGAGCGGGAGAGGGAGGGGCCCGGCCCGTTAGGGACGGGAGGGTGAGGGGAGACGGCTACCGGCGGAAGAAGTGCCCGTGGCCGTGATGCCCGAACATCTCGTCCGCAGCTTTCTGCTGATCCGGACTCATGCCCTGGTAGAGCGGGCGGAACACCGCCAGCATCTTGGCGGTGCCGTCGGCGCGCAGCTGCGTGAATTTCGCCTGCGCCTCGAGGCGGCTGAGCGCGGTGCGCGGCTGGCTCTGATCGCCGCGCACGCTCTGGAAAGCGTCGTGCATCGCCTTGGCATTGTCGCGCATGACGTTGGCGACCGCATCGAACATCGGCGCCTGGGCGTCGGTGATCTTGAGCTCGGTCTTGAGGTAGGCGATTCGGCCCTCGATGTGGCGGCCGGGGTCGAAGGCGGCGCGGTCCGGACGCTGGGCGGGCTGCTGCTGGGTCTGCTGGGATTGCGCATCCGCGACAAACGGTCCCAGTGCCACGGCGGCGCCGCCGGCCAGGACGGCCGCGAGCGCCAGGGCGGGTAAGGTTCTGCGAGACATGGGGCTTTCTCCTGGAGTGAAGGTGAACAGGCGCGCATCACGCCCGTCTTGCCAGGTTTTAGGCGACCGCTCTCAAGCGCATCCCTGAAGCCCGCGGTTACAAATACTTAACCGCGGCTCCACCTTGGCGCCATGGATCGACGACGGTTCGCTCCGTACCAAAGCTATAGTCGCGGCACCCGCGCGAGGATGAGGCGTCCGATAGCCCAAAGGAGACGCCGACATGATCACGCTCTACATCAAGTACACGCTTGACCCCAACAAGCTCCGGGATTTCGAGGCTTACGCGAAGGCGCTCGCCACGTCGATCGAACGCTGCGGCGGCGTGGCCGCCGGCTACTACCTGCCGACGAAGTTCGCGGGTCCGATGAATTCCGCCGTCGGCATGATCGATTTCCCGAGTCTGGCGGCCTACGAGAAATATCGCGAGAAGCTCGGCGCCGATCCCGAGGCGACCGAGATCACCCGCCGCGTGGAGGCCAGTGGCGCCATCGTCAACGAGGACCGGTCCATCGTGAGCTGCGTGCCGGAGACCCGGCGCTAGCTGCTTTCGCCACTCGGAGACGGAGTCTCGCCGCGAATCCGTGGGAATCCTTCCTTGGCGGCCTTGGCGTCTTGGCGGTAAACCTTGAACCACCAAGTCGCCAAGGAGGCCTTTATGGCCAGCAACCGGTATCCCGCGCTCGATTTCGATCTCGGTCCCGAGATCGATCTGCTGCGCGATAGCGTGCGGGGATTCGCCGAGGCGAAGATCGCGCCGCTCGCGGCCGAGATGGATCGCACCGACAGCTTCCCGCGCCAGCTCTGGCCGGAGATGGGCGCGCTCGGCCTGCACGGCATCACCGTCGAGGAGGAATTCGGCGGCACCGGCATGGGCTATCTCGCCCATTGCGTCGCCATGGAGGAGGTGAGCCGCGGCTCCGCGGCGGTCGGGCTCTCCTACGGCGCGCATTCAAACCTCTGCGTCAACCAGATCCGCCGCAACGGCACCGCCGCGCAGAAGCGCAAGTACCTGCCGAAATTGATCTCGGGCGAGCACGTCGGCGCGCTCGCCATGAGCGAGCCTGGCGCGGGCTCCGACGTCGTCGGCATGAAGCTTCGGGCGGAGAAGCGCGGCGACCGCTATGTGCTGAACGGTAGCAAGATGTGGATCACCAACGGTCCCTACGCGGACACCCTCGTGGTCTACGCCAGGACCGACGCGACCGCGGGTCCGCGCGGCATCACCGCCTTCCTGATCGAGAAGGGCATGACGGGGTTCAAACCCGCGCAGAAGCTGGACAAGCTGGGCATGCGGGGCTCGCCCACCTCCGAGCTGGTGTTCGAGGACTGCGAGGTGCCCGCGGAGAACGTGCTCGCCAAGGTGAACGAGGGCGTGCGCGTGCTGATGAGCGGCCTCGACTACGAGCGCGCGGTGCTGGCGGCGGGGCCGCTCGGGATCATGCAGGCCTGCCTCGACGTGGTGATCCCCTACGTTCACGAGCGAAAGCAGTTCGGCCAGGCGATCGGCGAGTTCCAGCTGATGCAGGGCAAGCTCGCGGACATGTATACGACGCTCAACGCCTGCAAGGCCTACGTCTATGCGGTCGCGCGCGCCTGCGACCGCGGCCAGACCGCGCGCAAGGACGCCGCCGGCGCCATCCTCTACGCCGCCGAGAAAGCCACGGCGGTGGCGCTCGACGCGATCCAATGCCTCGGCGGCAACGGCTACATCAACGACTACCCGACCGGCCGGCTGCTGCGCGACGCCAAGCTCTACGAGATCGGCGCCGGCACCTCGGAGATCCGTCGCATGCTCATCGGGCGCGAGCTCTTCGAGGAGACGAAGTAGGGCTACCGAAGCTCGACCGTTGCCCAGGTCTCGAAGCAGTTGCCGCCGGCGAGCGCCATGACGCCGATGGTGGCGCGGCCGCCGATGCCGCGCTCCCGCCCGAAGACCTCGGCCAGCAGGTCGGAGAGGCCGCTCGAGACCTTGTGGACCTCAGTGAACTCGGGCGTGCAGACCACGAAGTTCAGCGTGCGCACGATCGACTTCACGCGGTCGAGGTCGCCCACCGCTTGCTTGATGCCGGCGATGACGTTGAGGCCGGTGATGCGCGCGGCCTCGCGGCCCTGCTCGACGCTGAGGTTGGCGCCGAGCCGCCCCGGGAAGATCATCGTGCTTCCGCGTTGCGGCACGTGTCCGGACAGGAACAGCAGGTTGCCCGCGATGTGGAACGGCTTCATCGAGCCATAGGTCGCGCCGTAGTAGCCCTCGCGCGCGAAATCCGGCACGTCCAGACCCAGCTCGGCAATTCGCGTCTCGGTATCCACGAGTCCCTCCGGCCTTGATGCGGCATTGACCTCCACGCCGCCGCGGGGCGTAGTATCGCGCGAACGATCCAGCAGGCAAGGAGGCATCATGCAGCGGCGGCTGATTTCTTCGGGCTCGAGCTTCGAGCGGACGGCGGGCTATAGCCGGGCGGTGGTGGACGGCAAGTGGGTGTTCGTCTCCGGCACCACCGGCATGGACTACAAGGCCATGACGATCGAGGCCGATGTGGTTGCGCAGGCGCGCCAGACCTTCAAGAACATCGGCGCGGCGCTGGCCGAGGCCGGCGCCAGCTTCGCCGACGTCGTGCGCGTCCGCTATTATTTCACGGACGCCGCGGATTGGCCGAAGGTCGCGCCGGTTCTCGGCGAAGTGTTCGGCGAGGTCCGGCCCGCCGCCACGGCGATCGTCTGCGATCTCATCGATCCCCGCATGAAGATCGAGATCGAGGTCACCGCGCGCAGAAAGGCCTGACCATGCCCACCGTTCTCGTCACCGGGGCCGGCCGTGGTCTTGGCCTGGAATTTGCCCGGCAATATGCTGCCGACGGCTGGCGCGTCATCGCGACGGTTCGCGATCTCAAGAAAGCCAAGGAGCTGGGTGTGCTCGGCTCGAAGGTCGAGATTCACGGCCTCGATGTCACCGACCTCAAGGCGGTCGCCGCGCTCGGCCGCGAGCTCGCCCGCGACACCATCGACGTCGCGATCGCCAATGCCGGTGTCTCGTTGGCCCGAAACATGACGCCGGGGGCGATCGACGAGGCCGCGTGGATCGACACCCTGAAGGTGAACACCTTCGCGCCGCTGGCGCTCGCGGGCGCGGTGCTGGGCTCGGTGGAGCGCAGCGAGGGCAAGCGGCTCGTCGCGATCACCAGCCGCCTGGGCTCGATCGGCGCGAACGACGCAGGCGGCCAGTACGCCTACAGGTCGTCGAAGGCCGCCCTCAACGCGGCTTGGCGTTCCCTCGCCCTCGACCACCGCGGCGTGATCGCGGTGGTGTTGCATCCCGGCTGGGTCAAGACCGACATGGGCGGCGCGGGCGCGCCGGTCTCGCCCAAGGAGAGCATCGCCGGCATGCGCCGCGTGATCGCCAAGCTGACGCCGGCGGACAGCGGCCGGTTCTTCAACTACGACGGCGCAGAGATCCCGTGGTGAGGGACGCGTCTCGGTGATCGTCAGCCCGGAACAAGCACTCATCCGCGACACCGCGCGCAGCTTCGCCGCGGAGAAGCTCCGACCCTCGGCGGCGGAGCGGGACCGCACGGGCGCGTTTCCGGCGGAGGCCGTCGCGGAGATGGCGAAGCTCGGCTTCCTCGGCATGCTGGTGCCGGAGCGCTACGACGGTGCCGGCGCCGATCACGTGTCCTATGCCATGGCGATGGAGGAGGTCGCGGCCGGCGACGGTGCCTGCTCCACCATCATGGGCGTGCACAATTCGACCGGCTGCGTGCCGATCTTGCGCTTCGGCACCGAGGAGCAGAAGCAGCGGTTCCTGAGGCCGATGGCGCGGGGCGAGCAGCTCGCGGCGTTCTGCTTGACGGAGCCCGAGGTGGGCTCCGAGGCCTCGGCGATCCGCACGCGCGCGCAGAAGCGCGGCAACCGCCACGTGCTGAACGGCACCAAGCAGTTCATCACCTCGGGCGCGCACGCCGATCTCGCAATCGTCTTCGCGGTTACCGATCCCGCCGCGGGAAAGAAGGGCATCAGCGCCTTCATCGTGCCGACGGATACGGCGGGCTACAAGGTGGCGAAGCTCGAGAAGAAGCTCGGGCAGCGCTCTTCCGATACCGCCCAGATCGTGTTCGAGGAGATGGAGCTAACGCCCGACCTGATGCTGGGCGAGGAGGGCGCCGGCTACCGCATCGCCCTTGCCAATCTCGAGGGCGGCCGCATCGGCATCGCTGCGCAGTCCGTGGGAATGGCGCGCGCGGCCTACGAGGCGGCGCTCGCCTATGCCAAGGAACGCACGGCCTTCGGCACTACGATCATCAACCATCAGGCGGTGGCGTTCCGGCTCGCGGACATGGCGACGGAAATCGAGGTGGCGCGGCAGATGATGCTGCACGCGGCCGCTCTGCGGGACGCGGGCGCGCCCTGTATCAAGGAGGCTTCGATGGCGAAGCTCTTCGCCTCGGAGATGGCGGAGCGCGTCTGTTCCGGCGCGATCCAGACCCTCGGCGGCTACGGCTACCTCGCGGATTTCCCGGTCGAGCGGATTTATCGCGATGTGCGCGTCACCCAGATCTACGAAGGCACCAGCGACATCCAGCGCCTGGTGATCGCCCGGGAGATCGCGAAGGAATGAACCGCGCCATCGATCATCTCGTGCTGGCGGTGAGCGACCTCGAGGCCGCGCGCGAGGCTTATCGCCGGATGGGCTTCACCCTGACGCCGCCGGCGCAGCATCCCTGGGGCACCGCCAACAGCCTGGTGCAGCTGCAGGGCAATTTCCTGGAGCTGCTGGCGGTCGCCGAGCCCGACAAGATCCCGCCGGCGGAACCGACGCGGTTCAGCTTCGGCGCCTTCAACCAGACATTCCTCAAGCGACGCCAGGGTCTCTCGATGCTGGTGTTCCAGAGCAACGACGCGCGGCGCGACCAGGCGGAGTTCAGGGCGCGCGGCCTCGAGACTTACGAGCCCTTCGATTTTTCGCGCCAGGCGAAGCTGCCCGACGGCAGCCTCAAGACGGTGGCGTTCTCGCTGGCCTTCGTCACGGAGCCGCGGATGCCCGATGCAGCGTTCTTCACCTGCCAGCAGCACGCGCCCGAGTATTTCTGGAAACCCGACTACCAGCGCCACGCCAATGGCGCGCGGTCGGTCGTCGAGGTCGTGATGCTCGCCAACGATCCCGGCGGCCTCGCCGATTTCTTCGGGAAACTGGTCGCGCCCGATGCGGTGAGCCGCGCCGAGGGCGCGCTCCGGGTCAAGCTCGGGGACGGCGCGCTCAGCCTGCTCGATGCCACGCGTCTCGGCCAGCGTTCCCCGGGCATCCGGCTTCGCGACGTCCTCCGCAAGCCGCACTTCGCGGGCTATTCGATCGCCGTCGGTGACCTCGACGTCGCCGAGGACGTGCTGGAGCGCAACGGCATCCCCGCCACCCGATCCGGCGACCGCCTCCAGATCGCCGCCGAGCACGGCTTCGGCACGGTGATCGAGTTCAGGGCGCATCGGCCCTAGCGCATTCGAGCGCCGCATGCGCCTTGTCGCGTGGAATTGCAACATGGCGCTGCACCGCAAGCTCGACGCCTTGCGTCGGCTGGCGCCCGATATCGCGGTCATCTCGGAATGCGCCTCTCCGGAGCGCTTGCGGGCGCTGGGCGCGCTCGATGACATCAGCGGCGATCCCATCTGGATCGGCGACAAACCGACCAAGGGGCTGGCGGTCCTCGCCTTCAATGGTTATCGGCTGAGCCTCGCGCGCGAGTTCCATCCGACGCTGCGCCACCTCGCGCCGGTGCATGTCGCCGGACCGGCCCGGTGCAATCTGCTGGCGGTCTGGGCGCAGAATCTCAGCGGCGGCAATGTGCGCAAGCGCCAGGCGGGGCCATTGCGGCGCGGGCTCACGAAGTACAAGAGCTTTCTCTCGGAACTTCCCGCGATCGTCGCCGGCGATCTCAACAACAACGTGATCTGGCACAAAACGGGTTACCGGATCAACCACGGAATCTCCGTGGCGATCCTGGAGAGCTACGGCCTCGTCAGCGCCTATCACGCCCGCACGGGCGAGGAGCAGGGCGAGGAGTCGATACCGACGCTCTATTGGCGCGACCGCAAGAAAGACGGCCCGACCTATCACATCGACTACGTGTTCCTGCCGCGGCCGTGGCTCGACCGCATCCGCGACTTCAGCGTGGGCAGCTTCGAGGAGTGGTGCTGTGCGGGCCTCAGCGATCACGTGCCGGTCGTGGTGGATGTGGCGCTCGAGGCGAGCCCTTCTGAACGCATTCCGTTGCCAACGCAGACGGAAGCATCCCCCTCACCCAGCTTCGGCTAAGCTCGCTCTCGCTCGCTAAGCCTCCGCAACCCTCTCCCCGCTGGGGAGAGGGGAGGGTGAGGGGGCGCTTCTCTAGCCCGCAATCGTCAGCGCGTGCGGCCCTACTGCTTGTTGTTGAGGACCTTCCAGGGGTCTTTGACCATGGGGATGGTCTCGAGCTCGACATTGGCGAGGTGGCCGTTCACCCGCTCGACGCGGCGCACGTATTCGTTCTGGACGATGTCGCGAGTGTCCGGATCGATCATGATGGGGCCGCGGGCGCTGTCGTACTTCCAGCCCTTGAGCAGCGCCATGGTCTTGTCGGGATCGATCTTGCCGTTCTGGGCGATCACCGCGCTGAAGATCGCGGCCATCCCGTCATAACCGCCGACCACCTCGAAGGCGGGCACCTGGTCTTTGCCGAACTCCGCTTGATAGGCCTGCACGAAGGCGGCGTTGGCCGGCGCTTTTCCGACCGCCGAATAGTGCCCCATGGTGATGACGTCGAGGGCGGCGTCTCCCATGGCGTCGAGGCCTTCGTCGGTGGTGATGTCGCCGGGCCCGATCAGTTTGATCCCCGCTTGCTTCAAGCCGACATCGCCGAAGGCCTTCATCACGGCGATCGCCTGCGTGCCGGCGGGCACGAAGACGAATAGTGCCGACGGCTTCGCGTCCTTCGCTTTCTGCAAATAAGGCGCGAAGTCCGGGTTCTGCAGCGGGATGCGCACGGAACCCACGATCTGGCCACCGGCCTCGGTGAAGCCCTTGATGAAGGCCTCCTCGGCATCGGCACCGGGGGCGTAATCCGACACCGCCGTGTAGGCCGTCTTGATGTCGTGCTTGGCCGCCCATTGGCCCAGGGGATAGGACGAATGCCAGAGCGTGAAGGAGACGCGTGCGATGTACGGCGATTTCATCGTGATCACGGGTGTCGAGGCGTTCATCACGATCAGGGGGACCTTGGCCTCTGTGACCAGCGGGGCGATCGCCATCGCATTCGGCGTATAGACGATGCCGGCCAGCAGCTGTACCTGGTCGCGGGTGATCAGCTCCTGCGCCAGCCGCTTTGCGACATCCGGTTGCGGACCGGTGTCGTCGCGTTTGATCAGCTCGATCTTGACCCCGGGCGGCAGATCTTTCTCGTGCTGCTTCATATAGAGCATGATGCCGCGGTCGATGAGCTCGCCGGGCTCGGCGAACGGCCCGGAATAGGTGTTGATGATCCCGACCTTCACCGTCTGGGCCATCGCGCCCGATGCGGTGAAGGCCGCGATGGCAAGGGCCGCCGCGATGAGTGTCCGCGTGTTCATGCTTGTCCTCCCGTGTTCTCGAGCAACGGCATTGCCCGTCGCGTTGCCTGGATTATGCCGCGAACTCGCGGCTACTCAAGGGCGCATCGATTGGGTCGACGGGCATCCGCAAGCGGGATCAACCCAGAGCCTTCCACAGCAGCCCCTCGAGCAGGTCCGTGACGCCGTCGCCGCGCAAGCCTGGCCGGCGATAGAGACCGAGCTCGATGAGCGGTGCGGCGGGAAGGTTGTGCTCGCGAGGCTCCAACACCGCCATTCCCGTGCCCACGTTCCCCGGCAGCAAGGTGGCTGCGCCCACGCCCGCTCGAACGGCCGCCTGGATTGCCGTCAAGCTTCCGCTCTCGAATGCGGCGCGCCAACGGCGCCCCGATTGGTCGAGCGCGTTGACCGTGCGCACGCGCCATTCGCAGGCATGGCGAAACAGCACCAACGGCAGCGGATCGCGCTTGGGATCGAAGGATGGCGCGGCGACCCACACCAGGGTAAAGACGCGCCGCTTCCGTGGGGTGTTGCCGATCACCGCGGGCTCACCGACCGCGAGGTCGAGCTGTCCGGCGGCGAAGGTGTCGCGCATGGCCTCGCCCTCCGCCACGAGAACGTCGAGCTCGAGCTCGGGATGAACATGGGCAAAATCGGCCAGCGCCATTTGCAAGCCGCTCGCCGCGACGTCCTCGATCATGCCGATGCGGCGGCGCGCGGCGGATGCGCGACCGCGGACGTGGCGCTGGGCCTCGTCGTTCAAGGCAAGAATCCGCTCCGCCAGTGGTAGCAGGGACTCTCCCTCCCGCGTCAGTTCCACTCCGGTCGCGATGCGGCGGACCACGCGGCGGCCGAGAACATCCTCCAGCCGGCGAATTTGCTGACTGACGGCAGGCTGCGTTCGGCCGAGAGCCGCGGCGGCCCGACTCATGCTTCCGGTTCGCGCCGCCGCCGCAAAACATCTCAGGGCGGAGACATCCAGGTCCATAAGCAAAGCTTATATAGGCCCAGTTGAGATAGGAAGTTCTTTTAGGGTGTCCGCCGCGCCTACTGTGCAGGCATGGCTCGCAGCTACGCCGCCCTCGCCCTTGCGTGCTGTTGGATCGCCGCGGCGCCGATCCTCATTCGCGTGAGCGAGGTCGATCCGGCGACCAGCCTGTGGCTTCGGATGCTCATCGCGGTGGCCGTGCTGGCCTCCGTGCGCGGTCCGCAGCTGCCGAACTTTTCGAGCGAGCGCGTCCTGCTGCTGGCGGCAAGCGTCGCGTTCGCGATCGACATTCTCGCCTATCATCTGGCGGCGGTGCGGACGAGCGTCGCGAATACCGCGCTGCTGGGCCAGATTTCGCCGCTGGTCGTCGCGCCAGTAAGCTACTTGGTGTTTGGTGAGCGGCAGTCGTTTGGCAGTGTTGTCGGGTTATTAGGGGCATTCGCGGGTGCCGTGTTATTGGCTGGAACGGGCGAGAGCGGCAGCTATGTCGGGAACGGGCTTGCCGCTCTTTCCGGGGCGTCTTATGCCGTCTACCTCCTGATCGCGAAGAGCTTGGCCGCGCGCATCGCGCTACGACGCATGATCCTTTGGAATTGCGTCGTCACCGTGCTGCTGGTAACGCCCTTGGTGCTCCAGCAGGGCGCGCCGATCCTGCCGCACACCGCGCAAGGCTGGCTCGTCATCCTCGCGATGGCGCTCGGTTGTCAGATGCTCGGGCACGGTTTGGTTGTGTACGCCATCGAGAGGTTACCCGCATCTTTCGCGGCGCAAGCGTTACTCACGCCGCCGGTCTTGTCGGCCGGAGCAGCCTTGCTGCTGTTCGACGAGCGGCCGAGCCTGTCCCAGCTGTCCGGCGCAGCGCTTGTGCTTGCGGGATTGTTCCTTGCGGCGCGACACGAGGCGCGCCGGACGACGGCACTCTATCCCGCGAGCACGCTCGCATAGAGCTCGCGGTCGATGTTGCCGCCGGACTGGATGACCGCGACCTTGCGGCCGGCCATGCGGTCTTTTTCCTGGAGCAGCGCCGCGAGCGCCGCAGCGCCCGCGCCCTCCGCGAGGTTGTGCGTGTCCGTGAAGAGGTGGCGGATGGCGGCGCGGATCTCTGCCTCGCTCACGCTGACGATGCGGTCGGCACCCTTCAGGATCAGGGCGAGAGCGTCGGGATCCGGGACACGGCAGGCGACGCCATCGGCCATGGTGTCGGCGGAGTTGGTGGAGACCGGCTTTCCCGCCGCGAAAGAGAGCGCGTAAGCGGGCGCATTCGCGGCGACCACGCCCACCACCTTGGTCTTGAGCCCCAGCGCGTCGCGCGCCGCCATGGTGCCGCAGATGCCGGAGCCGAGGCCGATCGGCACATAGACGGTGTCGATGTCGGGCACCGCGCGAAAGAGCTCGAGCCCGTAGCTCGCCACACCCGCGACGAGCCGGCGGTCGAAGGATGGCATCGCATGGAGCCCACGCCGGCGCGCCAAGTCGCGGGCGTACTCATAAGCTGCCTGGAAATCGTGGCCGTGCTCGATGAGCTCGGCGCGCTGCGCCCGCATGGCCGCGTTCTTCTCGCGGCTGTTGCCCGTGGGCACCACGATGACGGCGGGGAAGCCGACGCGTCGGCAGGCGAAAGCGACGCTCTGGCCGTGGTTGCCGCGGGTCGCCGCGATCACGCCAGCGAGCTTGGGCTCGCGCCGCTTGAGGTCGGTCATATAGACGATGCCACCCCGGATCTTGAAGGCGCCGAGCGGCGTGTTGTTCTCGTGCTTGACCCAGACCTCGGCGCCGGCGCGCTCCGAGAGCAAGGGCCAGCAGTGCGCGGGCGTGGGGATCATGACCTCGTGGACGAGGTCGGCGGCGGCCTCGATCTCGCCAAGCGACAGCATCGGGAAACTCCCTCGGTACGGGGGCGATACCGGCATTTCCCGGTTTTTCCCTTGCGGGGTCAAGGGCTCTTGAGCAAGGTGACGCCGAGATGAGCGTCCTCAAGACAACCGTCGATTCGCGCTCCGACGCCTTCCGCGCCAACCGCGAGGCCATGCAGGCGCAGGTCGACGATCTCGCGCGCGTGGTGGCGGAGATCCGCGCGGGCGGCGGCGAGGCCGCGCGCGAGCGCCATCTGCGGCGCGGCAAGCTCTTGCCGCGCGACCGCGTGCGCACCCTCATCGATCCCGGTGCGCCCTTCCTCGAGTTCTCGCAGCTCGCGGGCTACAAGATGTATCCGGAGGAGGTGCCGGCGGGCGGTATCATCACCGGCATCGGCTCGGTAATGTCGCGCGAGTGCGTGGTGATCGCCAACGATGCCACCGTCAAGGGCGGAACCTATTTCCCGATCACCGTGAAGAAGCATCTGCGCGCGCAAGAGATCGCGCGGCAGAACAATCTGCCCTGTATCTACCTCGTCGACAGCGGCGGCGCCAACCTGCCGAACCAGGACGACGTGTTTCCCGGCCGCGAGCACTTCGGCCGCATCTTCTACAACCAGGCCACCATGTCGGCGGCGGGCATCCCGCAGATCGCCGTCGTGATGGGCTCCTGCACGGCGGGCGGCGCTTATGTGCCGGCGATGTCCGACGAGAGCATCATCGTCAAGAACCAGGGCACGATCTTCCTGGGCGGTCCGCCGCTGGTGAAAGCCGCGATCGGCGAGGTCGTCACCGCCGAGGAGCTCGGCGGCGCCGACGTGCACAGCCGCGTCTCCGGCGTCACCGATCATCTGGCGCTCGACGACGCCCATGCCCTCGGGATTGCGCGCGGCATCGTCGGCCACCTCAACCGCGTGAAGAGTGTCGGGCTCGAGCTGAGGCCGCCGGCGGAGCCGCTCTACGATCCCGCGGAGATCTACGGCATCGTTCCGACGGACGTGCGGAAGCCCTACGATGCTCGCGACGTGATCGCGCGTATCGTCGATGGCAGCGAGCTCGACGAGTTCAAGCGGCTCTACGGTGAGACGGTGGTCACGGGCTTCGCGCGGATCTGGGGCTATCCCGTGGGGATCGTCGCCAACAACGGGATCCTGTTCTCCGAGAGCGCGCTCAAGGCGACGCACTTCATCGAGCTCTGTGCCCAGCGCGGCATTCCGCTGGTTTTCCTGCAGAACATCACGGGCTTCATGGTGGGCCGGAAATACGAGGCGGGCGGCATCGCCAAGGACGGAGCCAAGATGGTGACCGCGGTCGCCTGCGCGCGCGTGCCGAAATTCACGGTGATCATCGGCGGCAGCTTCGGCGCCGGCAACTACGGTATGTGCGGCCGCGCCTTCGACCCGCGCTTCGTCTTCATGTGGCCCAACGCGCGCATCTCCGTGATGGGCGGCGAGCAGGCGGCGGCCGTTCTGGCGCAAGTCCGGCGCGACAATCTGGAGGCGCAGGGCCGGACCTGGAGCGCGGAGGACGAGGCGGCCTTCAAGGCGCCGATCCGCGCGCAATACGAGGCGCAGGGCCATCCCTATTACGCGAGCGCGCGGCTCTGGGACGACGGCGTGATCGATCCCGCGGAGACGCGGCGGGTGCTGGCGCTGGCGATCTCCGCGAGCCTGAACGCGCCCATCGAGCCGACGCGGTTCGGCGTCTTCCGGATGTGAGCGCCATGACCGAGCCTACCGTCCTCGTTGCCCGAGACGCCCGCGGCGTCGCGACCGTCACGCTGAACCGCCCGGGGCTGCACAATGCCTTCGACGACGCGCTGATCCAGCGGCTCATCGAGACCTTCGAGACCGTGGGCGGCGACGCCGGGTGCCGCGCCGTGGTGCTCGCGGGCGCGGGCAAGAGCTTTTCGGCGGGCGGCGATCTCAACTGGATGCGCCGCATGGCGGGATACAGCCATGCCGAGAACGTCGCCGACGCCGCCGAGCTCGGGCGGCTCATGAGCACGCTCAACCGGCTGCCCAAGCCCACGCTCGCGCGGGTCCACGGCTCGGTCTTCGCCGGCGGCCTCGGCCTCGTTGCCTGCTGCGATATCGCGGTCGCCGAGCAGGAGACGATCTTCTGCGTCTCCGAGGCGCGGCTCGGCCTGGTGCCGGCAGTAATCAGCCCCTACCTCGTCCAGGCCATGGGTGCACGGACGGCGCGGCGGTATTTCCTGACCGCCGAGCGCTTCTCGGCGGCGGAAGCGCTCCGGATCGGCCTCGTCCACGAGATCGCGCCCGCGGCTCAGCTCGATGCCAAGGTGGATGCGATCGTGGCGGCGCTCCTGGAGGGTGGCCCGCACTCGCAAGCGCGCTCCAAGCGGTTGATATCGGAGGTGGCGGAGCGCCCGATCGAGCAGCCCGTGATCGACCTCACCGTCCGCACCATCGCCGAGGCCCGCGCCTCCGACGAAGCCCGCGAGGGCCTCTCGGCTTTCTTCGAGAAGCGCAAGCCGAAGTGGCGGAGCTAACGCCCTAGGCGACGGGCTGCGCCAATGCCAAGCGTCGGCTCAACCAAACAGCAAGGTTGCCTGTTGCGACCAGTAGAGCGTCACGCGTTCCCCCACGGTCGCGCGATGTCCAGCGTCGCTCCTGGGCGCGCGCACCGTGAGCGTGACGTCCGCGCTTCGGGCGAAGTATCGGATCGACTGGCCCAGGTACTCGCAGACCTCGATCTCGGCCGGCAGCGCATTCATGGCCTGACCCGACGGCGACGGCGCGAGCGCGATCGATTCCGGTCTCACCATCGCCCGGACTTTGGCTCCGATCGGCAACGCCGTCGCCTGCGCGCCGATCTTCTCGCCCGAAGGAAGGCGCACCCAGCTCGTGGAGTCGGTCTTGTCCTCGAGGATGCCGTCGAGGAAATTCGATTCGCCGAGGAAGCTTGCGACGTAGGGCGTCAGCGGCCGCTCGTAGACGGCGTCGGGCGTGCCGATCTGATGCACCTCGCCCTCGTGCATGATGGCGATGCGGTCGGAGAGGATCAGCGCCTCCTCCTGATCGTGCGTCACGTAGATCACGGTGATGCCGAGGCTGCGCTGGATCCGCTTGATCTCGAGCTGCATCTGCTCGCGGAGTTTCCGGTCGAGCGCGCCGAGCGGCTCGTCCATCAGCAGCACGGGCGGCCGGAACACGAGCGCGCGGGCGAGCGCCACACGTTGCTGCTGACCGCCGCTGAGCTCGGTCACGCGCCGATCGGCATAGCCGGAGAGCTGCACCATCGCGAGCGCCGCCTCGGTGCGCTCTCGCGTCTCCGCGAGGCCGTGCCGGCGCATGCGCAGGGGAAACGCGATGTTCTCGGCGACGGTCATGTGCGGGAACAGCGCATAGCTCTGAAAGACCACGCCGAGATTGCGCTTGTCGGGCGGCTTGCCGGCGATCGAGGCACCATCGACGAGGATATCGCCGCGCGAGGGCGTCACGAATCCCGCGATCATCATGAGCGTCGTGGTCTTGCCGGAGCCGCTCGCACCCAGCAGGGTCAGGAACTCGCCGCGCCCGGCCGCGAGGTTGACGTCGCGCACCGCGTGGATCTGGCCGAAGTCGCGGCTGAGGCCGACCAGCCGGATCTCGCCGCCGCTGGCAGACGGTCCCGAGGTCCCGGTCATGGCGCCGAGCCGCGGGACGCCATGCGCCGCAGCAGGCCGATCGCAATCAGGCTCAAGACCGAGATGGCGAGCAGCAAGCTCGATACCGCCGCCACCACCGGATTGATCTCGAACCTGAGGCCGCTCCACATCTGCACCGGCAGCGTCACCGCCCGCGAGCCGCTGATGTAAAGGGCGACCACCACCTCGTCGAAGGAGGTGATGAAGGCGAAGATGGCGGCGACGATGAGGCCCGGCCGGATCAAGGGCAGCGTCACAAGGAAGAAGGCGCGCGGAGCGGATGCGCCGAGGCTGCGCGCTGCCTGCTCCACGCGCCAATCCATCCGCTGCAGCACGGCGGCGACGTTGATGACGACGAAGGGGAGCGCCAGCGCCGTATGGGCGAGCACCATGCCGGGAAGCGTGCCGACGAGCCCCAGCCGGGCGAACACGCCGTACATCGAGACCGCCGAGACGATCGGCGGCACGATCATCGGCGTCAACATCAGATAGATATAGAGATTGCGAAACGCGATGCGGCCGCGGATCAAGGCGAGTGCCGCGAGCGTGCCCAGAGCCGTCGCGAGGATCGTCACGGAGAGAGCGATCGCGAGGCTGTTCCAGGTCGCCGAGCGCCAGTCCTCCCGCGCGAAATAGGTCTCGTACCAGCCGAGCGAGAACCCCTGCGGCGGAAACCGCAGGAGATTGTCGGCGTTGAACGACATCGGCACGACGATCAGGCTCGGCAGGACGAGAAACAGGCAGACGAGGGCGGCAAAGCCCGCGAGGGCGACGTCGCCGTAGGACCGTCGCACTAGCGCGCCTCGGTCCACAGGGATTCGAGACGGAACCAGCGTTGCGCCGCCAGGAACAGCCCCATCGTGGCGACGAGCAGGAGAGTGCCGAGCGCCGCCGCGAATTCCCAGTTCAGCACCTTCGTCAGGTTGAAGTCGATGAGCTGGGCGATGAGCACGTCGCGCCGGCCGCCCAGGAGCGCCGGGATCACGAAGAAGCCGAGGCTCAGCACCAGCGTCACCAGCGCGCCCGCGAACACACCCGGCAAGGTCAGCGGGAAATAGACGTGCAGGAACGTGCGCGGCGCGGACGCGCCGAGGCTCCTCGCCGCGTTCAGCAAGCGACGATCCATCTTGCCGATCTGGGCGGCAATTGGCAGGACCATGTAGGGCAGCATGATCTGCACCATGCCGATCAGAACGCCGGTCGTGTTCTGGACGAGCTCGATCGGCTCCGAGATCAGCCCCAGCCGGATCAAAAGCATGTTCACGAGTCCGTTCGGATGCAGAATGACGATCCAGCCATAGGCGCGCACGAGCAGGTTGGTCCAGAACGGCATCAGAATGGCGGCGAGCAGGACGAGCCGCCACCAGCCTCGGGCGCGGCTGAGCGCGACTGCGAACGGATAACCCACGAGAAAGTCGATCAGGGTCACCAGGCCCGCGATCCACGCGGTCTTCCAGACGATCAGGCCATAAACTGGCGTGGTCGCGATGCGGGCATACTGCTCGAGGCTCCACTCTCCGGTCTTGGCCTGGAAGCTGGTCTCGATCAGAAGCGCGAGCGGGTAAAGCAGAAAGACGCCGACGAAGAGCAGTGCCGGCAGGCCCAGTAGCCCGCGGCGCGTCAGTCGGCGCCGGTCGGGATCCGCATACCGTCGACGCTTGGTGCGACCGTCAGCCCCGCTAGCCGCGCCGGTGACGTCCGCCGACCGCATCCATGCCTCGAGACACCCTGCTCAGCTCAAGCGCCAAGCGTCCAGTTTCTCCTGGGCCTTCTCCAGGTTCTCGCCCCACCACTTCTCGTTCATCAGCACGGTCTTGCCCTGCTGTTGCGGCCCGTTGCTCAACATCTCCGCGCGGCCAGGCGGCAACAGGTCATAGGCCTTCGGCGCCACGAGGCCATAGGTGTACGCCATGCCGATCGCCTTCTGTCCCTCGAGGCTGGTCATGGAGGCGAGCAGCTTCATGGCATTCGCCCTGTTGGGCGCTCCTTTGATCACGACGTAGGACGTCCAGGTCAGCTGGCTCTGCTGGTACTCGATCTCGACCGGCGCGCCCTTCTCCTGGATGAATTTCACGCGGCCGTCGGCCACCAATCCGAGTACGCCCTGCTCGTCCTGCAGGTACTGCACGGCCTGGGCGTTCGTCTCGTACCAGAGGGTGGCGTCCTTGAGCTTGTCGAGCTTCTTGAGCGCCCGATCGAGATCGAGCGGATAAAGCTTGTCAACGGGCACGCCGTCGGCCAGAAGCGCTGCCTCGATCACGCCGCCATTGGCCTTGGAATACATCACGCGCTTGCCGGGAAAGCGGGCGGTGTCCCAGAACTCGGCGAAGTCCTTGGGGTGATTGTCCTTCGGAAATTTTTTCGTGTTGTAGGCGATGACGCGCGACCAGAACGCTTCGGGGAGCGAATAATCCGTGAGCAGGTTCTCGCCTTTGATGAGGTGATCGGTCGGGATGACCGAGAAATCGAGCTTCTCGAGCAGACCTTCCCGCGGCCCGATCCATTGGAAATCGGGATTGACCTCGGCGATGTCCCATTCGGTGTTGTTCGCGCGCACCATGGCGCGGATCTTCCCATAGTCCGGGCCATCGATCGTGCGCACCTTGATGCCGGTCTGCTGGGTGAACGGCTCGAACCAGGCCTTGCGCATGGCTTCGGCCCAACTGCCGCCCCATGTCGCATAAACGACCTCGCCATCGGCGGCCCGCGCGAGTCGCAACGGCATCGGCGCGAGAACGAGAGACGCAGCGGCGCCCTTCAGCAACGCGCGCCGGCTCGGCGCGCTCGGGCGGCGCAATATCGAACCCGTCATTGTCGTACTCCCCCGGATGGATTGCTCATCTCTTGAAAACGCCCGCTGCGACGGCGATTTTTATCCTATACTGGGCGGCAAGTCTTGCACAGGAGTCAGCCTTATGGCGCTACCCCAGTCTCGCAGGCTCGATTTCTCCGAGATACCGGTGATCGACATTGGGCCGCTGGTCGAGGGCAGAAACCCCGGCGCCACGATCGACGCGCTGGGAAGAGCCTGCAGCGACATCGGCTTCATCTACGTGCGCAACCACGGCGTCGCGCGCCAGCTGATCGAGCACCTGGTGGAGCAGGCCGGCCTCTTCTTCAGCCGGCCGATGAGCGAGAAGATGCAGATCGTGGTGGATCCGAGAATGCGGGGCTATCTGCCGCTCGGCTACAAGAGCTACGAGGGCGAGGCAACCGCGGGAACCAGCCACCAGGAAGGTTTCTGGATCGGGCACGAGCGCCCCCTCAGCAAGGACAGCCCGCTGGACGGTCCCAACCGGTGGCCTGACGGCCCGCCGGGCCTCAAGCCGGCGATGCTCGCCTATTTCGCCGCGGTCGAGAAACTCAGCCATGTGCTGATGCGCGGCTTCGCGCTGGCCCTCGATCTCGGGCCGGATTTCTTCGAGCCGATCTTCGGCCAGCCGATGTCGCGGCTGAAGCTCAACCATTATCCGCCCCAGGACGCGCCCGAGCGGGAAAACGACATCGGCGTGGTGCCGCACTCGGATTCGGGCGGCTTCACCATCCTGTGGCAAGACAACAACGGCGGCCTCGAGATTCAGAGCAAGAGCGGCGAATGGGTCGGCGCGCCGCCGATCCCCGACACCTACGTGATCAATCTCGGCAACATCATGCAGATCTGGACCAACGGCCGCTTCTCCTCGACGCCGCATCGGGTGATCAATCGCGGCGGCAAGGATCGCTATTCCGTTCCGCTGTTCGTCAATCCCAACCGCGACGTCGTCATCGAGCCGCTGATCGGGACCCGTGATCCCAGCTTCGAGCCGTTCAATTTCGGCGACTATCAGCGCAAATCGTACCGCCGCAGCTTCCCGGTCGCTAATATCGCCTGATCCGACGGAGTAGGGCGCACCCACGGCGCACGTGTTCCAGAAGATCCTGATCGCCAACCGCGGTGAGATCGCGTGCCGGATCGCGCGCACGGCGCGGCGCATGGGCATTCTGACGGTGGCGGTCTATTCCGAGGCCGATCGCGACGCGCTGCACGTCGCCATGGCGGACCAGGCGGTGGCCATCGGGCCCGCGCCGGCGCGGGAGAGCTATCTGGTCGCGGAGCGGCTGATCGATGCCGCGCGCGTGACCGGCGCGCAGGCCATTCATCCCGGCTACGGCTTCCTCTCGGAGAACGCGGATTTCGCCGAGGCCTGCGCCTCCATGGGCTTGGTATTCGTCGGCCCGCCCGCCGCCGCGATCCGCGCCATGGGAGAAAAGGCCGCGGCGAAGACGCTCATGGAGAAAGCCGGCGTGCCGGTCGTGCCCGGCTATCACGGCGAGGATCAAAGCGAGGCGCGGCTCCTCAAGGAGGCCAAGGAGATCGAGTTTCCCGTGCTGATCAAGCCGTCGGCGGGCGGCGGCGGGAAGGGCATGCGGATCGTGACGGAGCCCGCGGGTTTCGCGGCCTCGCTCGCCGCCGCCAAGCGCGAGGCCATGGCCGCCTTCGGCGACGATCGCGTGCTCGTCGAGAGGTACCTCTCCAAGCCGCGGCATATCGAGGTCCAGATCTTCGGCGACCGCCAAGGCAACCTCGTGCACCTCTTCGAGCGAGACTGCTCGATCCAGCGCCGTCATCAGAAGGTGATCGAGGAGGCGCCGGCGCCCGGCCTGAGCGACGGGCAGCGGCGCCGGATGGGCGAGGTGGCGATCTCCGCGGCGCGCGCGGTCGGCTACGTCGGCGCCGGCACGGTCGAGTTCATCGCCGCCGGCGATGCCTTCTATTTCATGGAGATGAACACGCGCCTCCAGGTCGAGCATCCCGTCACCGAGGGGATCACCGGCCTCGATCTCGTGGAGTGGCAGCTGCGGGTCGCCGCGGGCGAGAAGTTGCCGCTCACCCAGGAGGAAATCGCGCTGAACGGTCACGCGATCGAGGTCCGGCTCTATGCCGAGAACCCGGCGCGCGGCTTCCTGCCGGCGAGCGGGACCTTGCACGGGCTGCGTCTGCCGAGGCCCGAGGCC
>DATNIT010000184.1:0-10250 GCA_035604335.1 Allostellaceae bacterium | reverse complement strand
GTCTCTCTCCTATGCTTAACACCGCCCACCGCACGTTTGACGAAGGCCCGGTCAGCTGCCCAAGGGAGGAGTCGCTGCTCGACGTGTTCGCCGCGCCTACACAATCCACCCCATCTCGCGCGCCTTGGCGTTGGCGAGCTTCCAGGCGCGAGCGAGGAACTCCGCCTTCGTCATTGGGGCGCCGTCAGCCTCTTGGCCCGAGTAGGACTTGGCGAGAAGCTCGTGAGGGGTCGCTCTGTAGTAGGTTACCGTGTAGCGCATGCCCGGCAGGGTTACGATGATCTCGTCGCCCTGCACTTCGACGTGGAGATCAGCTTCGACAGCCATCTCGCTCAAGGCTACGGCCGTCGCGACATTGGGGGCCGGGCGGGCGCTTCTGTCCTTTGGGGCCCTTCTGGCAGTTCGGGTCAGGCACCTACACGCTTTCCCACCAAAGTCCGACTGCCAGTCCCGCGGAAATCACGAAACCGACGATGCTCGCCCACATGGGAATATCGGTGCCATTAATGGTAATGCTCCACCCCAATAACAGCCGCAATACATGCACGATGGCTACCAATGCAAGAATAACAATAGTGGCAGTTGTGAAGGGCTTCATGGCTTTGCCTCCCTGTGACGCGGCATAACGCGACCAGCTGGGGGTCCAAAATCAGCAGAGGCCTATAAATTAGGCGGGTTTCCGGTCTCATGGAAATGGAAGTTCAGGCAATTGCCAAGAAAATAGGCTCGAGTGGCTATAAGGACACACCCCTCGCAGGGTTGGATCGGCAACATCTGCCTTACCGTGGAGCGCGAGCTGAGATTTCCGAGGGCGATGGCTTTTTGGCGCTAAATGATCTAAATCTTTGATTTCAAACGCTTATTCCTTTGATCGTCTCTCTTACGGCAGGGAGCAAGGACGGCGGCATCCACGGGCTGAGCGTCACTCGACGTAGACAAGCCAGGGGAATGGAAATTGACTTGGATAGGTGCTCTTCGTTCATGTCGATGTAGAGCACTCGAAACTCCGCATCGTCCCTATATGGCCACCGCTTACGGAAGGGCAAATCACCGGTCGGAATGCCTGAAGTCTCGGCCTTGTCAAAGGAGCTCCTGATGTTGAGTGTTTAGTTCTGCTTCTACCCGGCTTAGATAAGCCTCGGCCGCAGGGTCAGGGTCCTTTTGACGCTTGGGGACGGGGAGCTCAGACATGGCGAAGCTCCTTCAGCACCCTGGCAACCAGTGGCGACTTTTGAGAGATCTTTCGATGCGGCGGGGGAACGCGTCGCGCGCTGTGCAGCCGCTATATGGGGTGACCAAAGGGCAAGAGCCCAGCCAGCCCTGCCAACGCCACGATTGCGATGTTTTTCACGATCGGGCATTCGACGCGGTCCACCGCCGAGTTCGTGGATTTTTGGGTAGCAGCCGAGATGCGGGCCGACGGCGCGTACACCCACTCGATCCTTGCCTTAAGCAGCGCAGCGACACCACAGGAAGCGAAGCTCTGATGGTGGTCTTGCCAACGCTCGGGCTGCGGGGTGATCACGAGGACCTTGGAAGCGAGTGCAAGACGGACAGCCGCTTTCTGGCTTGGCGCCAGTTCGAGGTTGATCCGCTGCTCGATCCACGGCAATGCCTTATCGGCGTCTATCGAGTCCCAGGGTAACTTGGCTCGGGAGAGCGCGAGCAACCTCTCGGCGATGGCCTGCTCGGCTCGGTGGAGGCTTGCCAGAAAGATGCAATCCATCTCGCCGAGGCTGTCGGCGATCACAGTGCCATCGGCGAATTCCAAATCGAGCGCCGTGCGGATGAGGCCTGTCCTAACTTCAAGCAGGTTCGCCGATGGCTCACTGCATCCGAACACCAGTCAAGTTGTTCCGGCTCAGCGGCCGACCAATCATCCTCTACCGCCACCAAGTGTAGGACAGCACTCGTTCACTATTGGGCGGATTCTCCCCCTGCCACAGCCCGGTAAAGGCCTGAGCCTGAGGCCTCGACATCCACCGCGACGGCGATTACGCGGCGATCGTTGTCAGCGAGCCGTTTTTCGTCATGATGATGGCCGTCACCGTCCCAAGGGTTTTGACCACCGCATCGATCCTGTCGGACGGCATCACGCAGAAGGCGGTCGAAAGCCCGTCGGCCGTGGCGCCGAGCGGCGCGATCAGCGACACGCTTAGATAGCGATCCGCGCAGCGGCCCGTGCCTGGGTCAAAGATATGGTTGAAGCGCCCTGCGGCGTCGAACTGGGTGCCGTAGCCGCCGGACGTCCCCATGGCGCGGTCGGCAAGCTCCACGGTCTTCACCGTCCGGCCCGGCCGCATGGGATCTTCGATGCCCACCGGCCAGGGCGTGCCGTCCGCCCGCGGCCCGAGCGCGCGGAGCTCGTCGAGATCCACCAACACGTGCTCGAGGCCGTTCTGCGCGAGGAGATCGGCAACGCGATCGGTGATGTATCCCTGGGCAATGCCATTGAGCGTCACCGCCATGCCCGGCCGCCTGAAGGCCACCCTGCCGGGCACGACCAGCATGTCGCGATAATCGACGAAGCGGCACGCGGCGGCGATCGCCGAGGCCGGTGGGCCGTTCGGGTCGGCATTCGGACGGCGGAAATGATCGTCGTAAACACGCCAGAGCGGTTGCACTGTGACGTCAAAGGCGCCGTCCGTGAGCGCGCCAAAATGCTGGCTCAAGGCCAGAAGACGCACGAGATCGAACGGTGGGTCGCGAAGCTCGCCTTGGTGGTTGAGAACCGAGAGCGCCGAGGTTTCCTTGTAGAGGCTGAACACTTGCTCCAGCCGCGCGACTTCGGCGAGCGACAGGCGGATCAGCCGGTCGGCCTCGGCCTGGTCGGGATGGTAGAGCAGAATCTCCGCCGCTGCGCCGAGCGACGTGCCGCGCCAGCGTCGCAGAGGAACCTCGCCGGCGGCAGCCGCAAGCGCTGTGCGCGTCGTGGCGGCGCCGAAGGCCGCGCTCGCCGCCGCGATGGTCAGGAAACGCCGACGTGTCATGAATCGTGACGTCATGGTCTGCTCCCTGGTTAGCGGCCGCCGTCCCCGGCTCAAGACGGCGGGGCCGGGACGCTCCCCGCCTGGTCCGGCAGCTCGCCGGCATCACCGCCGAGGACGTAGTCGGGCGGTATGTCCTTGAATGCAACGACGCGCCCGCGGGACTGACGGGCAAAATTTTCGGCAGCGGATCGCTCGGCAAAAGGCACCGTCTCGGCGGCGCCCATGCCACCCGTCCGGCTGCTTCCGATCACATACCAGGCCTGCCGCGCCTCGATCCAGGTGCCGGGCTCGGGCCTGTCCCAACTGGCGCGGCCCATGTCGTTCACGTAGATCGCCGCGATGTCACTCGGCTCCTCGGGCAGGAGGGTGAAGGCGATGGCATCGCGCGCCGAGCTGAACCACAGGGGCGTCTTCCGGCTCTTCAGGAAGATCTGACCCTTCGGGCCGGAATGGCCAAGCACCTCCATGCCGCAGAACTCAGCCGTTGTCTCGCGGGTCGGCTCCTGGGGGCGTGGGACGGAGGCGGTTTCGTCCTGCTTGCAGCCGGCGACGAAAAGCGCTGTCGCCAGCAGACATGCAGCCAGAACGCTCGGCAGGCGCATCACAGCTCCCTCCGGCGGAAGACGGCCGCCGCGCCGGCTAGCGGCACCAGCACCCAAAGCACCATGATCGTGACCAGCACGGCACGGCCGATGTGCACTTCGCCGCTCAAGCCGGCGAGACCCGCGAAATCCCGGACCTTCTCGAAGCCCGAAAGGTTGAAGAGCCGATAGCTGTCGGTCGGATTGGCGAGAAGCAGCACCGAAAACAGCTCGGTCCCGATGTTGTGCCCCTTGTCCGCGACCAGGAGGCCGAGGAGCGCGACATCGTAGAGCAGCACGAGGAAGAGCCAGACGACGATTCCCGCTCCCGCCGCGGTCGCGCGCTCGCGCACGAGCGTGCTGACGAGGTAGCCGATCGCCAGGAAGGCGCAGCCGAGCAGAACGGAGGATAGCGTCATGACGGCGAAAGCCTTCCAGCCATCCGTCTCGCCGTTGCCGAGCGCCAACGCGGCGCCCGCGGCGCCATAGCCGATAATGGTCGCGAAACCGAGGATCGCGGTATGGCCGAGAAACTTGCCCAGCAGGACCTGGTCGCGCCGCACCGGGTAGGTCAGGAGCAAGAGCATCGTCCCCCGTTCCGTCTCGCCGACGATCGCGTCGTAGGAGAGAAGAAGGGCGATGAGCGGGATGAGATAGATGCTCAGGCTCGAGAGGCCGACGACGGCGACCGCCAGCCGATCGGCGCCGACCGTGCCGACCGGCGCGCTGCCGAGGAAGGCAAGCGACAGGGAAAGGCCGCCGAGCAGCAGCGTCGCCGCGGCGACCCAGCGGTTGCGCAGGCCGTCGCGGATCTCCTTTCCGGCGATGAGAAGAATCGGCCTCATGGCCTTGGCCCGACAGCGGTGAAATGAGCGAATACCTCGTCCAGCCCCGGCGAGGCGACCTCGATATCCTCGATCGGCATGGCAAGACCTTCGATCCGACGCAGCAGCGCCAGCTTTTCGTCGAGCGGGCATGAGAGCTCGACCGAACGCTCGTTCACTCGCGCGAGCGCGGCATGGCCATTGAGCGCCGCCGCCAAGGCCGGCGCCCGGCCGGCGGACACGGAGAGCCGGATCGTCGCCCCGAGCCGCGCCGCACGGCCAAGCTCGGCAAGCGAGCCGTGCGCCACGAGCCTGCCTGCATTGAGGATCGCCACCCGGTCGGTACGCGTCGTGAGCTCGGACAAGGCATGCGACGCAAGCACGACCGTGCTGCCCCGCATGGTGAGTTCATGCATGATCCCATAGAAGCTCAACCGGAAGGCCGGATCGAGGCCGGAGGTGGGCTCGTCAAGCAGCAGGAGCCTGGGCTGACCGAGCAGCGCTTGCGCGAGCCCGAGGCGTTGCCGCATGCCTTTGGAGTAAGTCTTGACCCGCTCGCCCGCCGCCGCGGCGAGACCGACGCGCTCGAGCAGCGGCTCGTTCGCTTTGACCGCTTCGCCCTTGAGGCGGGCATAGAAGGCCAGCAGCTCCCGCCCCGTCATCGCGTCATGGAAGGCGATGCTTTCGGGGAGAAAGCCGATCATGCGGCCGAGCCCGCGCGCCTTGCTCTCGGCCGGGTCGATGCCCAGCACCTGCACGGTGCCTTCGGTGGGCCTGCTCAGGCCCAAGGCGAGCTTCAGGAGGGTTGTCTTGCCGGCGCCGTTTTGACCCAGAAGACCCAAGCACTCGCCCGGCTCGACGGCAAGGCTCACCTTGTCGAGCGCTGTGTGGGCGCCGAAACGCTTGGTGGCGAGCGTGAACCGTATGACGGGCTCGGTCACGGCTGCCCTCCCGCGGCAAGGGGCGCGCGAGGGGCCGGAGGTGGCTGCATGAGCGGAGCGCTATCCACCACGCCACCAGGATGCAGGCCGGGGAATCGTGTCTCGGCCAAGCGAAGGAGCTGGAGCGCCGGGCTAGTCAGCAACAGCTTCGCTGCCGGGTGCAGCCAAACTACCTCGTCGACCAGGTCGTTGGGGCGGTATGCAGTGTCGGCAATGCCGTCGCCGTCGAGATCGAAGGCGGGATTGTCGCTCCAGTAATTGCCGCGGCCGTTCTCGGACCATTCGATCCAGCGCGTGCCGACATATTTCACCTGGGTCTGATTGGCGATGAAGGCGTTTCCCGCGACGATGTTTCGCTCCGAGCCGGCGGTAAAGTGTATGCCGATCGGGCAACCCTCGAAGCGATTGCCGCGCAACGCGTTATTGCTCGAATTGTAGATGAAGACGCATTGAGTGGCGCCGCGATAGACGGCGTTGCCCTCGGTCCGCGAGTCGTTCGCGTAGTTGAGCAGGATACCCTGGTCGCGATCGTCCTCGGAGAGATTGTCGCGGACGACAAGACCGTGGGAATACATAAGCGCATATCCGGCATCGTTGCCGATCGAGCTGTTCCCGCTCACCTCGCTGTTGTTCGTGTACATATAGTGGACCGCGATACGCACGCCGCGGAAGCGGTTGCCGTGGAAGAAATCGTCGTGGCTCGTGGTGACGAAGATGCCGTCCCGTCCGAGGCTGAACTCGTTGTCGAGGATCTTCGCGCCTGGGCTGTTCCAGATCGACACCCCGTCCCCTCGCTCCGCCACGCGCAGATCGTCGCGCCCGATGATGGTGTTGCCGAGCACGGTCGCATCCTTGGGCCCGACGAGATAGACGCCGAAGAGGTTGTGCTCGAAGCGGTTCCGCTCGATTCGGCTGCGTGCGCCCGCCGCAGTGACGATCACTCCGGCATCGCGGGCAGCCAGGTCGATGCCGGAGTTGCGAATGGTCAGGCCTTCAATGACGACATTGGGCGCCCTCACCAGGATGACGCTTCCCCGCCCCTCGCCCTCGAGCACGGCGCCCGGCTCCCCCTTGAGCGTGAGCGCCTTGTCGACGACCAGCGCGCCCTTGTGGAACCCGGGTGCAAGATCAAGCACGTCGCCCGGCGCCGCGGCCGCAACGGCCGCCTGCAAGCAGCCATCCTCGGCCGGGACCGGCACCGTTGCGGCGGCGGCGGGCAAGCTCGGCGGCAAGGTCACGGCCAGCATCAGGCTGGCCGCGACCTTCAGCCACCAGTGGCAGGGCCGCGCGCTCATCACGCCGACTTCGGCTTCACCAGCATGCGCCCACGCATCTCCATGTGGAGGGCGTGGCAGAACCACTGGCAGTAATACCAGTGAACGCCGGGCCGGTCGGCGACGAAGGTGACCGACGAGGTCTGCTGGGGCCCAATCTCCATGGCGATGCCGTAGCCGTTGATCGTGAAGCCGTGCGTCAGGTTGACGATATCGTCCATGTTGGTGAGGAAAACCGTCACCTCGTCGCCCTGGTTCACCTCGAACTGGTCGAGGCTGTATTTGGGCGCATTCGAGTGCATGTAGACGCGCACCTTGTTGCCGTCCCGCTTCACGTCGGCTGCTTCCTCGAGTTTGACGCCATCTTTTTGCGCCCACTCGCGGGCCTCGGCGAAGTAAGGATCGTTGCGATCCCAAACCTCCTTCGGGTTCAGGAGCGACGCGCGGATGATCTCGCAGTCGTGGGGCTCGGCATAGGTCGAATCGTCGTGCACGATCTTCATTGCGTCGCCCGAGATGTCAATCAGTTGGTCGTTATTGGGCTTCGAGATGCCGACGTTGAGGAAGCGGTCCTTGGAGAATTTGTTGAGCGAGCAGAGCCATTTTCCGTCCGCCTCAAGACTCTCCCCCATGGACGTGTGGTTATGGCCAGGCTGATAGTGAACGTCGAGCTTCTGGATGATCGGATCGATCTTTTCGCCTTGGAATGCCCGCTTCGCCTTCTCGATGTTCCACTTGGCGATCTGGCTGTCGATGAAGAGGGTTGTGTACGCATTGCCGCTCCCATCAAAAGCCGTGTGGAGTGGACCCAGGCCAAGCTCGGGTTCGGCGACGATGACGTCGCGCGGCTTGATCTTGTCGTCGAAGAGCGCATCGAGCTTTGTCACGTCCATCACGGAGACGGTCGGCGATAGTTTGCCGTTGATTACGACGTGCTGTTGATCGGGAGCCGTGTTGATGCCGTGCGGACTCTTCGAAATCGGAATGTAGCGCGTGTAACGGGAGCCGTGCCGGCCGTCGATCACGGGCACGCCGTTGATGGCCTTGTAGTCCTGCTTCTGCACCGCTTCCTCTATGCGCTTGATGCTGAAAACGACGACCCAGTCTTGCTCCTTGTCGGTCATCTCCTCGAGCGTCGTCCCGTTGGTCGAGTTGTAGCAAGTCGAGAAAGCATATTTTCCCTGATAGTCGGCATCGGTGTTATCGAGATTTCCGTCGACCATGACCTGCCAGGCGACTTGCATCGTGTCGCCATCGATGGCGGTATAAACCGAGAAATATTTTTTGGGATTGTCAAGATCCGTACCATCGTTCGGGATCGGCACCTGGAATTCGCCGTTACAGAAGACATAGCCGGTGCGCGGAAACTTCTGGAGGCGCGTACCGTGGATCGCTTGCGCATTCGGAATCTCGATGATCTTGTCCGTCTTCATGATGTCTAGGCGGATGCGCGCCAGTCGATTGTTGGCCTTGTCATTGATGAAGACGTAGCGGCCATCGTGCTTGCCAGCAGTGAAGGAGACGTGTGGGTGATGGCAGTCGCCATTGAGATAGACACCACCGCGGGTCTCGAGGAATTTCTTCGTGTCGGGCAGTAGGCCCTCGGTCAGGATCTTGCGGGTTTCGTTGGTCTGCCCGTAGCCCGAGGCGCTGCAGCGGTGAAATACCGGAATGCGCATGAGTTCGCGCATCGACGGGATGCCGACGATGCGGATCTCACCCGATTGGCCACCGCTCCAGAAGCCGTAATAGTCGTCGAGGTCACCCGGCGCGACCTCGTATTTGCTCTTGGTCTCCGCGCTCGCCGCAACGGGACGCAAGGCGGCCATGCCGGCCGCCGTCGCGGCGGTGCCGGCTCCGGCGACCATCGCGAGTTTCGCTGTCGATCCGAGCAGATCGCGGCGGGTGACGCCGCTGGGGCTCTCTTTGGTGTCGCTCATGAAGAGTTCCTTTCCATTTTCTGAAACAAGCTCTCGCGGTATTAGACCTCCGTGCCGCCCAAGGCGGGCGCGGTCGCCTTCGCCACGCCATCGGGCAGCATCGATTTCGAGGAGAGAGCTAGCCTGCGCTCCCTCTTCAGTCGGCGCTGGATCATCGGCGGGCACTTGTGATCGTCGTAGTAGAGCACCTGGCAGTAGAGGCAGTAATGGCACTCGTGGGGATTGATGTGGCCCTCGGGATGGATCGCCTGCACGATGCATTCATGGGCGCAGCGCTGGCAGGGAGAGCCGCATTCCTTGTGGCGCTTCAGCCAGTCGAACATGCGCAGGCGGCCGGGGATGGCGAGCGCCGCACCCAGCGGGCAGAGGTAGCGGCAGAAGAACCGCTCGATGAAGAGACTCATGACCAGGAGCCCGCCGCCATAGAGCACGTAGGGCCATTCCCGGTCGAAGAAGAGAACGATCACGGTCTTGAAGGGCTCGGCCTCCGCCAGCCTCTCGGCGAGATCCATGTTGCCGAGCGAGGTCCCGAAGATGACGAGGAAGATAATGTACTTGATCGGCCACAGCCGCTGGTTGAGGCCCCACGGCACCTTGATTTGCGGAATGCGGAGAAACTGCGCGGCCTCGCTCAGGAGCTCCTGCAACGCCCCGAACGGACACAGCCAACCGCAGAACGCGCCGCGCCCCCAGAAAAGCAACGAGGCCGCGACCGAGAACCACAGGATGAAGGTGACAGGGGCAAGGAGGAACACTTCCCAGCGGAAGCCGCTGAACAGTATGTTGGCGAAGGTAATGACGTTGACGACGGAGAGCTGGGCGTGGGCGTAGCCGCCGATGAAGACGACGGTGAAGAGGAGGAAGCCGATGCGCAGTCCCTTGGTCAGCCGCGGCCGGCGGACGATCATGTCCTGGAAGAAGAAGATGAAAGTGAGCAGGCCGATGGCCGCCGCAATCACGCCGATATCCACTGCCTTCTGCTGCCAGATCTTGCGCCATAGCGGGACCTCGGCCGCTGGGGCGCCGGCGCGCGATGCGGGCGTGGTCGCCACGGCCGGCGCCAGCGGCTCAAGATATTTGGCCGGCAAGGTGTACCCGAGGTCGAAATTAAGGAAGGCCTTGTCGAGGGCGCCAATCTGACGCTGCACGAGCAGCTGAAGCCGCCAAGGCTGGACCGGGTCGAGCGGGGTTTCGTCGGGCGCGACGAACAGTCCGATCTCCGGGAAATGCGGCGCGCCCGCGGCGGCGATGTCGCCGAGGCGGCTATAGTCGTGGTCGCGGAAGCGGATGGTCTCCTCGCCTTGGATGACGCGAATGCGGTCGAAGATTCCGCCTCGCACATAGCCCGAACCCTTGAACGAGTAGAGGCCTTCGCCGGCGATCAGCACTGCCTGTTGGCCCGGATGCAGGCTCTTCACCAAGCGCTCGTAAGAGTCGGGCCCGAGCAGGCTGCGGCCAACCGACGGCACGCTCACCAGAGCGATATAGAGGTCGATGAAGTCGGCCTGAGGATCGCCGGGCTCCGGGCGGCTCGCAGCGGCCTGGTTGCCCGAGTGGGCGAAGGCGTCATTGACCTCGCTGACGCTCAAATGCAGACGGCGCACCGAGCCGTCGCCCAACAATGCCGGCCAGTCCTCCGTTTGGATGCGGCTCATGTCGACTGTGGTCGCCAGCGCAGCGGCGGCGGGCGTGGCTTGGCC
>DATNIT010000183.1:0-5504 GCA_035604335.1 Allostellaceae bacterium | reverse complement strand
CCGCCATGATCGTGGGAATGTGGTTGAGGTAGTGCTTTGCCACGGTCGCTCCTGCAGCATCCTTGACTGGAGTGTAGTCGTCTTCGTCCTCGTCCCAGGTGACGATGAGCAAGCTATTGTGCGTCATCGCCCATAGCCGATAGGGCTCGATGTGCTCCCTGAGCCAATTGTCCATGGCCTTTACACCATTCGTCCCTGGAGGAGCCGCCGCGGAGCCGTGAGCGTCGTTGATCAGATTCGGCACGACGATGGCCAAGGTCGGCAATCGGGTAAAGCCAGATGCGTCGGAAGGAAAGGCAGTGAAGGGCAAGTTGATGCTTGAGGAGAGCTGGTTCTTGCCGATCGCGTCGTCGCTCGCCGCCTGCCAGTTCACCCACGGATTGTGCTTGCGCTGATAATCTACGCCACTGCCTGGCGGGCCTTCGTACGCGTTGCCGGTAAACCCTTGGCGCGGCAAATCCTCCGAATAGCCAGCAAAGCTGCGGCCGGCGTGGATGAGGGATGCGCCGAGGTTGGGCGTCGTCAGCGGCGCCCCGACGACGGGATCATTAGTCCCGACCTGGGTATGGCCGCCAACAATGGGATTGGAGCCGTCGGGGTTCCGCTTCGATCCCGTTCCTTGCATACTGCCCGAGAAGAGCGCCAGATAGTTCGGCTCGCTCGGATGGTCGACGCCATGGCTGTCGGTGAAGTTGGCATTGTCGTGCATGAGCCCGGTTAGGTAAGTCAGCTCCGGCACGAGGTGGCGGTACGATAGATTCTCCTCGATTACGATGACAATATGGTCAGGCGCCCAGGATGCAGCGTCAGCCGGTATCGTCAGCACGCCGCCGACCAGGAGCGCAAGCACGGTGACCTTCATCGTTGATACTTCCAGTAGGAGTGGTAAAGGCGAATTAGCCGATTTTCCCGACACGTGCAACACTTTGCCCAGCTCGCGGGTGGCTGCAAGGTCACCTCTGACGGGTTACGCGGCTTTCTTGCGGCGGCGAAGGAAGCCTAGGCCGACGAAAGCGGTGCCGAAGATCGCGAGCGATGCGGGCTCGGGGACGGAATCAATATCAGTCTCGGGCACGGTGATCGACGAGATATCTTGGGTCGTGGGCTTGCCGGTGTCCCAACGCGCCGCCAGTCGGTTCACCCGCCGGGTCCGCCACGACCACCTCGCTCGATCTGGTATAAGCTATTGACCACTATACCTGAATCGAGATGAAAACGCCGCAACTTCGCGCTTCATTTGGGGAATGGGGGGTGAGACGTCTCGCGCTTTCGCCGGCATCGCATTCTTGCTAAGCTTGGGTTTCTTGCTAAAGCGAACGGCATGGCTGCCGGCGCGCAGAAAATGGGGCACATCACATGGAGAGCAAGGAAGGGCGGCGGCGTCTTCGCATCGTGCTCTGTGTGACGAGCGGGCTTCTTTGCTTTGCCGCGATGGTCGCGGTCTTGATTCTCTATGGCACCCCCTACCGCGAAATGTGGTGGATCGTCATGGCGATCATCCTGCTCGCCGCATTTCTCGTTCCTCTCGCCCTTGTACAGCCGATCGAATGGGTGATGCGCGGCTATCTCGACGGCGAGGGCCGCCGATAGGCAAGCCGTCCTTTGCCACGCGCTCGCGAGCGCAACAAGATGCCGCAGACAGCCAGCTACTACGCCTCAGCCATGATCCTTGACCCTTCGACATGGTCGGCCGTGCGGTGGCCTGCCGATCAGCAGCCCCTGCTCGTCGTGAGCGTCGATGCGGAGGCGGAGTTCGATTGGACGAACAGCACTTCGCGCAAGGCGATTGGGGTGCGCTCGATCAAGAAACAGCGGAGCGCCCACCGTATCTTCGCGCGCTTCGGTATCCGGCCGACTTACCTGCTCGATTTTCCGGTCAGCAGCGCCGAAGAGGGTTACCGTCCTATCCGCGAACTTCTCGCGGACGGCGAATGTGAGATCGGCGCCCATTTGCAGCCGTGGGACAATCCACCCTTTCTCGAGGAGCTCAACGACTATACGTCCTATCCCGGAAATCTGGCGCCTGCGCTCGAGCGGGAGAAGCTGAAGAGACTGACGGGGAATATCGAGCGCAATCTCGGGCGGCCTCCGCGCGTTCACAGGGCGGGCCGGTACGGTGTCGGCCGCGCCACGGGCGAGCTCTTGATCGAGCTCGGATATGAGGTCGATATGAGCGTTCTGCCGACGACCGACTTGCGTCCGAAATTGGGACCGGATTTTCGCCGCTGCGATGCACGGCCCTATTGGGTCGACGCGCAGCGGCGCCTTTTCGAGATTCCGCTCTCGATCGGCTTTACCGGATTGCTCGCGAGATTCGGTCCACCGCTGCATCCGTTCAGCTCCAAGTTCCTTCGCCTGCACACGCCTGGTATCCTGGCTCGGCTGCGGCTGCTCGACCGAATCACCCTTACGCCCGAGGGCATCGATTTCTTCGAGATGCGCAGGCTGACCAGAGTCTTGTTCCGAACGGGGCATCGCGTATTCAGCTTTTCCTACCACGGCCCTTCGCTTGAGCCCGGCAACACGCCTTATGTGCAATCACAAGCCGATCTTGCCGCCTTTATGACGCGGATGGAGCGCTATTTCGATTTTTTCATGAACGAGATCGGAGGGCGCGCGGCAACGCCGCTCGAGGTCAAGGCACTGGCGGGGAAGCGCTGCGCGCCGCTCTGCTGACCCTGTTCGATAAGCCGATCACGGAGCCGCTCGCCGCAGCCGGCTCACCGCCGAGCGCAGCGCATCCCTCGCCCCCCGCGCCAGCTCTTCCGCCTGAAAGCGCAGCAAGGGCCGCTGGAAGACTTGCCATTCCATCTTGTAGCGGTCGGTGGCGAAACTTTGCTTGAGCCGGTTCACGCCCGCCATGAAATCGTAGATCTTCTCGCCCGCGGCATAATTGTGCTCGATCGCGAGCGCATGGGCGACGTAGCCCGGGCGCAGCCGCGCGTCGCCGTCCTCGAAGCCGCTTTGATAGGCGTAAATGCGGCCCCCTCTGCGAAAGTTATAAAGAAAGCCGATGAGACGGTCGCCGGCGGTTATCCGTAGAAGCTGCACGTCGCTGCGCGCAGCCACCTCGCCGATGAGGGTACGGTGGAAGCGCTCGAAGAGTGGATTGGCGAAGGAATGTGGTCGCTTGCGCCGTGTCCAGGAGCGAATATGGAGCGCCTTGAGAGCATCGAAGAAGCGCAGCCCCACCTCGGGCGTTTCGGCTTCCTCGACCGCGAGCGGCCCATAGGTATTGAAGGCGCGCATCGCTCGCCGCAACTGCTGGCGGCTGTTGGCACTCAGCACGGCCGCGAGCGAGCCGCCGCTCGGCGCCAGCCGCGCGAGCTCGACGCGGTAAGCCTGGACTGGGACGCTGTGCCGCGCAATCGCCTGCCGTCGCTGCGACGGAATTGCCGCCTCGTCGCTGACCCCGCCAATGCACAACTCCTCCACCTCGGCGTCCGATCGAAGCCAATCGATAAGGGCGCGCCAGGGCTCGGGCGCACGCGGATCGCAACCGGCGAAGCCATTGTGCTCCACAGTGAGGCAGTCCAAGCGTGCGTCGCCGGTCGCATTGAGATGGAGCTGGCGCGCGGAAACGATGCGATGCCGCGTGACGCGGCGCTCAACGGCGACGGCGACGCCATGGGTCTCGGTCCCGCGCTCGATGCTCAGGAGCTTCGGCTCGATGTGTGGCGGCAGCACGCCGAGCCAGGTGCCGATCCACGGCCAAGCGGTAAAAAAGGAGCCCTCGCCGCGGGCATCGAGAAGACGCCAGAGCGCCGCGAGCGTCCTCATCGGCGGCAGCGCCTCAAGTCTCGCGGTCATGCCGTCATTCATTGACGACCGCCCTCGCCCCAAGGGTCGCATCGCCTCCCGCTCCACGGCGAGCGAGAGCGGCGGCGTAAACCGCCTTTTGCGCGCGGACCGTGTCGTCCCACCCGAAACCCTCGGCATAGCGCCGCGTGGCTTCGCGCGAAGGCGGATTGGCCAAGAGTGCTGCGAGCGCCGACGCCGCCGCCTCGGGCGAGCGCGTGGCCATGATCCGGCCCGCGGCCTGGTTGCGGACGATCTCGCCCGCGCTGTCGAAATTGTTGACGACGACGGGCGTGCCGCATGCCATCGCCTCAAGCAGCACGTTCGGCCAGCCCTCGTGGCTCGAGGCGAGGATGAGCGCATCGGCGGCGCTGTAGACTCCGGGCAAATCGCCTTGCGGCAAACTCCCTAGAAAACGGACGCGCTCGCTGACGGCGAGCGTTCGCGCGAGCCTCTCCAGGCGCGCACGCTCCGGCCCCGAACCGACGATGAGCAGGGTGGCACCCGGGATGCGGGCAAGCGCGGCTATCGCGATGTCGTGGCCCTTGAGGGGCACGAGATTTCCGACCGAGAGGAAGACGGGGCCCGTGAGCCGTGACTCGGTGCGCGAGGCGTCGCGCGGGGTCGGATGGAAGAGCTCGAGATCGACGCCGTTTCGCAGCACAGCGATGCGACTCTCCTCGACGCCGAGTTCGACGAGGCGCGCGCGCAAGGCCTCGGACACGGCGATCAGACCGGCCGCCTGCCGGGCAGCTCGGAGCATCAGGCGACGAGGGATGGGGAAGCGGGCGAGCGTGTAGAGGTCGCTGCCGCGCGCTGTCAGCACCACGGGCCGAGCGAGCGCCCGGCCGAGTGCCACCGCCGCCACGCCGTCGGGATAGAGATAATGGGCGTCGATCAGATCGAAGTCGTGGCCACCTGTCAAATGTCGTGCCAAGACGGGGAGCGTCCAACGGCAGAGAAGAGAGGGCGCCATATTCATGCCGATCTTGGGCACGGACGGATATCGCGGATGCTCGACGGCAATGCCGAATCGCGTCTCGAAGTGGGATACGCGCGCGAGATCGGCGTAGCGGCCAAAGCAACGGGCGCTAAAGGGGAACCAGGGAACGGGGGCCACGACAGAGGCCGAAATATCGCCTGCCGCAATGAGCTTGCGCAGGCGGGTCTCGACGAAAATACCGCGCTGCGGCGTGACGGCGTTCGGATAGAGCGTGGTGAATGTGAGAAGTCTCATCGCCCAACGCAGGTCTCGCATGCAGCTGCAGGGCATTATTGCGCAGGCGCAGTCGCACTTGACAAACGATTTCTCGCGCCGCGAAAGCCGCGGCGCGCGTATCGCCGTGCTTTGAGACGGCTGCCGTCGTACCCCGACGGCGCCAGGGGAATGCGTCCGTGCCCCTTTCCGCCTTTCTAGACTTTTAGTTCCTAGGGCATTGCAAGATAAAGATTTTTTAAAGTTCAAATTTCTGATAGGATTATGATTGAATATGTCGTTTGGGCAGCTGGTCGCCGCGCCGAGTGGGATTGCGTGACTTCAGGGCTGCAAGGCCAGAGGGAGGCCGCATTGGCTAAGCTCATATTTTCGATATTCTGTCTCGGCGCGCTTACGGCGTTATTCGGCTGCAACAATTATCAGACGCTGCCTAGCGCGTCCGAGGCCCAGCACAGCAGCGCGACGGATTATCTGATCGGTCCGGGCGACA
>DATNIT010000182.1:0-2607 GCA_035604335.1 Allostellaceae bacterium | reverse complement strand
GAAGGCTACTACGCCGGCGAGCTTTCCGCCCACGTCCGCCGCCTCGGCGGCGTCGCCTCCAACAAGACCGGTGACTTCGTCGAGAAGGTGCGCGCGGTGGGTGATTTCCGCGCCAAGCTCGAGTTGCTCAATCGCGGCCAGCGCTGGGTGATCCGCAAGATCGAAGAGCACCTCGCCACCATCGCGGACCCCGAGCTGCGCGCCTTCCTCTCGGTGATGGCCAAGGGCCATTACGTCAATATCGGCGCCCTCGAAGAGGCGCTGAAGGAAGGCTTGCTCTGAGCTTTTCCGCCCTGCGCGAGGGCGCGGGTCAGGGCCGCTTCAATGGCGGAAGCATCTCGGCAGCGTCCAGCCCCAGCTCAAGCATTCCCACCGTGCCGAGGCAGAAATCACCGGGCGGAAACTGGATCGGCGCGGTCGCTCCGTCACGAAAGAACCGCTCCAGGGGCGACGTCTTGAAGATCGCGTGCGCACCGCCCAGGGTCAGCGCGGTGCGGGTGATGCGCGACACGGCCTCGCCCACGAAGTACTTGGCGCGAAACATCGCGGCGAGCGCCGCTTGCGTTGGCCCCTGCGTATCGCTCAACCAGGCCGAGTTGTAGACCATCAGGCGGGCCGCTTCGAGGTCGACGCTCATCTCGGCCACTCGCCGGCGCACGTCGGGATGGTACGCGAGCGGCTGCACGTAGCCGGGAGGGATCCTTCCCTTGAGCACCCTGACTACTTCCTTGTACGCCGCGGCCCCGACTCCCAGGTAGACGGCGGTGTAAGAGGCCCACAGCCAATTCGCTCCGTCGCGGATGAACGAGGGGAAGTCTTCCGTGCTATAGAGGCCTCCCTCCTCGGGTATCCAGCAATCCTCGAGCAACACGTTCTCGCTGCGCGTGGCGCGCATGCCGAGCGTGTCCCAGACATGCTCGATGCGCCGGCCGGGGGCGTCGGCTGGAATGAGTACCAGGATGCCGGCTGTGGGCGCTTCAGATTCTTCCGGCCGGGCCAAGAGTGCGCAGTAATCGGACGCCTCTATCATCGAGGCGAACGATTTCTTGCCGTTGACGCGGTAGCCTCCCTCAACGTGCCGCGCGCGCGTCGCGGGTATGCCGTGCGAGGCGGCCAGCCCGGAGGTTTGCGGCTCGGAGAAATTTCCGGCGATCAGTTTGCGCTGTTTGACGACCAGGTCGGCGATATAGCTCTTGGTCGCCTCCGGCACTGCGGCAATCTCCATCAACGGACCGACGATCGATAAATGCATGTTGAACGCGAGCGCGGTTGCAGGGCAGCCCTGTGCCAGTTCCTCCACCGCCAGAGACCATGGGAGCAACCCGATACCCGCGCCGCCTCTGTCCTTGGGCACGTTCAATTCATAAAAGCCCTCGCGCCTAAGTGCTGCGTAATTTTCCATCGGACTGCTCGCTTCGCGATCATGCGTGGCCGCGCTGGTGGCGAATCCCGCTGCCAGCTGGCGCGCCCGCTCTTGCAGTTCCCTGGCTTCCGCGGTGATTTGAAAGTCCATCGTTCGCTCTCCCTAAGCTGGTCGTGCCCTAGGCGCTAAGCCCGCCAGGAACGTCCGCAACATCGTGAGCCAAGATCGTAAGCAAAGTTCGTGCGCAATTTTTCGAGCAACGGTCCAGCGCTTCGAGCGCTCGGCGGGTCCGCCATGCTTCATCGGTCTTTCACTGAACGGCGCGTGCGAGCACTGCGCTGCCGTTCATCGCGAGGCGGGGGAGTAGCCTGGGCCCGGGCGGCGCTTAGCAGGCGCGCGATTTCGGCCTTGGTGTTCACGGCATAGCGCTCGAAGTCCGCACCGCTTCTTAAGTCGGCGAACATCCCCGCTGGGTCTTCATGGAAATGTAAGAAGGCGGTCGCGCCGCGATAAAAGATCCCGCGCTTGCGCTCGACCACGCCCGGGAGCGCCGGCAAGATCGTCCGCAATTTTTCGAGCAGCGGTTCCAGCGCTTCGAGCGCTTGCGGCCCGGCGTGCTTCATCGATCCTTACCGGACGTCACCCTCACCGGATCTCGCCTTCACCCGTGGCCTTCACCAAACTTGGCCTTAACCGGACCTCGCGCGGGGTGTCAGCTCTGATGCGGTTCGATCACCACGTTGCCGGCGGCCACCTTGGCTTCATCGGCCGTCCCGCCGCGCAGCAGCACGCCCTCGGCGTAGAGCGCCGCGAGCTCATTGTCGGGGAGCGTGAGCATCTCGCGCAGCACCGCGTCATTGTTCTCGCCCACGCGCGAGGCCTTGACGTCGGTGCGGTCGGGCCAATCGGAAAACTTGACCGGCATCCCGGGCACGTCGAACTCGCCGAGCGCCTCGTCACGCACGCGCCGGACGGTCTTGCGGCCGCGCAGATGCGGATGCTCCATCGCTTCTTCCAGCTTGAGCACGGGGGCGCACGGCACGCGCTCGCGGTCGAGCACGGCGATGGCGGAGTCGCGGTCTGGAAAAGTCGCGAGCCATCCTTCGATAAGCTCGCGCAGCGCCGCATTGTTCTTGACCCTGCGCCCGTTGGTCGAGAATCGTTCGTCCTGCAGCAGGTCCGGCTTGCCCATCGCGCGCAGCAAGCGCGGCATCTCGTGCTGCTGGGCGATCAGCATGATATGG
>DATNIT010000181.1:0-2917 GCA_035604335.1 Allostellaceae bacterium | reverse complement strand
CGCCGGCGAGATCATCGTCTACGACGGCACCGGCCGGCATCCCGCGCCCGAGGTCGCCGAGATCGCCTGCGCGCAAGGGAGTCGCGTGCAGCTGGTCTCGATCGACGCGCAGCTCGCGCAGGAGCTCACTTATGCCGAGCGCGTGGTCTGGAAGCGGCGCGGCTACGAGCTCGGCATCCCCATGATCTTCGATCACGAGATCCACACGGTGGAGCGCCGCGGCAATCGCATCGCCGCGAGTTTCCGCAACCTGGTAACCGGCGAGTTGATCGAGCGGACCGCCGACCAGATCGTGGTCGAGCACGGCACCAGGCCCGCCGACCAGCTCTATGTCGAGCTGCGATCCGAGTCCCGCAACGATGGCGTCACCGATATCGACGCGCTGCTCGCGAGCCGGGCGCAGCCGTGGTCCGCGACGGCATCCGCCGCGTTCGAGCTGCATCGGATCGGCGACGCGGTCGCGAGCCGCAACATCGCGGCCGCGGTCCTGGACGCGATCCGCCTCTGCTCCGCGCTTTAACGAATGCCTCCGAGCCGTTAAGCCGGCCGGATCGGTTGACTCTTGAGACAGTCAGTAGGTGGTTCCCGCGAGCATCGCGAAATGATCGACCACCGGCCCGAACGACAGCGCCGGAAAGAAGATGAGACCGCCGACGATCACGATCGTCCCGGCAAGCAACAGGACGAATTGCAGCCCGTCCGTCGGCAGCGTGCCGGCAGAGCTCGGTATCGTGCGTTTGGCCGCGAGCGAGCCGGCAATCGCAAGCACCGGCACGATGACCAGGAACCGGCCCGCGAACATCGCCAGCGCCAGCGTCAGATTGTAGAAGGGCGTGTTCGTGCTTAGCCCGGCAAAGGCGCTGCCGTTCGTCGCCGCCGCCGAGGTATAGGCGTAGAGGATCTCGGAGAATCCATGCGGCCCGGCATTACCGAGCCCGGCCAGCCCGTCGGGAACGACGCTCACAACGGCGGCGAGGCCCAGGATCATGGCGGGAGCGCACAGCAGCGCCAACGCCGCCATCTTGACTTCGCGCGCCTCCATCTTCTTGCCGATATATTCCGGCGTGCGTCCGATCATCAAACCGGCCATGAATACGGCGACGAGGCAGAACAGAAGGATTCCCCACAAGCCCGAGCCGGGGGCGCCGATGATCACCTCGTCGATCATCATGTTGCCGAGCAGGATCGCGCCGCTGAGCGGCAGGAAGCTGTCATGCATGGCGTCGACCGCGCCGTCGGACGACGCGGTCGAACTCTCCGCGAAGAGCGACGATCCGACGATACCGAAGCGCGCTTCCTTTCCCTCCATGTTGCCGCCCGCCTGCAGCGGTCCCATCGTCTGGTCAATTCCAAGGGACGCCAGCGTGGGGTTGCCGCGCGATTCGCCGGCATAGATACCGGCAATGCCGAGTCCGAACAGAAGCACCATCGTCGCCAGCAGGGCCCAGCCCTGCCTTTCGTCCCCAACCATGCGACCGAAGGTGTTGGTCAACGCCGCGCCGAGCGCGAGCATCAGCACGATCTCGACGAGATTGGTGAGCGCCGTCGGGTTCTCGAACGGATGGGCGGAATTCACGTTGAAGAATCCGCCGCCATCGCCGCTCAGCAGCTTGATCGCCTCCTGCGTCGCGACCGGGCCGCGCGCGATCAGCTGCGTTCCGCCGGTGATGGTCTGCGCCTCGGCGTAGCCGGCCAAGGTCTGCGGTATACCCTCCGCCACGAAGAAGAGGGCCACGATGACGCAGATCGGCAGCAGCACGTAGAGCACGCTGCGCGTAAGGTCGCCCCAGAAATTGCCGATAGTGCCGGTGGTGCGGCGAGAAAAACCGCGAATAAGGGCGACGGCGGCGGCCAATCCCGTGGCCGCGGAGAGGAAGCTCTGGACGGCGATCCCAGCCATTTGGGCCAGATGGGAGAGCGTGGTCTCGCCGCCGTAGGATTGCCAGCTCGTGTTCGAGACGAAGCTGACCGCGCTGTCGAGCGCCAGGTCGGGAGTGAGCGCCGGTTGATCTTGCGGATTTAGCGGCAGCAGGCTCTGGAATCGCAGGAGCAGATAGAGGGCGGCCGTCCCGGCGATGCTAAAGACAAGAAGGGCGACGGCGTACTCGGACCAGCTCTGCTCGGCGGGGGCGTCGACGCCCGCCGACCGATAGAGCGCTCTCTCGATCGGCCCGAGTACCCGCTGCAGCAGCGTGCGCTCGCCGGCGTAGACACGAGCGAGGTACCCGCCCAAAGGCCTCACGAGCAGGCCAATGAGCAGCGCCGACAGGCCGATCTGTCCCCAACCGACGGCGCTCATTGGCGGGCATCCTTATGAGATCATCGATATCGGATCATCGGCGCCCCTGAGTTCCGGTTCGATGCGGCGTCACAGCGATCGAGGCAACCATCGGGAAGATCCGGGATATGAAGCAAGGGCTCAGTCGAATGACGATGTTGCCCCCAGAACGGGAGCAGCATACCGGAACAGGTGTGCATCAGGGCGTATGAATTCGATGTGGAATCTCGACCATTTTCATAAGTGCGGCATCAAAGGTCGGGGGAGGTCAGAGCGTTCAGTTTGCGGGGATCCACAAGGTCACGGATCGGAATCTCGATTGCGGCTCGGGCCTACGGGGAAGCCTGCGTTCCCGACTCGTCGCCGTTTTCGTCGCTGGTGTGGCCATCTGACAGATTCATCGCCAGCCGTGCCGTGGCCACCCGATCGATCGTCGCTCTCGCCTCAGGGTTCGCGCTCATGAAGCGCTCGAGGTCCGACCGCCGCAAGATGAGCAACTGGCAATAGGTGAGAGCGACGATGTCCGCCTGCCGCGGCCGACCCGACAGCAGGGCCATTTCGCCGAAGAAATCACCGCTTCCCAACCGTACGCGCCGTTCCGGCAGGATCACCTCCACCGCTCCCGATGCGATGAAGTAG
>DATNIT010000180.1:0-32319 GCA_035604335.1 Allostellaceae bacterium | reverse complement strand
CCGACTTCGCGATGTCGAGACCGATCGTCGTGACCGATTCCATGCTGGGCTCCCCGGAAGTGTGGTCACCCCTTCGGCGACCACCTCAATGGCACTTACGTGCCGGTGGAGGAGCCGTCCACAGCATCACTTTCGGACCTGCGGGGCTAATTCACACAGCGGTGAGCGTGACCTCGACCGCCCGCACCCGCGACAAGAACCGCTCCGCCGCATCGTCCTCGAACCGGTCGAGCTCAGTCGAGGTTCATGCCGCGTCCGAGCTCACGACCACGACCTCTTCGATAACCTCCGTTGCCTCGAACGGATGCGACTCTCGCCTGACCAGGCGATCGATGGGGAGCCGCAAGATCACCGTCGTGCCCACGCCGAGCTCGCTCGTGAGCGAGAGTGTGCCACCATGGCGCTCGACCAGCATCTTGCTGATCGAGAGACCGAGGCCACTGCCGCCGAGCCCGCGGCTCCGGCTCGGATCGGTGCGCTGGAACGGCTCGAAGATGTGCGTGAACTTCGCGGGATCGATGCCGACACCGGTGTCCGCGACGGCTATCTCCAAGCCGGCCTCGTCCGTAACGCCCGCGGAAACCGTGACCGTGCCGCCGCGCACATTGAAATTGACCGCGTTCCCGGCGACGTTGAGCAGAACCTGGAGCAACGCGCGCCGGTCGGCGCGCAGCCACGGCAAGTTCCGCGCAACGAGCTTCTTCAAGGTGACGTCCGCGTCCATGGCCCGGACACGCAGGAAGGTCAATGTCTGGTCGATGATGGACGCGACGTCGACCGGCTCTTCGGTAAGCTCGAAGCTGCCGGCTTCGATTTTGGACATGTCGAGCACGGTATTGATAAGGCCGAGCAGATGAACGCCCGATGCCCCAATGTCGCGCACGTACTCGGCCTGGCGCTCGTTCAGCGGCCCGAGGTAACCCGCGCCCAGCATCTCTGTGAATCCGATGATGGCGTTAAGGGGTGTGCGCAGCTCATGACTCATGTTAGCGAGGAATCCTGTCTTGGCCTGGCTCGCGGCCTCGGCGACCTCCTGCGCGTGTAGAGCCTTGGCACGATCCGTGAGCGACCGTGTCATTTGCGCCTGCAGCGTGAAAAGCCGTGCAAGGAGCAGGCCGACCATCACGACGAGCAGGATGGCGGCCGAGGCAATGCCAGCAGTGACTGCCGCCTCGTGCGACCAGTCGGCCAGGATCGCGCTCTCCTTGTTGTTCACGGTCACGACCAGGGGGTAGCCGGGCACCGCATGCGGCGCGGATATCAAAACCTCAGGATGGACCATGCCAAGTCTGCGGATCGGGACAGGGTCGGCCTCGGCCTGGGCGGCTGCGAGAAACGGCTGACCCGCGTAGGATTTTCCGATGTCCTCGTCGCCGTCCGGGAATCGGGCGAGCAGGATGCCGTCGTCTCGATAGAGTGAGATCGCGCCCTGCTCTCCGGGGAGCACCGCGCTGTAGGAATCCGCCAGATAGTGAGTCTCGATGGTCGCGACGATCACCCCGAGGAATTCACCACCGGGGCCGTTGAGGCGGCGGGCGAGGAAGATGATGGTTCGGCCGGTGACTCGGCTGGATACCGGCGCGCCGATGAAGACGCCGAGGTCGGGATTGTCGCGGAGCGCGATGAAATAGTCGCGATCGCCGACATAGAGCTGGGGCAGCGGGCCCTCGCGCGTGTTGTTGACCAGGATGCCCTTGCTGTCCTGCACCGCGATCGTGTCGATCTGCGGAGCATCTCGGGTGCGGTCGCGGAGCAGCGCGTGGATCTGTGGTCCACCGAGGCGCCGGTCGACATCCTCGGGCGTTGCGACGCCGGCGGCTGCAAAACGCTCGGAGAGCCCGCGAAGGATCAGATCGATACTGAGCATCGACCGCGAGCTCTGTTCGGCGAGCACGAGGCTGAGGCGGCGGAGCTCTCGGTTCGCGGAACCCAGATCCGACTGGCGACCCGCCCAGATGGTGACCCAGGCGGTGCTGACGATCGACGCGATGAGCAGCGCGCCAATTAAGGCCAAAATGCGTCGTGGATTGTGCGTCCCGAACCGGGCAACCCAGGGTACCGACCGCCACCGCCTCAAAAGCTCTATTGGCGCAACGTGCACATCACCCTCGCTACGGCACGCTCGAAGCGGCATGCGAGGCGCACACCCTACGGGCCTTATGGTCACGCTATTAGAGCAAGGTTAACACCCTCTTAGCGCAATCGGCCACGGGAGACGGCCAAGCTCGTGCTTCCGGCACCAACACCCTCAAGGGCGAAACCATCGCAGGCGCACGATGCGAGCCGATGGATCGGCTGGGTTCGCGGCCGGCGCAGCAGTCACCGGGGTGCTCTGGGGAGCGCTCGCGTCGGTGATCCTGATCGCCGACGATCCGATCAACGCCAACCCCATCGGCTCATCCTGCGATTACCAATCGATGCTGCCGGCGCCGGACTTCGGGTGGGATTTCTCTCTCGGCAACGGATGAATAAGATGGCCTTAGGTCACCTGCTCCTTCACGAATCCTTTAAGATCTCTGGGTTAGCTTTATTGTTCCGCGCGGAGCGCCAACTAGGACCTGTCTATGGGCACGTTCGTCGGAGAAAGCCTGCCGCTCACCGAGTTGCGTAATCCGGTGCTGCGCCGTGCTTACGAGTACTGGTGCCTGCGAAAGGGCGATCGGCCGCTCCCGTCGCGAAAGGATATCTCGCCGGAAGACATGAAGACCTATCTCTCGAATGTGATGCTCATCGATGTCTCGTACGAGCCGCTGGATTTCGTGTATCGCGTATTCGGGAGTGGGATCGCCCAAGCGCACGGCAAGGAATATACGGGAAAATCAGTTCGAGAACTCGAACCTCCCGAATTTTCCAACTTGGTATGGCATCAGTACCTGGAAGTCGTCAGGGAGAGAAAGCCATGCTTGCATGGGATCTGCTTTCAGGCGGAAGGGAAGTACCATAAATACCATCGGCTGACATCGCCGCTTTCGAGCGACGGCTCCACGATCGACAAGTTGCTGGCAGTGTCGATCGAGGACGGCAAGTTCTGGGCGACCTTCAGTGAAGCCAGCCATCACGCAGAGCGGCGGGGCACGCTCGGATAATTCGTCCCTGTCGCACGCAATGATTTATCCCCGTTCAGTTGCCACTCATGCTCGGCGGCATTCCGACGATCGACCCTGCGTCCCGGCCATTTCATCGTCGAGCAGGTAAGCCAATTCGGAGGTATCGGCGAGGATATTTAGGCGGTGATGCGCGCCTCATGACACTAGCGCTGCGCCGGGGCGAGACGCACCACGCCGTCGACGGCGACCACGCCCTTGCCCGCGGGTCTGACGATAAGCGGATTGATTTCCGCCTCGAGCACGGCGGGCTCCGATAGGCCGGCGAGCGTCGAGAGCGCGGCGATGGCTTCGGCGAGCGCGTCGACGTCGCCGGGTGGCTTGCCGCGATGGCCTCTCAGCACGGCGAAGCCGCGGACGTCCGCGATCATCTCCGCGGCTTCCGCCGCCGAGACCGGTGCCGTGCGCACGGCGTAGTCGCGGTAGATCTCGGCGAGGGTGCCGCCCATGCCGACGGTGACCACCGGTCCCGCCTGCGCGTCGAGGTGGTAACCCACCAGGACCTCGGCAATGCCGCGCTCCATGGGCTGCACGAGCACACCCTCGATGCGCGCCGCGGGATGTCGGCTCCGGGCGGCGGCCACGAGGGCGCGCGCCTGCTCGCCGAGGTCGGAGGCTGTCGCGATCTCGAGCGCGACGCCGCCGGCGTCGGTCTTATGGATGATGTCGGGCGACAGCACTTTTGCGGCGACGGGAAACGGAAAGGGCAGGGCCGGCGGCGGCGCGGCCGCATCGAAGACATGGCTCCGCGCGACGGGGATCCCGAGCGCCTCGAACAGCGCCAGAGACTGCCGCTCGTCCAGCACCTCGCCTTGCGCTTGCGCAGCCCGGAGCAACGCGGCGGCGCGTGTGATCGTCTCGGGTCTCGCGCCGGATGCCGGCGGCGGCTCATGCCAAGCGAGGTAAGCGGCGATGGCGTCGGCGCAGGCCTCGGGCGTGCGGAACGCCGCGATCCCGTGTTGTGCCAGGAGGCGCAGCGTCTCGTCGGCCTGCGGCGTGAGGAAGACCGCGAGCGGCTTCTTCTCGCGGGCGCAATCCACGATCGGCTTTACCGCGAGTTCCGGATTGAACTGCGCCGAGGATCCGATCGTCACTAGGACGAGCGCGAACTCCGGCGCGTCGATAAGGATGTCGAGCGCGGGACGCATGACATCGTAGCGCGTGCCAGCCAGCGTCACGTCGATGATGGGGCCGGACTGCGGCGGCACATTCACGGCCCGCAGCTTGGCGAGCGTGTCGGCGCTCGGGGGTGTCACCTCGACACCGAGCAATCCCAACCGGTCCACGACGGTCGCGGCGCCGCCGCCGGTGGTGGCGATGACGCCGACGCGCCTGTTGCGGCCGGTCGGCGGATTCCGGCCGACGACCAGCGGCGCGGCCTCCAGCAGGGTCTCCAGGTGATCGACGCGGAGGATGCCGTGCCTACGCAAGAACGCATCGACCGCCGCGTCCGAGCCGACCATGGCGCCGGTATGGGAGACCGCGAGCGCTTGGCCCACTTCGGAGCGGCCGAGCTTGTAGGCGATGATCGGCTTGGCGGCCCGGCGGGCCAGCGCCGCAAAGCGCGCCATCTCGTCGCGCGCGCGAATGGTCTCGAGGAACAGCAGGAAGGCGTCGGTGTCGGGATCCTCCGCGAGTGCGGCGCCGATCTCTCCGACCGAGAGATCGGCTTCGTTGCCGACCGAGATCAGCTTGCCGAAGCCGATGCCCCGCGCGGCGCCGCGCGAGACGAGCGTGCCGATCAGACTGCCGCTCTGCGACAGCACCGCGAGCCGTCCGCGAGGCAACGTGTCGGCGGCGAAGGCTGCGTTCGCCGTGAGCGCGAGCGGCGCCCAGGTGTTGATGACGCCGAGGCTGTTGGGGCCGACGAGGCGCAAGCCTCCACCGCGGGCGATCTCGACGATCTTGCGCTGCCGCTCGCGGCCCGCATCGCCCGCCTCGGCAAAGCCGCTCGCCAGGATGGTCGCGACGGCCACGCCCGCCTCGGCGCAGGCGGCGACCGCCGCCTCCACCGCTGGCGTGTTGACGAGAATATAGGCGTGATCGATCGGCCCCGGCGCTTCGCCGACACCGGCATAGGCGCGCTCGCCCTGGACGGCGGAGCGGTTCGGATTGATCGGATAAATGGGTCCGGCGTAGCCGTGCTTGCGTAGAAATCTCAAGGGACGGCCGGCGGTCTTGCCGGCGTCGTCGGAGACGCCGATCAGCGCGATCGCGCGCGGGTTGAACAGCGCGTCGGCGAAGCTCGGCCGTTGCACGGCGAGGAAGCGATCGCGCTCAGCCGCAATTGGCGGTGCAGCAGTCCGTGCAGATGATGATCACGCCGTGCTTGGGTTGGCGCGTCTTGTAGAGGCTCTCGATCTGAAAGATGTCGAACGCGTCCACTGGCCGGAGATAGTTGCGCAGATCGATCTGATTGGTGTCGATGTCGTCGTCGATGAAGAGCGTCGGCCCGCCGGCGAGGCCCTGCTCGGTCGGCGGCGGCGTGGCGCCGCCGTTGCCGGTACCTTTGAACAGAGCCAAGAGGGCCTGAAGCGCCGCGGGGTCCGCGGGATGCGCATCGCCGATCTTGCCGTCCGGACCGAAGTCGAGCCCCCAGCTGCGGCGGCGCAGATCCTGGTGGCCGCTCGGGCTGTCGACGCTCACCTGGTCGCCATAGAGAAAGTAGAGACTGCCGCCGCCGTTCTGATTGATCGCGAGCATGATCACGCCGCCGCGCACGCCCACGATGGCGGCCGGCGTCTTGATGGTGACGGAATCCGGGTTCTTGCTGAGCGCGCCGCCGACGAAGCGGAATACGCCCTTGGTGGCGCTCGCCGCGAGCTTGCCGGTGCCGGTATCCGGCGAGTAGACGAACTCGTCGATCACCAGATCGGAGTTCGGGCCGATCGTCAGCGCGGAGCGGTCGACGAACAGGACGTCCGCCTGGCCCTTCGCCTCCGTGGTGATCCGCTCGTTGAAGATGACGTCGTTGCCGGTGCCGAGCGCGCGCACCGTGCTGCCCGGCGGCGTGCCGGTGGCATTGGGGTTGACGGCGCCGGTCACGCCCACGGTCTGAGCGAGGCCGAAGCCCGCCGAGCCCAGGATCAGGAAGGCCGTCGTGCTGGCTGCGATCGCGATGCGGCGCGGGCTCATGATGACACCTCTAGAAACTCGCTTTGACGGACAAGGTCGCCGTCGTGTTGTTGAACGAGAAATTGGACAGGTTCGAGGACGTGATCTGCCGCTCGACGCCGATACCCGCAGCGAGCCACTTGTTGACGTGCAGGAACTCCGATGCTCCGAAGAACCAGCTCCGATCGCTGCGCGTCACGAACGGGTTGATCGCGGGATTGGCGGCATCGTAGGGCGTCCAATCGTGCCCGGCCTCGAGGACCGTCTCCCACGGCCGCGCAACACCGGGCAGGTTGAACAGGCCGGCGTACCGGATCGAGTAGCTCGCCTGGATGCGATATTGGCTGTTGGTGTCGAAGGAGAACCGGGTCTTCTCGTGGACATACCGGAGCAACAGATCGAGGGTGGAGAAGTCCCAGATCGGCTGGCTCGCGGTCAGGCGCACGACGTCCACGTTGCCGTCGAGCTGGGTGGCGAGCGGGTCGATCGACTGGTTGAAGTAGCCGCGCTCCTCGTGCTCGTAGAAGAGCCGCGCGAGCATGCCCCAGCGGAAGGTCTTGGCGAGCTCGATGCCGGCGCCGCCGCCCGCGAGCAGCGAGTTGTTGTTGAGCGTGACGTAGGTGCCCATGAGATAGGGCCGAAGCGTCGCGTGCTCGAGGCCGATGCGGTCGACGGTGAACCGTGGACCCAGTGTGAGCTCGGCGATGCCGAGATCGAGGTGGCTGTCCCGGAAGAACGCGGACCCGTAGAGCGTGCCGGTCGCCTCGAGCGTGTCGCTTTCGGCATTGCCGAGGTCGTAGCGATAGATGCCCGCGGCGTTCAGGAACACGTCGCCGTCGCTTTGCTTCCTGAGCGGGATATTGGGCAGCGTGAAGCCGGGCGGTGCCGGCACCACGGCGCCCGGCGCCTGATTCGCGTCGCTTTGATACTGCACGCCGAGCTCGACCTGGCCCGCGAACTGATGCGGCGAACTCAAGCGATCGACCTTCGCGAGCGCGTCCTGGGCCCGCGCGCGGATCTCGGGGCTCGCATTGGGCGCCGCCGCCGCTTGCTCGAGATAGATCCGCGCCATGGCGTAGGACTTGAGCCGGGCGTAGAGCAGGCCGAGCTCGATCTCCGCGGTGGGCAGGTTCGGGTTGTACATAAGCAGCCGCTCGAGCGCGCTCACGCTCGCCTCGTAATCGCCGAGCTGAGCGCCGAGCCGTGCGTAGCGGAGGGTCAGTTCCACGTTCGTGGGGTTCTTGAGGATCTGCTGATAGAGGCTCAGGAATTCCGATCGCTGGGGGTCGGCGTCTTGGGCCACGGCGGGAAGCGCCGCTGCGGCCAGGCTCAAGGCGATACCGATCCCGACTGCGGTGAGCCGGGTCTTCGTGCTCCGAGCCGGGCGCGTCTGATGCTCTTGGCGTTGGCTCAAATCGGATCTCCCCCCGGAAGCGGTAGAAAGAGTCTACGCGAATCCAGAGCGTTACGCGAAATCAAAACTGTGGCAGGCCCTATGTAGGGGGTGCGCCTCCTTGGGCGTGTGACGGCCGTCACAAACCCCATCTCATTTCTCGTGAGCGTGATAGACGCCGTCCCAGCCCGGCTCAGGTGCCTCGGCCCGGAACTGCGCGATCCGCTCGCGATAGACCGCATAGAGCGGGCCGAGACCGAATAGGCCCTGCGCGCGGGCATCATCGATCAGCGCGAGTACCCGGTCCCACTCCTGCGCCAAGTAGGCTGCGCGGATCTGGCGATGGCGCTCGACCGCGGCGGCGAGCTCGGTGCGCGCGCCCGCGGGATCGGCATCGAGAATCGTGAAGATCCGCACCGCCCGATCTCGTCCCTTGACTCGGATCAGGTCGAGCTCGGCGAGCGGCTCCTCCGGCACTTGCTGCGCGGTCGACTCGCTGAGGATCAGATCGACGCCATAGGTCTTGCTGGCGCCCTCCAGGCGCGAGGCCAGGTTCACGGAATCGCCGAGCACCGTGTACTCCATGCGCTGATGCGAGCCCATGTTGCCGACGCAGCACTCGCCGGTGTTGATGCCCACGCCAATCCGAATCGGCTTGAACGCTTGCCCGGCCGCCGTGGCCCGGCGCTCGCGCTCGCCGTTGAGGGCGGCGAGGGTGCGGCGCATCTCCTTCGCGGCGGCAACGGCGTGGGCGGCATGGCGCGGATCGGGGAGCGGCGCGTTCCAGAACGCCATGATGCAGTCGCCGATGTACTTATCGATGACGCCGTCGTGGGTCATCACCACGTCGCTCATGGGTTGCAGAAACTCGTTGATGAAGAGGGTGAGTTCCTGCGGACCCAAGCCCTCGGCGATGCCGGTGAAGCCCCGGATGTCGGAGAAGAGGATGGTCATATCGCGATTCTCGCCGCCGAGCTTGAGCCGTTCGGGATGCGCCGCGAGCTGCTCGACCAGCGCCGGCGCCATCAGGCGCGAGAAGGTCTGCTTGATTTGCCGGCGCGCCCGCTCGGAGCGCAGATAGCCCTGTATCGTGGAGCTGCCGTAGACGAGCAGGATCACGAGGCTGGGATAGGCGGGATCGAGCAGCAGATGCGGCGAGCGGTAAAGCCACCAGGCGCCGCTCCAGGCGACGATCAGCGCGAGCGCCGCGAACGCGCCGGCCGCGGCGGCGCCGAGCCGCGGCAGGGCCACCGCGAGGATCAGGGCCGCGCCCGCGATGAAAGAGAACTCGGCGCCGAGCGTCCAGTCCGGGCGGGTCAGGAACCAGCCCTGCAGCGCCTGGTCGATGGCCTGAGCATGCACCTCCACGCCCGGCACCGTGGCGCCCACGGGCGTCGCGCGGAGGTCGTTGAGGCCGGCGGCGCTCGATCCCACCAGGACGATGCGGTCCTTGAACCGGGTCAGGTCGAGCGTGCCGTCGAGCACGCTCGCCACCGAGACCCAGCGCCCGGGATCGATGGGGCGATAGCCGATCCAGAGCCGTCCCGCGGCATCCGTGGGTAGCGTGAGCGGGCCGATCCGGATGGCGACCAAGCCGGTCGTCTGGCCAAGGTCCCACTCGCCGCTGGCGCCGGCCGCACGGCCGACATAGCTCTTGGCGCCGAAGGCGACGCGCAGGACCTCCGCGGGAAATGTCGGGTAGGCGGATCCTGCGACGCGCTCGACGAGCCGCATGCGCCGGACCAGACCGTCCCAATCGGGTTCCTCGTCGAGGCTGCCGATCCCGGGCGCGGCCGCCTCCAGTTGCGGCAGGCTGGCCAGCGCGCGGGCGTAACTCGGCACGAAGCGCAGGGGATTATCGCCGGCGAAGGCGAAGCCGGCTTTGCGCGCGGGCTTGTCGGTGCCGGCATCGTTGCCTGGCACGCTGCCGATCACGACGCGGCCGCGCGCCAGGGCGGCGGCGAAGACGGCATCGTTGTCCGGCAGCTCCGACATCACTCGGGTGACATCGGCGGGCATCTCGCCCCGAAACAAGGTCGGCAGCAGCCGCTGGGGCGATGTGCGGTCGGCTTCGGGAAAGATCAGGTCATAGCCGATCGCGGCGGCCCCGGCGTCCGTGAGCTTGTCGGTGAGATCGGCGAGCACGGTGCGCGGCCATGGCCATTGCCCGAGCTTGCGCAGGCTCTCCTCGTCGATGTCGATGACGAGCACCGGCGTCTCGGGCGCCGCACGCGGCGCCGCGCGCTGAAACAGATCGATGCTGCCCAGCGTGATCGCCTCGAGCGGCGCGAATCCCAGTGCCTTGATGGCGATCGCGACGGCCGCGATCGCCAGAGGCAGCAACAAGTCGGCCGCCAGGCGCTTCATGCCTTGCATTTTAGCAATTTCTATCCGCAGCGACCGTCCGCCATGCGTCCCCGGCAAGGGCCTAAGATCATGGAATCACGCCCGGCTCCACGGCGCGAGGACTTTCTTGGTCGCGCGTGTGCCGAATCGCCCGTGAGGCATTTAACCTTTGAGTAACCGCCAGCTGGGATCGTGCTCAAATCCCCTTTGCCTCATGAGGCACACCATGTCGCGCCCCGTCCTGGTATTCGTCGCATCTCTCGCGATCTGCGGCTCGGCCTTGGCTGCATCGCCGGGTCCCGACCGCTCCAAGCTCTCCTACGAGGAGAACGTGCTGATCAACACGGCCTGCGCCAGCGCGCGCCCGAAGGGCGACGGTGCCTATTATGATTGCGTCAACAAGCAAGTAACCGCATTGCAGGCGCATCCCTCGCCCGATCGGTCCGGACTGACGCCGGCGCAAAATCAAGCGATCGAGGACCGTTGCCGATATCTCCGCCGCACCGGCGTTGCCGCCTACAACGATTGCGTCGCCCAGGCGCTCGCGGGACCGTCGCCCGTGGCCTCGGAAAGCCCCGACAACGGCCTGGTGCCGAACTACACCGAGGTGTTCACGCATGGCAACGTAGGCACCGCCGAGAAGAGCGGGCCCGCTACGCTGGCCGCGGCGGCGAGCAACGTCCCCCTCCCGGCGGCAGTGCTGCCGAAGCGTCCGGACAATGTCCACAAGCAGGCGCTCGAGCCCGAGGCGCTGTTCAAGTCGCTGCAGCGCTCGGTCTACGTCGTGGCGGCGACGGCATCGCTCGCCGACGCGCGGGCGCGGGACGTGAAGCAGGGCTCCGCGGTCGCGGTCTCCGATCACCTGCTCCTGACCAACTGCCACGTCGTCAAAGGCCGCGACCTCATCAAGATCGTACAGGATCACACGGTGAGCGACGCCAAGCTCGTCGCGGCCGATACCGCCACCGACCGTTGCGTGCTGAGCGCGGACTCGATCACGCTGGTGCCGATCACGGGCATCCGGCCCTTCGGCGATCTCGCGGTCGGCGAGCGCGTGTTCGCGATCGGCGCGCCCATTGGGCTCGAGCGTACGCTCAGCGAGGGCTTGCTCTCGGGGCTGCGCCACCAGCCCGGCCGCAACCTCGTGCAGACCTCGGCGGCGATCTCGCCGGGTTCCTCCGGCGGCGGCCTCTTCGACGAGCGCGGAAACCTGATCGGCATCACCACGATGCAGTTCGTCGGCGTGCAGAACCTGAACTTCGCGGTAGCCGCGGGCGACTACTGGAACTGAGCCGATCGGAGAATGCCGCGGCGCCCTACTGCCGCGGGATGACGCCCCAGCGGCGCGCCCAGCCGAGCCCGGTGAGGGTGCCGGCCTTGGGCCGGTACTCGCAGCCGACCCAGCCGGCGTAGCCGGTCTCGTCCAGCAGATCCAGGAGATAGGCGTAGTTCACCTCGCCCACGTCGGGCTCGCATCGCTCGGGCACGCCGGCGATCTGCACGTGCGCGAACCGCCCCGCGAGATCGCGGACGTGGCGGCCGAGGTCGCCCTCCATGATCTGGCAGTGATAGAGATCGAATTGCAGGCTCACGTTGCCGCGGCCGATCCGATCGATCATGCGTAGCGCTGCGCCCGTCGTGCTCAGGAAATAGCCGGGGGCGTCGTGGGTATTGAGCGCTTCGACCGTCACGGTGATGCCGTGGGGCGCCAGGACATCGGCGGCGGCCCGGAGATTGGCGACGTAGGCAGCCTCGGCCTCGGCGCCCGAGGCGTTGCCGGCGAGCGCGTGGATGCGCGGACATCCCGTCGCCGTCGCGTAGTCGAGGGCGCGCGCGACCGTGCGCATGAACTCGGCCTCGCGGCCCGGCAGCGCCGCGAGCCCGCGCTCGCCTTTGGCGGCGTCGCCCGGCGGCAGATTGAACAGCGCGTGCTCGAGGCCGTGGCGCTTCAGGCGCGCGGCAATTTCCTGGGGCGGAAACTCGTAGGGCTGCAGGAACTCGACGGCGCGAAAGCCCGCGCGCGCGGCGGCTTCGAAGCGGTCCAGGAACGGCACTTCCGTGAAGAGCCACGAGAGGTTGGCGGCGAGCTTCGGCATGGGCGGAGCGTAGCGGCAGCCGCGGTCAGGGAAAAGCCTGGAGGCCTTGGAGCCTTCGCCGATCGTGCTAGCATCCGCGTTCCCAAGGAGGAGTGCCGATGAATCTGCACCGTCTGCTGCTGGAGCGCGCCGAGGCCGGGCATCCCGTTCGCGTGGGCCTGATCGGCGCCGGCAAGTTCGGCACGATGTTCCTGGCGCAGGCGCTGCGCACGCGGGGCCTGCACGTGATGGCGGTGGCCGATCTCGCGCCCGATCGAGCGCGCGAGCAGCTCCTGCGGGTGGGCTGGCCCGCCGAGCAGATCGCGGCAGGGAGCCTCGAGCAGGCTTTCGCCAAGGGCGGCACGGCGATCATCGACGATGCCGCGGCGTTGATCGCCGCACCGCAGATCGAGGTGGTGATCGACGCGACCGGCGTCCCCGCCGCCGGCATCCGGCACGCGTTGCTCGCGATCGAGCGCGGCAAGCACATCGTGATGGTGAACGTCGAGGCGGACGTGCTGGCCGGGCCGCTGCTGGCCGAGCGCGCGGCTCGCGCGGGCGTGGTCTATTCCATGGCCTATGGCGACCAGCCCGCGCTCATCGCGGAGCTCGTGGATTGGGCGCGCGCCGTCGGCTTCGAGGTGGTGGCGGCGGGCAAGGGGACGAAGTATCTGCCGATCTATCACGCCTCCACGCCGGAGACGGTCTGGGGCTATTACGGCCTCACGCCCGAGCAGGCGCGCGCCGGCGGGATGAACCCGCAGATGTTCAATTCCTTCCTCGATGGCACGAAGTCCGCTATCGAGATGGCGGCGGTGGCGAACGCGACCGGCCTCGCGCCCGCGAGGGGCGGGCTGACGTTTCCGCCCTGCGGCGTCGACGACCTGCCGCGGCTGCTCAGGCCCGCGAGCGAGGGCGGGCTCCTCGGCCACAAGGGCCAGGTCGAGGTGATCTCGTCGCTCGAGCGCGATACGCGGCCCGTGTTCCGCGATCTCCGCTGGGGCGTCTACGTCGTGTTCGAGGCGCCCAGCGACTACGTCGCGCGCTGCTTTGCCGAGTACGGGATGGTGACCGATCCCAGCGGACGCTACGCCGCGCTGTTCCGGCCCTATCACCTGATCGGGCTGGAGCTCGGCATTTCCGTGGCCTCGGCGGCGCTCCGGCGCGAGCCCACCGGCACCGCCACCGGATTCCGCGGCGATGCCGTCGCGACCGCCAAGCGCGATCTCAAAGCCGGCGAGACGCTGGACGGCGAGGGCGGATACATGGTCTGGGGCCGGCTGATGCCCGCGGAGGACTCCCTCGCCGCGGGCGGCTTTCCGATCGGGCTCGCGCACAAGGTGACGCTTACGAAGCCGGTCAAGGCCGGAGAGATCGTACGCTGGTCCGATGTCGCCGCGGACGAGACCAGCGAGCCCGTTCGCGTTCGGCGCGAGATGGAGCAGCGGTTCGCGAGCGCTCGCAGCGTCAGGTCGGCGGCTGAGTAGTACCCTCACCCTCCCAGCGCTTCGCGCCGGGTCCCTCCCTCTCCCGCTTCGCGGGCGAGGGGTTACGTAGCGCCGAACGCCAAAGCCCCTCTCCCGTGAAAGCGGGAGAGGGTGGCCGCCGCGCAAGCGGCGGACGGGTGAGGGTGCGGGTGGGCGGTCTCCCACCGCGCTCGCCTTTGCTCACCTCCGGCAATTCGACAGGCACGCGCGACCGCGCCATAGTCGCTATCCGGAAAAGGTGAGACGTCGGAGGAATTCGATGGCAGGCGTCCAAGAAATCATGCTCCGCGTCGCTGGTTGCGGCGTCAGCGTGAAGCGGGCGGGGAAGGGGCCGCCGCTGCTGTTCCTGCACGGCGGGGGCGGGGCGCCGCGTTGGTTGCCGTTCATGGCCAGGCTCGCCGAGCGCTTCGACGTGATCGTGCCGGAGCATCCGGGCTTTGGGCGCTCGGAGACGCCGGAGTGGCTCGACACCATCGGCGACCTCGCTTTCTTCTATCTCGATTTCATCAGGCAGCTCGAGCTCGAGCGGGTTCACCTCGTCGGCAGCTCCATGGGCGGCTGGATCGCGGCGGAGCTCGCGGTGCGCTCGACCCACGACCTCGCGAGCCTCGCGCTGATCGCGCCGGTCGGCATCCGCGTCAAGGGCGCGCAGAAAGCCGACATCTTCCTGTGGTCCCATGAGCAGCTCACGCGCAACTTGTTCGCCGATCCAGGCTTCGCTGAGGTCATCCTCAAGATGCCCGTCACCGAGGAGGAGCAGGACCAGCGGCTCAAGAACGCGCTCGCAATGGCGAAGCTCGGTTGGCAGCCGCGGCTCTATAACCCGCACCTCGCAAAGTGGCTGCATCGGATCGCCGTGCCCACGCTGATCTGCTGGGGCGACAGCGACAGGCTGATCCCACCCGCCTACGGGCCCGCCTTCCGCGACCTCATCCCGGGCTCGCGGCTCCAGGTGTTCGAGCGCTGCGGGCATCTGCCCCACGCCGAGTGCGGAGAGAAATTCGTGCGAACGCTCACCCAGTTCATCGAGGGGGTGCGGCCATGAAATTCTTCATGATCCACCTGATGCCCTACGCGGACCTCGATCTCACCTACGACCAGAAATACGATTCCGCCTGGGTCACGCTGCCGAACAGCTACTACGACCCCGTCAAAGGCGCGAAGCTCTACAACCGCTATCTCGACGAGCTCGAGTACGCGGACGAGCTCGGCTTCGACGGCATCTGCGTCAACGAGCATCATCAGAACGCCTACGGATTGATGCCGATCCCCGGCGTGATGGCGGGCGCGCTGGCGCGCCGGACCAAGCAGGCGAAGATCGCGGTACTCGGCCGCGCGCTGCCGCTGCTCAACAATCCGCTCACGGTCGCGGAAGAATACGCCATGATCGACAACATCTCGGGCGGGCGGTTGATCGCGGGCTTCGTGCGCGGTATCGGCGCCGAGTATCACGCCTGGGGCGCCAATCCCGCGGAATCACATGACCGCTTCCACGAGGCGCACGATCTCATCGTGCGCGCCTGGACCGAAATCGGCCCGTTCCCCTTCGAGGGCAAGTACTACAACTTCCAGTACGTGAACACCTGGCCGCGGACGTTTCAGCAGCCGCATCCGCCGATCTGGATTCCCTCGCAGGGCAGCCGCGAGACCATCGAATGGGCCTCGCACCCCTCGCGCAAGTACACGTATCTCCAGACCTTCAGTCCGGCGACGGCGCTCGCGCGGTACATGGCGATGTACAAGGAGGCGGCGGAGAAGCAGGGCTACACCGCGACGGCGGACCAGGTGGGCTGGGCGGTGCCGATCTATGTCGGCGAGACCGACGCGCGCGCCGATGCGGAGGCGAAGCCGCACATCGAGGCCTTCATGAACAAATTCCTGCGCATGCCGCAGGAAATGCTGCTGCCGCCGGGCTATCTCTCGCTGCAATCGATGAAGGGCGTGCTCAAGGCCAAGGGCGCGATGATGGCGGGCGCACACACCATCGACGGCCTCCTCGACAAGGGCATGTTCATCTGCGGCAGCGCCGAGACCGTGCGCCAGCGGCTCGCCCAGTACCAGAAGCAGATCGGCTTCGGGAAACTGCTGCCGATGCTGCAGTTCGCGACCTTGCCGCACGACCTCACCAAGGCGAGCATGGAGCGCTTCGCCAAGAAGGTGATTCCGGCGTTTCGCGGCGTGGCATGATGTATGGTGCGGTCCTTCGACGCGCTTTGCTTGCTCAGGATGAGGATTTTTCTTTGCGGATCACCAATCGCCCTCATCCTGAGCAAGTGAGCGAAGCGAGCGCGTCGAAGGACGCACGGACAGGGGCGGGATTGAGAGGCCCGAGACCATGGACCTGACCGAGCTCGCGGCGCTGCGCCAATATATGGGCCGCACCCAGACGCTGACCGACGTGCTGACGCCGGTAGCGCCGACGCTGCTGGCTGCGACGATCGATCGCGACGATCCTCCCTACAAGGCCGGCGACGAGCTGCCGCCCAACTGGCACCGGCTCTATTTCCTGACGGCGGTAAGGCCGGCGGACGTCGGGCCCGACGGGCATCCCGCGCGCGGCAAATTCCTGCCGCCGGTGCCGCTGCCGCGTCGGATGTTCGCGGGCGGCCGCCTCAAATTCCTCCGGCCGCTTCGCATCGGCGACACCGTGACGCGCGTCTCGGAGATTCTCGGCGTCGAGGGCAAGCAGGGCCGCAGCGGCGATCTCGTCTTCGTGACGGTGCGTCACCGCTTCTCCGCCGGCGGCGCGGTCGCGCTGGAGGAGACCCAGGATCTCGTCTATCGCGGTCCCGGCGGCGGCGAGGCCGTGCCGGAGCCGGTCGAGCCGGCGCCGTGGGAACGCGTGGTCAATCCTGATCCGGTGATGCTGTTCCGCTACTCCGCGCTCACGTTCAACGGCCACCGGATCCACTACGACTATCCCTACGTGACGCAGGAGGAGAGCTATCCCGGACTCATCGTGCACGGTCCGCTGATCGCGACCTTGCTGCTCGATCTCCTGCGGCGGGAGCGGCCGCAGGCTCGGGTGGCGGAGTTCTCGTTCCGGGCGAAGCGGCCGCTGTTCTCGCCCAATCCCTTCAGCGTGCGCGGTTGGCCCGCGGCGGACGGGCGCAGCGTCCGCCTGGTCGCGGTCAACCCCGAGGGCTCCGCGGCGATGGTGGCGGAGGCGGTGCTCGCGGCATGAGCGGCGTGCTCGCGGGCCTGCGCGTCGTCGAGAGCGCGGCTTTCGTGGCGGCACCGTCGGCGGGCATGACGCTCGCCCAGCTCGGCGCCGACGTCATCCGCATCGATCCTCTGGCCGGCGGTCTCGACGCGCAGCGCTGGCCGGTCACCAAGGACGGCAAGAGCCTCTACTGGGTGGGACTCAACAAGGGCAAGCGCTCGATCCGCATCGATATCGCCAAGCCCGAGGGCCGCGAGCTCGCGGCGGCGCTCATCACCGCGCCCGGCGAGTACGCCGGCCTCTGCCTCACGAATTTTCCTGCCACCGGCTGGCTCGACTACGCCGCGCTCAAGCGGCGCCGGAGCGACCTCGTGATGGTGAATATCGTCGGCGATTCCACGGGGCGTACTGCGCTCGACTACACCGTCAATGCCGCCGCCGGTTTCACCTTCGTCACCGGCCCCACCGATGTTGCCGGTCCCGTCAACAACGTGGTGCCGGCCTGGGACCTCGTGACCGGGCAGAGTGCCGCGCTCGGTCTGATTGCCGCCGAGCGACACCGGCGCCTCACCGGCGAGGGCCAGCTCGTGCGCATCGCGCTCTCCGACGTCGCCTTCGCGACCGCGGGCGCGCTCGGCTACATCGCCGACGTCGAGATCAACGACGCCCATCGCCCTCATTACGGCAACGACGTATTCGGCGCTTATGGCCGCGACTTCGCGACGAAGGATGGGCGGCGCGTGATGGTGGTCGCGATCAGTCGCGGCCAATGGGAGGCGCTCAAGAAAGCGACCGGGTTGGCCGAGAAATTCGAGCTCGCGGCGCGCGCCCTCGATCTCGACTTCTCGCGCGAAGGCGACCGCTACGAGGGCCGCGCCGCCATCGCCGCGATCCTCGAGCGCTGGTTCGCGGCGCATGACTTCGCGGACGCCGCGGCGGCGCTGGAAAGCACCGGCGTCTGCTGGGGGCCGTATCAGACGTTCCAGCAGATGGTGCGGGAGGACCCGCGGGTCTCGCCGGCCAATCCGATGTTTGAGCGCATCGAGCAGCCCGGTATCGGCTCCTATCTCGCCGCCGGCAATCCGCTCGATTTCGGCGCGTCGCCGCGCGGCACGGTGCCCCGCGCGCCCATCCTCGGCGAGCACACGGACGAGATCCTGCTCGGCGTGCTCAAGCTCAGCGAGCGCGAGGTGGGCGCGCTCCACGACAAGGGGCTGGTGGCCGGCAGCGCACTCTAGGTGGTGTGCGCCTCAGAGGAAGCCGGTGGAGATCCAGGGGATCAGGGCCACGATCACCAGCGCGACCAGAAGCGCGCCGAGGTAGGGCCAGATGCGGCCCATGGCGGCATCCGGCGGAACGCGGCCGATGGCGCAGGCGGCATAGAAGCCGACGCCGAAGGGCGGTGCGAAGAGTCCGATGCCCATGGCGAGGATCACCACCATCGCGTAATGCACCTCGTGGACGCCGACGGCGCGCGCGACGGGGAACAGCAGGGGCCCGAACAGCACGATCGCGGGAATGCCCTCGAGAACGCTGCCGAGCACGGCGAACGCGACGATGGAGATGCCGAGGAACCCGAGCTGGCCGCCCGGCATCCCCGCCATCGTGGTCGCAAGCGCCCGGGAGAACCCCGACTGGGTCAGCGCCCAGGCCATCGCCGTGGCGGTGCCGATGATCAGCAGGATCGCGCCGGAGAGCGCCGCCGTCTCCACCAGGATCGGATAGAGCCGCCGCCACTCCACCGGACCATAGATGAAGCGATAGACGGTCGCGCCCACCACGATCGTGTAAGCGATGCCGACGGTGGAGACCTCGGTCGCGGTGGCGACACCCTTGGCGACCACGAGCCGGATCAGGACCGGCAAGGCGAGCGCCGGGATCGCGATCACGAAGCGCCGGCCGATCTCGCCGAGCGAGGCGCGGCGCACCTGACTCAGATCGTCGCCCCGGGAACGAAACCCCGCCACGATCACCAGCGCCAGCGCGCCCACCGCGGCGGGCAGCAATCCCCCCGTGAAGAGCGCGGCGATCGAGACGCCGGTCACCGAGCCGATGGTGATGAGGACCAGGCTCGGCGGGATCGTCTCGGCCATGGCGCCGGAGGAGGCCAGCAGCGCCACGAGCTCGCCCGGCGCGGCGCCACGCTTTTGCATTTCCGGAAACAGCACTGGCGCCACCGCCGCCATGTCCGCGGCCTTCGAGCCGGAGATGCCCGAGACCAGGTACATGGCGCCCAGCAGCACATAGGCGAGCCCGCCCCGGACATGGCCGATGAGCGCGGCGATGCAATCCACCAGCACCCGCGCCACGCGCGTCATCTCGATCAGCAAGCCCAGAAAGACGAACAGCGGCACCGCCAGCAGGACCAACGCCGACATGCCCTCGTCCATGCGGCTCACCACGATGGTGAGCGGCGCGCGGGTGACGAGCGCCAGATAGGAGAGCGTGGAAACGCCGAAGGCGAAGGCGATCGGCACACCCATCAGCACGCAGGCGCCCACCAGGAAGACGAAGAACACCACCAGGTTTCCGTTCCCGAGGCCGAGCAGGAACGGCCGCCCGAGCCAAAAGGCCGCGGCGGTTGCCCCGACGATCGCGAGCCCCGCCGCGACCTCGCCGACGGTCGAGCGCTCGATCAGCTTCGCGAGCGCGATCACGATCATCAGGAGCGCGCCGACGCCGATGGCGGCGACGCGCAAACCGTCGTGGATCTCGAGCGCCGGCGTGGTGATCGGCCACTGGATGTCGAAATAGGCCTTGGCCGGTAGGATGATCTCGAGGACGAACACCGCGACGATCAACGCCGCCACGGTCTCGAAGCCGTTCCGCCAGCGCTTCGGGATCCGCGCCACCACCGTGGTGAGGCGCATGTGCTCGTCGCGCCGGAGCGCGATCACCGCGCCCAGCATGGCGAGCCAGAGGAACAGGATCGAGGCGAGCTCGTCCGACCAGGTCAGCGGCCGGTTGAAGACATAGCGCGAGACCACGCCGGCGAGCAGCACCGTGACCTCGACCGCCACCAGCACGGCCGCCGCGATCTCGGTCGCAAGGGCGAGCGCGCGGTCGAGGCGCTCGAAGCGCATGGCCGCGCGCGTCCCTTGCTCGCGGCCTTAGGCGAGGCTCCCCGCGTATTTTTCCAGGACCGCCCACGCCTCGTCGCCGTACTTGCCCTTCCACTCCGCGTAAAATCCGGCCTTTCTCAGCGCGGCGCGGAACGGCTCCGTGTCCGGCGCGTTGAACACCATGCCCTTGGCCTTGAGGCTGTCCGCGAGAGAGGCGTTGAGCTTCGCCACGTCGGCGCGCTCGTTCATCGCGGCTTCGTTGAAGCTGCGGGCGACGATCTCCTGCAGTTCCGGCGGCAGCTTCGCCCACGACGCCGCGTTCGCCAGCATCCAGAACCCATCCCACATGTGGTTGGTCACGGAGCAGTATTTCTGGACCTCGTAGAGCTTCGCGGTCTCGATGATGGCGAGCGGGTTTTCCTGGCCCTCGACGATGTGGGTTTGCAGGGCGGAGTAGACCTCGCTGAAGTTGATGCTGGCGGGTGAGGCCTCGAATGCCTTGAACATCGAGGTCCAGAGCGGGCTCACGGGCACGCGGATCTTGAAGCCCTTGAGATCGTCCGGCGAGTTGATCGGCTTCGTGCTGCTGGTGATCTGGCGATAGCCGTTGTCCCAAATCTTGTCGAGGCTGTGGAGGCCGGCCTTGGCGACCGCGCCGCGCACATGGGCGCCGAGCTCGCCATCCATGGCCGCCCAGACCTGATCGTAGCTCTTGAAGGCGAAGCCGATGCCGTTGATGGAGGCGACCGGCACCAGCGTGGCGAGGATCAGGCCCGAGAGCGTGAAGTAGTCGATGGCGCCCGTGCGCACCTGGGACAGCATATCGGTGTCCCCGCCGAGCTGGTTGTTCGGGAAAATCTCGATCTCGACCCGCCCTTTGGTGTCCGCCTTGATCTTGGCGACCGCCTCCTGGGCGCGCGTGTTCATGGGGTGCGTGACCGGCAGATTATTGGCGTATTTCAGGCTGAACTCGGCCGCGCGGGCGCGCCCGGTCAGCACGGCCGGCGCCGCGATGGCCACGGCCGCACCAGTCACTGCCCGCGCCACGAACCGTCGGCGGGTGATCGTCATGAGACTTGCCTCCCTTTCCTCGATTGCGGGATTCCGCTTAGCGCGACAGTGTCGGAGAGCCTGGCGCGCCGCAAGGGCCGGAATTGCCGGATCGCCGCGGCGAGGCGCCACAGTCTGGCGGGTCCGGCGCGACTACCGCCTCGCCGCCTTCGCCCGCTCCAGCCGATGCACCACGAGGTTGGAGGCGTCGCGGCCGCCCCAGCCCGCTTGCGCCGCGCCCTCGTAGCACTCGAACGCCTTCGCGGTGACCGGCAGCTCCACGCCCATGGCGCTGCCGACCGCCAGCATGGTGCGCAGGTCCTTGCGCATGCCGTCGATGTCGAAGCCGACTTCGGCCTTGGGTCCTTCCTTAAGCGCCGCCACCAGCTTTGGTCCGCGGTTCTTGAGCGCGTTGGCGCCGCCCGAGCTGTCGGCCATGATCTCGATCAGCTTCTCGGGCGCGATGCCGGCATCGCGGACCAAGGACGCCGCTTCGCCGAGCGCCTCCCAATAGACCGCGAGCGGCAGGTTGATCGCGAGCTTCATCGCCGATCCCGTGCCATTGGGGCCAAGCAGGTCCACGCGCCGGCAGAGTTGGTCGAGCACCGGCCGGGCGCGCGCGAAATCGGCGGTGCTGCCGCCGGCCATGCCCAAGAGCTTGCCTTCGCGGGCGGGTCCTACCGTGCCGCCGACCGGACATTCGAGGAGAGCGGCTTTCTTGGCATGGACGCGCGCGGCGAGCGACCGGATGGTCTCGGGCGCCACCGTGCTCATGTCCACGAAGAGTTTGCCGATGACCTCGCCGGAGAGGAGCCCGTTTGGCCCATCGTAGACCGCCTCGATTGCCCTGGCGTCGGTCAGGATGGTGAGCGTGAGCTCGGTCGCTTGCACGACGGCGGCGGGCGAGGGCGCCAAGGTCGCGCCGCGCTGGAGCAAGGCCTTTGCCTTCTCGGCCGTCCGGTTCCAGACCGTCAGGCGATGGCCGAGGTCGATCAGCCGCTCGCCCATGGCGGAGCCCATGCGTCCCGTGCCGATCAGTCCGATTTCCATGGCTCGCTCCTCGAATTTTTGCGGACACGACGATCGTGCCGCGTCCCGCGGGCGAGCGAAAGGCCGTCTTGTGTTGCGCGGGATCGCCGTCGCGCTAGGATCGGCACGATGTCCGAAATCCACGCCTTGCCCGCGCGCGACGCGCACGCCGCCGAGAGGCTCACGGCGGCGGCGGCGCATCTTTCGGCCGCCGATCTGCGTCTCGCCGAGGTGATCGGTCGGATCGGCCCCTGCGGACTTCGGCGTCGGCCCGGCGGGTTCCCGCGCCTGTTCCGCTCGATCCTGGGCCAGCAGCTCTCGATCAAGGCGGCGGCGACCATCCATGGCCGGATCGTCGCCGCCAGCGGCGACACCGTCACGCCCGAGAGCGTGCTGGCCTTGCCCGACAAGGCCTTCGCGCAGGCGGGCGTATCGCGCCAGAAGGCGCGCTATCTCCGGGCGCTCGCCGAGATCGCACGCGACGATCCCCGGTTCTTCGATCGCCTGCCGCGGCTCTCGGACGATGCGGCGATCGAGCGGCTGACCGCAATCCTCGGCGTCGGCCGCTGGACCGCCGAGATGTACCTGATCTTCTGCCTGGGCCGGCTCGATGTGCTGCCCTTGGGCGACGTGTCCATTCATGCCGCGGCCGCCGACGTGCACGGGCTGCGCCGGCGCGTGCTGCCGAAGCGGTTGATGCGATTGGCCAAGCCGTGGCGGCCCTACCGCAGCGTTGCGGTCTGGTACCTCTACGAGCACCTGGACACGAATCGCGCCGGAGCCTGATCTCGGCTGGACCGACCGGTGGGCCTTTTGGCTCGGGCCAATTCGCTCTACCGTAAATGGTGTCTTAACGGTTACCGTTCGTTAGGGGTTGTTGTCCTAGGTTCGGCAGAAGTGAGGGCCACCCGGGCTTGGGGCAGGCAACCGGCGGTATTTCAGTCCAAATGAGCGGCGTGCCCATGACGACGACGGCAGGCTACGAGGGTGAGCGCGACCAGCTGGTGGCCGTGGCCTTCGCTGCCTCGGATCTGCTCGTCGAGCTCGACGACAACGGCACGATCACGTTCATCGCCGGCGCGGTCGACCGGATCGGCGCGAGCGTCGCCCGCTCGCCGGTTGGATTGCCGCTGAGCGATCTCTTCGATCCCGCCGATCGCGTGGCGGTGCGCGAGCACGCGACGCGCGTCGCCGCGGGACATCCGATCTCGCCCCTGCTGGTGCGTCTGCGCCGCGGAGCCACACAGACCATGCTGTTCGGCGGCTGCCGGTTGCCGCAGGAGCGCACGATCCTGTTTCTCGGCATCGGCGACGACTCCGGTCAGCGCTCGAGCGCGCTCAGCTTGATCGCCGAGACCGAGCGCGGCCTGATGAGCCGGCCGGTCTTCACGGCCCTCGCGATGCGCCGGCTTCCCGAAGACCTTGCCGGCGGCCTACGGATCAGCTTCATCGAGGCGGTCGGCTTCGCGGCGCTCGCCGGGCACATACAATCGGCGATGATGGGAGGGTTTGCCACCGCGATCGCGCGCCAACTTCGCTTGAGCGGGCCCGGCGTCGAGGCCGTCGGCGATCTCGGACGCGGCCGATATGGCGTGCTGCATCGCGGACAGATCGATGTCGCGCAGGTGCAGGACGCGGTTCTCGCGCTGGTTCATGCGATGGCGCCGAACGCGCCTCGGCCGACGATCGCCACCGCCACCATGGAGCCGGGCCGGGACGAATTGCACGGCCGCAAGGCCGCGCGGGTGGTGCGCTATGCAATCGAGCGCTTCGCGGCCGGCGGCGATCGGGCGGCGGCGCTGGTCGTGCCGGCGGCCGACCTCGACGTGATTTTTCCCGACACGGTCGATCGCGTCGCCGGTCTCGAGCGCATCATCGAGGACGGCGCTTTCGACCTCGCCTATCAGCCCGTCGTCGATCTCAAGGATCGGACGGTGAAGCATGCGGAGGTGCTTGTGCGTTTCGCCGACGGCACGACGCCGCTCGCGGCCATCGCGGCATCGGAGGCCGCCGGCATGATCGGCGATTTCGACCTCGCGATCTGCTCGCGCGCGATCGATCATCTGGCGGCGCGGGTGCCGGACGTGCCAGCCGTGGCGGTGAACCTCTCGGGCCGGTCGCTCGAGACCCGGGGCTTTGCCGGCCGGCTGTCGGCGCTCCTGGAGGCGCGCAAGGCCGATCCGACCCGCCTCATGTTCGAGCTCACCGAGACCGTGATCCTGGGCGAGGTCGAATCCGTCAACCGCGTGGTGCAGGATTTGCGTCAGCGCGGATTCCGCTTTTGCCTGGACGATCTCGGCTCAGGGGCCAATTCCTTCCATTACCTGCGCAGCATTCCCGTCGATTTCGTCAAGATCGACGGCGCCTTCGGCCGAGACGCGCTCAACAACGAGCGCGACCGCTCGTTCCTGCGCTACGTCTCGGGCTTCTGCCGCGAGAACAACATCCTCGCGATCGCCGAGATGATCGAAACCGAATCCGAAGCCGAGCGGTATCGCGATCTCGGCATCGACTACGGGCAGGGCTATCTCTTCGGCCGCCCCGTCATCCACCGCCCGAAAGATTGATCCGCCGCCGGCTTATTCCGCGGCGACCGAAGCCAAAGCCGAGATGAACTCGGCCGTGCGCGTGAGATGCGCGACGAGCAGCTCGCAGGCGCGCGCGGCATCGCGCGCAAGCGCGGCTTCCATGAGATCGCGATGCTCGCGCTCGAGGTCCCGCGCCCAGACCTTCGGCGGCGTGCGGATCATGCGGTAATGACGATAGCGCTCCATCTGATCCGTCAGCATGCTCACGAATTTGATCAGCCACGGCGACCTGCAGGCGCCGATCAGCGCGTCATGGAAAGCGCGATGCCGCCGCTCCCAATCCTCCGCGGATGCGTCGGTGGCGCGCGGGACGGGGGCCTTCGAGAGCCGATGGAAAGCCGCAACCACCTCTGACTCCCAGCGCTCGTCACCGTTGGCAAGCGAGGCGCTCAGCGCATCGACCTCGAGCTTCTGGCGCAAGGCCGTGACCTCCCACATCTCGTCGAGCGAGATGGCGGCCGCGCGGAACCCGCGCTGGCCCACGGCCGTGACGAGCTTGTCCTCGACGAGACGCGACAGCGCCTCGCGCAGCGGGCTCACGCCCAACCGGTATTGCTCCTTGAGCGCATCGAAGCGCAGCGGCTGACCCGGGTGCAGCCGGCCCATGACCAAGTCCGAGCGCAGACGGCGATAGGCGACTTCACCCAGCGTACGCGCGCCCTCGATACCTTCTGCTGCCGCCATCGGCAGCGCGGCACGTTTCATCCCTAGACCCCCGTTTTTTTGGGGCGGCTTTTGTTTTGCCGCTCCGCTCTTGAGCTTATCGGTACCACGAAACGAGCGGCCGAAGCCAAACACTTGTTCGCGATAGTTTTGGAAATTCAAGGCGCAGCGGGCCGAGGCCGATGTCTAAGCCCAATGCTTACACGCTTCGCTTTCGTATCCGGCAGAGTCGCGGGCGTCGAGGGGAGTTCCGGAGACCACAGCCGCTCGACATGATGGGACTTCACCTCGCGTACCTGTCTTTCGAGTGCTTGCCGATGCCGACAAATATTACAGCTTTTCACGCGATCACTGCGAAAGGATTGTCCGCCTTGTCCTGCCGGGGAATTCCGGCTTGCCACGGTCGACTGCAGACGGTACGGTCGTGTCCGGCAATTGGCAGCGGGGAGATTTTCCAGACAATCTGCCGGCGTTCGGCCGAGCGCTCTATCAGTGGTCGCGCGGGCGAGAGTGGAACGCCGTAGAGATTGCGTCGCGGGTTGATTGCCGGAGACGGCCCCAGGGGGCTGCAGGCGTTCCGATGTCGGCTGTGGCTGGTGCGCTGACGTCGGGTTGCGTGGTGCAATGGATTGGGCGGGAGGGGCATGGTCGCCAAGCTTGCGAAGTGGGGGGCGAAGCTATTCCCCGAGCGACAAATCCTGATCCGGACCGAAGGCCGGATATCATACATTTCGCTGACGCGCCGCTCGCAGATCGCCGCGGCAGCCGGAGCGGTGCTGGGTGTTGCGGCGTTCGGGTATCTCGTGGTCGGCTACGTGCATTTCGGCCATGTGATCTCGGCCAAGCAGGCGCAGGTCGCGCGGGCCGAACTGTCGAACAAGGAATTGCGTCGTCAGCTCTCGGACCTAAAGTCGCAGCTGGCGACGGCGACCGCGGAAATGGACGGTACGCAGTACCGCCTCGACGTCATCGGATCGGAATACGGCACACTACAGGGCTCGCTCAGCGATACCGAGCAGGCGCTCCAAGGCATCGCGGATGCGCGCACGCAGCTGATGGCCGAGCGCGACGACCTGCTCGCTCAGTTGCAGCAGGCGCAGGACGATGCCAGCTCGAAGGCTGACTATGCCGCGCAGCTCGCCCAGAGCCTGGAGGAGAACAAGAGCGAACTCAGTCAAACCGAGGCGCAGCGTCGCACGCTGAGCGCCCGGATCCAGCAGCTCGAGAAGGACGTGCAAGCGTCCAATGCCCGGGCGCTCGAGTTCAAGGCCGGGTTCGACGGCACGCAGGCAAAGCTCCAGCAGATCAGCAGCGAGCGCGAGCGGCTAATGGCCGAGCGCGAGCGCTTGGCCGCCGAGCGCGACGCCTTGAAGCAAAAACTGCAAAGCGTCGAGGAGCGCCTCTCCAAGGCCGACACCAAGCCGCCGACGAGCGTGGCGTCGTTGCCCAAGGAGACTCAGGCCAAGGGCGAGGGCGTGCTCCGCAACGTCGAGAGCCTGGTCGCGGCGACCGGCCTCAACGTCGAGAATTTCATCGCGCGGCTGGGCGGACCGACGAAAGGCGAGGGCGGTCCCTATATCGCCCTCGGCACTGCTGCCGCGGTCTCTTCGGAGATCCAGTCGGCGCGCGAGGAGACGCTGCGCAAATTGCTCAAGACCTTGCCGTTGGCCGCGCCGCTTGGGCAATACCAGCTCGAGAGCCCGTTCGGCGCGCGCGTCGATCCCATCAACCACCGCCAGGGATTCCATCCCGGCGTCGATCTCGTGTCCGCATTCCGGTCGCCGGTTTACAGCACGGCTCCGGGGGTCGTGACCTATGCGGGTCTCCGCGACACCTATGGCAAGTTCGTCGAGATCGACCATGGGAACGGCATTTTCACGCGCTACGCCCACCTGCACCGCGTCACCGTGACGCGCGGCCAGAGGATCGGCGCGCACCAGGAAGTCGGCGAGCTCGGCAGCACCGGCCGGAGCACGGGGCCGCACCTGCACTACGAGGTGGTGGTCGATGGCGAGCCGCTCGATCCCGAGAAATTCTTGGAGGTGGGGAAGAGCGTTGTTCAAGTCAAGCGGAACTAAGGAGAAGGCGTCGGGAGGATTCGGCGGTCGCGAGGCTGCACCGTCCATCCTCAGCGGCGACCTCAAGATCACCGGCGACGTCGTCGGCGGCGGCGAGCTGGTGGTCGCGGGCACGGTGCACGGCGACATCGTCGCGAAAAAGATCACGGTCGCCGAGGGTGGCTCCGTGACCGGGGCTGTCGAGGCCGACACGGCGATGGTGGCGGGCACGCTCACCGGCCAGCTCAAGGCCGCGGCGGTGACCCTCGCCAGCACGGCGCGCGTCGTCGCCGACATCACCCACGTCTCGCTGATGATCGAGTCGGGCGCGGTGTTCGAGGGCTACAGCCGTCGCGTCGATTCCATCGAGCAGCGTGGCGCGCCGCTCCCGCTCGCTTTGCCGGCGGGACGTCCCGCCGTCACCACGATCAGCGGCACCAAGACGGCGAGCGCGACCTCCGGGCCTGCCACTCAGGGATCGGTCACCACCGTATCCTGAACGGGGAGCGCGCAGCGCCGGTCAGGGCTGCGCGAGAGCGGCCGCGAAGGTTTCACGGTCGACATTGCCGCCCGAGGCAGTGACCGCCACGGTCTTGCCCTCGATCGCGAATTTGCCGGAGAGCACCGCTGTCAGCGCCGCGGCGCCGCCGGGCTCCACGACCAGCTTCAAATCGGAGAACGCGGTGGCCATGGCGCGCCGGACCTCCGCATCGCTCACGCCATAGCCCGCGGTGACGAGCCGCCGGTTGATCGCGAAGGTGAGCACGCCCGGCGTCGGCGCCAGCAGCGCGTCGCAGATCGAGCGCGCGCTGGGATCGTTGCTCACGCGCTCGCCGGCGATCAGGGACCGCCGGGTGTCGTCGAAACCCTCGGGCTCCGCGATGTAGATCTCGGTGTCAGGGCTCTCCGACGCGACCGCAGTGGCACAGCCGGCGGTAAGACCGCCGCCGCCGCAGCAGACGATGACGGCGTCGAGCTCGGCACCCAGCGCCTTCGCCTGCGCCGCGATTTCGAGGCCGGCGGTGCCCTGGCCGGCGATCACCCGCGGGTCGTCGTACGGCGCCACGATGGTGGCACCGCGCTCCCGGGCGATCTTGCCGCCGACCTCCTCCCGGATCTCCTTGTAGCGGTCGTAGAGCACGACCTCGGCGCCATAGGATTTGGTGTTGGCGATCTTGATCGCGGGCGCATCGGCCGGCATCACGATGGTGGCGGGAATACCCAGCAGCTCCGCCGCGGCGGCAACGCCTTGCGCGTGGTTGCCGGAGGAGTAGGTGACGACGCCGCCGCGGCGCTGGCCCTCGTCAAACTGCACCAGCGCATTGTAGGCGCCGCGAAACTTGAACGAGCCGGTCCGCTGCAGCGTCTCGGCCTTGACCAGCAGCCGGCCGCCGAGCCGCTTGTTGAGCGCCGGCGATTCCAGGAGCGGCGTCAGTACCGCTTTCCCCTTGAGCCGCTCGGCGGCGGCGCGGATGTCGTCGACGGTCGGGAGATCGCGCGGGTCGGCGCTAGAGCGGTCGGAGGAAGGCATCGAGGGCACCGGTCGCTTGCGGCTCGGACAATGACGGAGTATGGCCGGTATCAGGCACAGTTACGCAGACCAAGTCGCGCTTTTCAAGCGCCATGCGGCGGAACACGTCCTCCGACAGCACGTCCGAGAGCGCACCGCGGAACGCCAGCGTCGGGATCGCCATCAGTCCGCGAAACATCGCCCAGAGGTTCGGCATTGCAGTGCGCTGATGATCGAGCGGTTTGGCGAGATTGAGGTCCCAGTCGAAGTGCAGCCGGCCATCCGCGCCTTGGCGATAGGTCGCCTTCGCGTGGGTGCGCCACCAGGCGTCGTCGGCCTTGGGCGCGAGGTTGGGCATCAGATCTTTCAGAAATCGAATCGCGGCGTCCCAGTCGGATTGAGGATAGTCGACGCCGACGTATTGCAGAATGCGGCCGAGGCCAGCGCTCGCGACGTTCGGACCGATGTCGTTGAGCACCACGCCGGCGACGACGCTGGGTCTGAGCACCGCCAATCCCATCGCCAGGAGTCCGCCCAGGGACGTCCCTATGATCACGCAGCGGCCTATACCGGTCGCGGCCAGGAGATGCGAGATATCGTTGATGTAGACGTAAGGGTCGTAGTGCCGCCAGTCCGGATCGTAGGCGGACCGGCCGCGGCCGCGGTAGTCCGGGCAGAGCACGCGGCGCTCGCTCGAGAGACGCACCGCCAACTCCGCGAAGTCGGCGCTGTTGCGCGTGAGACCGCTGAGGCACAGCACGGGCGTCTTGGCCGCAAGCCGGTCGCCGTAGTCGCGGTAGTAGAGCGAGAGCCCATCCTGAGCGCTGATGGTAGCCTCGCGATAAGCCGGCATGAGCGCCGACTACAGCCCCAGCAGCGTCGGCAGCGCGTCGAGATCGCGGATCTCGGCGGCGAGGGTGCCCGGGAGGTTCTCGCGGGGCGCGCCCGCGCGGTTTGCCCACACCGCCGCGAAGCCGAAATGCGCGGCGCCGGCCGCGTCCCATCCGTTGGAGGAGACGAAGCAGACCCGCTCGGGCCGCAGCCTCAGGTGCAACGTCACGAGCTCGTAGACGGTGCGGTGCGGCTTGTAGATTCGCGCGGACTCGACGGAAAGCGCGGCCTCGAGCAGGTCGTCGACCCCGGCGCTCTTCATCGCGGCCGTCAGCATGTCCGGCGAGCCGTTGGAGAGGACGATCGCTTGGCGCTTGGCGCGTTTCAAAACCTCGAGCACGCGGCGCGCGTCGGGAAACGCCTCGATGTGCAGGAAGAGATCCATCAAGCGGTCGCGCAGCGCCGCGTCCTTGATTTCGAGGCTCGCCATGGCGAAATCGAGCGCCTCGCCCGTCACCTGCCAGAAATCGGCGTGCGCCCCCATCAGGCTGCGCAGCCAGCTGTACTCGAGCTGGCGCGTGCGCCAGAGCGCGCCAAGCGCCTCCGCCTTGTCGCCCAGCGCGTCCCGGCACCGCTTCGAGGCCGAGAGGAAATCGAACAGAGTGCCGTAGGCATCGAACACGCAGGCGGTGGTCGAGGCAAGCGGGGCGGCCATCAATGCCTCCTCAAAGGACTAAGCGAATGCGCGGCGAGGCAACTCAGCGCTTCAGATCGAGCGCCAGCGAGAAGGCGAGGTTACGGTCTCCGACACGCAGGCGATAGACCTGCAGGTTCTCGAGCACGCGCTGAACGTAGGTGCGCGTCTCCCGGAACGGGATGCCCTCGACCCAGTCGATCACGTCGACCTCCTTGGCGCGGGGATCGCCCATGTCGTGCACCCATTGGCTCACGCGCGCGGGTCCCGCGTTGTAGGCGGCGACCGCCAGCACGTAAGAGCCGCCGTAATGGTCGAGCATGTCCTCGAGGAATCCGCGGCCCAGCGTCAGGTTGTATTGGGGATCGGTCAGAAGCCGCTGCTGCGAGAACGGGATCTGCAAGTCTTTCGCGACCCTCTTGGCGGTCGCGGGCATGAGCTGCAGGATGCCGCGCGCGCCGGCGTTGCTCACCGCGTTCTGGTCGAAGCCGCTCTCCTGGCGCGCCATGGCGAGCAGGAGCGGTCCCTCGACGCTGCCGCCTGGCGGCACCGGCGTCAGCGGATAGCCCAGCGCGAGCAAGGTCACGCCGGCATAGCTGGCGCGCCGCGCCACGGCGACCGCGAGGTCGGGCCTGGAAATCTCGCCGGAGAGCGCCGCCACCAGCGCATGCTCGGCCGGCGTCTTCGCGAGATCGCTGAGCTTCAGCATGAAAGGCTTGGCGAAATCCGCGGCCTCGGCATCGGCGAGGCAGTGCACGATGCGCACCAGCTCTTTCTGCTCGAAGGCCGCGGTCTCCTGGGCGGTGGGGCGCGGGTCCTCCAGCACCGCCGACTTGCCGTCGGCGCCGATCTGGGCCGCCGCGAGCTGCCCGTAATAGGTCGTGAGGTGTTGCGCGGCGCCGGCGTACCAGCTGGCGGCGAGCTCGCGGTAGCCGAGCTCCTGCGCCGCGCGCCCCGCCCAGTAGCCGCCGCGGGCGAGGCTGATGGGCCGGTTCACGTCGTTATAGAGGTGCAGAAAATGCGCGTAGGCTTCCTTCGCGTCGCGAAGGTAGCGAAGCGAAATCCACCCGGCCAGGAACTCGGCCTCGGCATAGTTCGCGCCATCGGTCATGCCGTGCCGCGCCGCCAAGCGATAAGCCAGCGAGATGTTGCCGTCCTGCAGCGCATGGCGCGCCAGCATCTCGCGCTCGGCCCACCAGAGCTGCGGGCGGACCAGGTCCCTCGGCGCATGATCGAGGATATCGATCGCCGCGTCGTACATCTCCTTGCGCCGGCGCCAGCGCATGCGCTCGAACAGGAAGCCGGGATCCTTCTGCAGATTGGCCGGGACCTTCGCGACCAGCTTCTCCGCGGTCTTGGAGACATTGGCGAGCGCGAGCCGCGCGAGCGCCTCCGCCCGATGCCCGGCGTCGACCCGCGGGAGCATCCGGTGCGCCCCCTCCTCCTTCCCATCCCAAACGAGACGGTCGAGGCGCTGCACGTCGTCGGCCGGGCGCAGGTAGTGACCGTAGCGCTGGAGGATCGGCTTCTCGTCGAACACGCTGAAGTCGGTCGATATCCAGACCTCCCGGATCTCCGCGACCGCGCGGTCGGTCTGGCCGTGCGCCAGGAGATAGTCCGCCTCGCGTAGCCGGCCCACGGCGGTCACCGGCGGGAAGCGCGCGAACCAGCGGCCGACCTCGTCGTCGCTCGCGGTGGAGATCGCCTCCTCCGCGCGCTCGCGCAGCAACATCTGGTTGGGCCAGTCGGGGTTGCTCGTCGCGAACTCCACGATGTCGCCGAAGCGCCAGCTCGAGCCCGCGCGGCTCATGTCGAGGAAACGGATCGCCTTACCGAGGAGAGGATCCTGCGCCTGCTGCGCCCGGGCAGAGGCGCCAGCCCAGTCTCCCGTGCGAATAGCGGCGAACGCGAGGCGATAGGCTTCGCGGTCCGCGTCCGAGAGCGCGGCGGCGTCCGCGAGCCGGAGCGGCGATACCGCGAGCACCAACAACAGGACTAACCGCGCGAGCGACCTCACGACCAAATCCCTAATTCCCTATGAACGGCCCGCGGCGGAATGTTGAGGTAGGCATGCATCTTAGCGGGCCCGGGTCGCTAAAAACAAGTCGCGCGAAGCGAGTCGCCGTTGGCGGACGTTGCCGGCCTCGCCCGGG
>DATNIT010000179.1:0-21205 GCA_035604335.1 Allostellaceae bacterium | reverse complement strand
GCAATTCTGAGCGCCGAGCGCCGCCGCCGCAAGGCCATGCTCTAGGTTCGCCGAGACCCGATTGGGGACCGAGTTCTCGTGCCCCACGATAGTCAGCCGCGCCCGAAGCGCGGCTCACGGATCGGCTGTCTTGTTGTCGCGCTTCGGCGAGGGCTCAACCGATGCGCTCCCAGATCCCCGTCTCCTCGTCGAGGCGATCGAGCTCGATTCCTCGGAAGTCCCCGCGCGAGACGATGCCGACCACCTTTTCGTTGTCGACGATCGGCAAGTGACGGCAGCCGCAATCCTCCATCATCCGGAGCGCATCGATCGCGATTTTCGCGGGCGTCATCGTGTGGGGACTGCGTGTCATGACCTCCGCCAGCGTGGTCTTGGCGGGATCCTTGCCTTCCGCCAGCACCCGGGCAACGGCATCGCGACCGGTGAAGATGCCGAGCAGACGCTGGTCGCGCTCGGTCACGAGCACGGCGCCGACGCGACGATCGCGCATGGACCGGCATGCGTGCTGAACCGTCGCGCTCGGCGATAGCATGAGCGGGTTCTGGTCTTTCACGATATCGAACATGCGTCTCATGGTTGTCACCGATAAGAGCCTATAACCATAATGGCAGGCTCGCCGTCGGCCTTATTGATTCAAATCAAGAGTTCGAGACGGTAGCTGCGATTAATATAAACCATGCCTAATGACATCGCCTCGGCGCGGCCGAGCGCCGACATTCCCACTGCGGATCCCGCGCCAATCGCGGATGAGGCCGCGGCCGACGTCATACGCGCGGATGTCGTCGACCGGCTGATGCATGCCTGGCAAGGCCGCTTCACGTTTTCGATATCGCCGGCCGGGCTGATGGCCGCGTTCTTCGATTGGGGCGTGCACCTCGCCAATTCGCCGGGCAAGCAGGCCGCCTTGGTCGAGAAAGCGATCCGGAAATGGGTGCGTCTCGCCATCTACTTGTCGCGGGCGGCAGGCAACCCCGATTACCCGCCCTGCATCGAGCCCTTGCCGCAGGATAAGCGTTTTCTCGACAGCGCGTGGCGGCAACCGCCCTTCTCCGCGATCTACCAAGCGTTTCTGCTGCAGCAGCAATGGTGGCATAACGCCGCGACAGGGGTCCGCGGCGCGGCGCCGAGGCATGAGCGCATCGTCGGTTTCACCATTCGACAGATCCTCGATATTTTCGCGCCATCCAATTCTCCCCTCACCAACCCGGAGGTGCTGCGCCAGACCCTCGCCGAGGGCGGGCAGAACTTCCTGCGGGGGGCGCAGTATTTCGTGGAGGATTGGGAGCGCGCCATTGCCGGCCGCAAGCCGATCGGGACGGAGGCTTTCCAGGTCGGGCGGGATGTCGCGGTCACTCCGGGCAAGGTCGTCTACCGCAACGATCTGATCGAGCTCATCCAATATTCGCCGAGCACGCCGACCGTCCGTCCCGAGCCGGTGCTCTTCGTGCCGGCCTGGATCATGAAATATTACATCCTCGACCTCTCGCGCGAGAACTCGCTCGTCCGCCACCTCGTCGCCAAGGGCTTCACGGTCTTCATGATTTCCTGGCGCAATCCAACGCCCGAGCAACGCGACCTCGGGCTGGAGGACTATCGCGGTCTGGGAATCGGCGCCGCGCTGAGGGCCGTCGGCGCCATTTGCCCCGATCAACCGATCCATGCCTGCGGCTACTGCCTCGGCGGCACCTTGCTCACGATCGCCGCTGCGGCGATGGCGCGCGACGGCGACGAGCGACTGAAGACAGTCACGCTGTTCGCGGCGGAGACGGATTTTACGGAGGCGGGCGAGCTCACGCTGTTCCTCGGCAACAGCCAGGTCGCCTACCTCGAGGACATCATGTGGGAGCAGGGGTATCTGGATACGCGGCAAATGTCCGGCGCCTTCCAACTGCTGCGGTCGAACGATCTGATCTGGTCGCAAGGCGTCCGCCAGTATCTCAAGGGCGAGCGGATGCCCATGAACGACCTGATGGCGTGGAACGCGGACGCGACACGCATGCCCTACCGCATGCACTCGGAGTATTTGCGCCATCTCTTCATCGAGAACGAGCTCGCGGAGGGGCAGTACCGCGTGGAAGGCCGTCCCATCGCGCTCACGGACATCCGTGTGCCGATCTTCACGGTCGCCACCCGCGCGGATCATGTGGCACCCTGGCCGTCGGTCTACAAGATTCATCTGCTGACGGAGTCGCCGGTGAGTTTCGTGCTCACTGCGGGCGGCCACAACGCCGGCATCGTCAGCGAGCCCGGGCATGCCGGCCGCACCTATCAGATTGCCCATCGGTCCGCGGGCGGCCGGTACGTCGACCCCGAGACCTGGGCCGCGGCCACGCCCGCGAGCGAGGGCTCGTGGTGGCCGGCTTGGGTGGCTTGGCTCGGCGAGCATTCCTCCGCCGCGGCGGCACCGCCACCCATGGGCGCTCCCGAAAAAGGCTATCCCGCACTCGCCGCCGCTCCCGGACGCTACGTGCTGGATTCCTGACTCCTGCCGAGCTGAGGCTGTTCCGGCGTCCTTTGGTTGAGAATTGACGGGATAACCCGCCATGTAACGCTTGTTTGGGTCCCAAGCGTCCGGGGACCGTGCTTGACCCAAATCAAGGCGGGCCACGGGCTCGCGTCGGACTATGTGCCACCGGGCGAGAACCCGGCGACCGTGGAGGGTCCGATGTCACGAAGCAGCGACGATCTCAAGCTACAGTGCGATGTGGTCGAGGAGCTGGATTGGGATCCTGCCGTCGACGCGGCGCACATCGGCGTCAGCGCCCGCGATGGCGTCGTCACGCTCATGGGGCACGTCGCCAGCTTCGGAGAGAAACTCGCCGCCGAACGCGCCGCCCGCCGCGTCAAGGGCGTCAAGGCCCTAGCGCAGGAGATCGACGTGGAGTTGCCGGCGGCGAAAAAGGCCTCGGACGATGAGATCGCCGCGCGAGCGGTGAAGATGCTCGAGTGGGACGCCATCGTGCCGCCGAAGCGCATCGCCATCACGGTCGAGCATGGCGTCGTGACGCTGGCCGGACACGTCGACTGGAAGTATCAGCGCGACGAAGCCGAGGCAGACGTGTGGAAGTTGACGGGTGTCAAGGACGTCGTGAACACCATAAGGGTCAAGCCGACGCCGCAGTCCGCGGATGTCCAGGACCGGATTCGAAAGGCGCTCGAGCGTTCTGCGGATCTCGAGGCAAGCCATATCTCCGTCTCGGTCAAGGACGGCAAAGCGATCCTCACGGGAACCGTAAGCGCCTGGATCGAGCGTCAGACGGCGGAAAGCGCTGCTTGGGCGGCCCCCGGCGTCATCGCGGTCGAAAACAAGATCCAGATCGGCCGCCTCTGAGGGCGGAACCGTCGAGGGGTCCATTTCATCCAGAGGGAGGCAGCCGTGGAACGAATCCTGGTCGCTGTCGACGGGTCCAAAACTGCGCTCAAGGCCGTCGATTTCGCGGCGAATCTCGCGGCTCAAACGAATGCCGAGCTCGCCATTATCACGGTCGTCGAGAAGGCGTATGTCGGAGATCGCGCGCTACAGGAATTCGCCCGCGCCGAGCATCTAGCGTCGGTCTGGGGCGACTTGTCGGAGACGCGGGCCACCGAGATATTGATCGTTGCCCACGAGCGCGCGGCGGCTTACGAGGGCGTGCGCGTCGTCAAGGAGTGGCGGACCGGAAATCCCGCCGCGCAGATCGCCGAGTATGCCCGGGAAAAGCGAGCCGAGCTGATCGTCGTCGGGAATGCCGGTCACGGCCGTCTAGCCGGCGCCGTCCTCGGGAGCGTCGCTTTCAAACTGTTGGGCACGGCACCTTGCCCGTTGACCGTCGTCCGATAGGTGGCGGGCCGCTCAGGGCCGCTTGCGAAGGCTCAGTATGTAGGCGGTTACGTCCTGCGCGTCGCTCGGTGGCACGATGAAGTTGGGCATCTTTGGGTGCGGCGTGGATAGGAAAGCGTGCAGCGACATCTCCGTCGTGCTGCGCATGTTTGCGATCGCCTGAAAACTGGGCGCGACGCGCACGGGCGGTGACTGCCGCGGCGAGACCATGTGGCAGCTTGTGCAATTCCGTAAGGCGTAGTCACGGCCGGTTTGCGGGTCTCCGACGGTTGGGGCGTCCTGCGCGCTCGCCGTGGTGACCGAGACTGCGATGATAAAGCCGAAGGCAGTCAACCGCGCGAGCCTCATATAATTCATGCGTGCAATCCTCCACGGCGCAGGCTGTGTCCCGAACGCTTCGACCGGCGTAATGCGAATTCGCGTCTAGCGCAAGCTCGTTAGGGTTATCATCGCGTCTGCCGCCGCGCTTGGGATCAACGGGAGATCGGAATGTCGCCACGCCCGCCTCGGGCGATCGTCTACGTCGCCAACGCCGACAGCCGCGAGATCATCGTCCTTCGCATGGATGGCGATACTGGGGCTCTCGCCGTGGTGGAGCGCGTACCGGTGATGGGAACCGTGATGCCGCTCGCCGTCGCGCCGAACCGCCGGTTTCTGTATGCCTCGCTGCGTTCCGAGCCGTTCTCGGTCGCCTGTTTCGCCATCGATGGCGCAAGCGGTCGGCTCGGCTATCTCTCTTCGACCGGTCTGCCCGACCAGATGTGCTACATTACGATCGACAAGACGGGCCGCTTTCTGCTGAGCGCATCCTATCAGGGCTCGTCGCTTGCCATCCACGCCATCGGCCCCGACGGGCTCGTCCAATCCCAGCCGATCCAGATCCTGGCCACCCGCCCGCATGCCCACGCCATCATGACGGACCCGTGCAATCGCTTTCTCTTCGCGAGCTGCCTCGGCGGGGACATCGTCATGCAGCAGAAGTTCGACGCGGCGGCCGGAAGGATCTCGCCGAATTCTCCCGCGGAGGTCGGCACGGCGCGCGGAGCGGGTCCGCGTCATTTCGTGTTTCATCCCAATCGCCGTTGGCTCTATCTGCTGAACGAGCTCGATGCGACGGTCAATGTCTACGCGTTCGATGGCGCTTCGGGATTGTTGAGCCCACTTCAAACGATCAGCGCGATGCCGTCGAGATCCCTGGCGAAACCGTCGGCCGCCGATATTCACGTAACTCCGGATGGCCGGTTCCTCTACGCGAGCGAGCGGACGACAAGCACGCTTGCGGCGTTTTGGATCGATACCGAGACAGGCCGACTTTCACCTAGGGGAAATATCCCCACCGAGACCCAGCCGCGCGGCTTCGCCATAGATCCCAGCGGTTCGTTCCTGCTCGCCGTCGGACAACAGTCGCATCACCTCACGCTCTATGCGATCAACCGGGAGACCGGGAGCCTCTCGACGCGAGAGCGATACCCGATGGGGCAGAATCCGAACTGGGTCGAGATCGTGGACTTGAACCAGCCGGTCACTCGTTGATCCCGACGGCGCGGCGCGCCCGCGCGGTGATGTGCTGGCGCACCTTCGCCATGTCGCGCCAGGGATCCGCTCGATTCGAGATCAGTGCCGGGACGGTGCGCAAGGCGAATCGCCCGGGCGCGAGCTTCTTGGTGATCTCCTCCCAAGGCATGGGCATGGAGACCGGCGCTCCCTCCCGGGCGCGCACGGAGTAGGGGGCGACCGCCGTCGAGCCTTTGTCGTTGCGGAGGTAGTCGATGAAGATCTTGCCCTTGCGCAACCGCTTCAGCGGGTTTGCCGTGAACATGGACGGCGCCGCTTCTACGACGCTCTCCGCGAAAGCGCGCGCGAACTCTTTCACCATGTCCCAGCTCGCCTCGCGCTGCAGCGGCACCACGACGTGCAGGCCCTTGCCGCCGGTAGTCTTCGCGAACGAGACTAGGTCCATGTCCGCCAGATGCTGCCTCAGCGCGAGCGCGGTGTCGACGACCGTGGCCCACGCCACGCTCGGGTCGGGATCGAGATCGAAGATCAGCTGGTCGGGTCGCTCGAGATCGTCCGCGCGACAGCCCCAGGGGTGCAGCTCGATGATCCCGTATTGGGCGAGCTCGACGAGGTCGCTCGCGCGGTGCAGCACTAGATAGTCCATCTTCCCTTTGCGCTCTTGCACCGACAAGCGCGAGAGCGATGGCAGCTCGGTCCTGCCGAAGTGTTTCTGGAAGAAGCACGTTCCGGCGACGCCCTCGGGGCAGCGCAGCAGGCTGAGCGGCCGCTCGCGCAGATGCGGCACCATGAGGTCGGCCACCGCCTCGTAATAGCGGGCGACATCGAGCTTGGTGGCACCGGTGTCCGGGAAGATTACGCGGGTTGCATGGGTTATGGCGATGCCCGCGACGATGCTATCTCGCCCCACAGCCGGAGGCGCCTTTCGGTCATCGCTCTTGCGCACGGGGTCTTGCACCTCCACAGCTCCAGTTCGCTCGCGCACGACGTCCCTGGGATTCTTGTCTTCGCGCAGCCCTTGGAAAGACGGCTGCCGTAGCACGTTGTCGCGCGTCCATGACAGAAACTCCACGTCGCACACGAGCTCCGGCTTGACCCAGTAGACGCCGCTGCGCATTTCGGGCGGGACCTGTTCCACCAGAGCGCGTGCGGCCCGGAGCGGCTCCAGCCGCGCTCTGAGGTCCAAAGAGGTCTCGTGGGTAAATCCAGTGCCCACCCGGCCCGCGTATATCAGGCGGTCATTCACGAAGTAGCCGACGACGAGCGCGCCGATGCCCGGGCCGCCCTTCTTTTGCAGGGTGAAGCCTACGATCACGAATTCCTGCCGAGCATGGCACTTCGATTTGACCCAGTCCGCTGTCCGGCCCGAGCGGTAGGGGCGATCTTTCTGCTTTGAGACTACGCCTTCGAGCCCCAGCTCGGATGCGCGTCGGAATACCTCCTCGCCGGTCGCATCGATGTGGTCGGAATATCGGATCGAGCCCACGCCGCTGCCGCCCTCGATGAGCTCGCGGAGTGCCTGTTTGCGATCGACGAGCGCGGCATTGCGCAGGTCATAGCCATCGAGGTGCAGCAGATCGAAGGCGAAAAGCGTGAGCCGTCTTTGATCGTCGGCGCTTAGCGCTTCCTGCAGCGCGCCGAAGCTCGAATGGCCCTTCTCGTCGGGCACAACCACTTCGCCGTCGAGGGCGAACGCGTCGGCGGGCAGTGCTTCGAGCGGACCGATCAAGCGTCGGAACCGCTCGGTCCAGTCCTGGCCCGTGCGCGTCAGCAATCGGGCGCCGCGCGCGTCGCGCCGGCAGTAGATGCGATAGCCGTCCAGCTTGATCTCGTGCAGCCAGTTCTCGCCGTTCGGCGGGCGCGCGATGGGCGTGGCGAGCTGAGGCGGAACGAAATCCTCGAGAGCTCCACGCCGGGCGCCAGGAATCGGTGCTCGAGCTCGGGCCGCTCGCTTTTTCGGAAGCGTAGCCGCCTCGTTCGTGCGAGCCGGCCTTGAGCTGATCCATTGTCCGCCGGAGCGCTCGAGCTGTTCCATCGTCTTTCGGCTGAGCGCGCTCTCGTCGACGTCCTGCACGAGGGCATCGCCGTTGCCGGGCAGCGCGAACCGGTCGCGCTCCTTGATCAGGAGCCAGTTATCCCGCCGCTCTTCCTGGCTTCTTCCGCGCATGCGCACGAGGGTCCAGCCACCCTTCAGGTGCTGGCCGTGCAGAAGGAATTTGAGCTTGCCCTCGACGTAGCCTTTGCGGCCGTCGCCTATGGGCTCCCAAGTTCCTTGGTCCCAGACCATCACGGTGCCGGCGCCGTATTGCCCTGCCGGGATGGTGCCCTCGAAGCTGCCATAAGCGAGCGGATGGTCCTCCACGTGGACCGCGAGGCGTCGGTCGGCGGGGTCGAGGCTCGGACCCTTCGTGATCGCCCAGCTCTTCAGGACTCCGTCGAGCTCCAGCCGGAAATCGTAGTGCAGCCGTCTAGCCGCGTGTTTTTGAACGACGAAGCTATTGCCCGCGCCGCGGCCGACCTGCGGCCCCGGCTCCGGCGTCCGGTCGAACCGCCGCTTGCTCTCGTATTTCGCGAGTTGCCCGGGCTGGTGGGGAGCGGCGTGTGCCCTCGGAGGTGAGGCCTTCGCGGATTTTCGGACGGCCGCTTGCGATGTCCTGGCCAGGCAAGGCTCCTCTCTCGGCTAGCCTGCCTCCCATAGCTTCAGATCGGCGGAACCGCAATCCTGGGATAACCGCCTCGGGGCCTCTTAGGCCTGATGCGTTCGCTGTAACAATTTGGGGACGGCGTGCAAGACAGCGGCGACCTCGCCGCGGGCGGCGCCCGCGGCCTGGATCGCCTCGGCCTTGGCGACCCGGGCCGCACCGGGCAAAGCGCTAGCGGTAAGGATGAGCGCGACCAGTACCCAGGCCGCGCCGAGGTCCCGCAGGCGCACGCGGGCGCGATCGGGACTTGTGTGTATGGGGTCAAACATGCATCGGCCCTCCAGAATTCGCAGGCACTGCAATCGCATCGGCAGTCCTACCTCATATGGGGGCTATACCGCAGTGCACAAACCCGCATTCCCGGAATGGCTGGTAAACTTCCCGTGCGCGGAGAAAGGGTTATCGGGAAGGGGGCGACGCTTTGCCCCCACCTGCATCGGGCGCCGTCTCATGCATGAGTTGTTGATAGAGCTGCTCGACCTCGTCAGCGTCGGCTGGAGAAATGTCGGGTTTCGACGAGCCATCCGGACCGGTCGCTCGGGGCTGAATGTGGTGGCCGGCGACGATGGCGGTCGAGGGCGCGGGTATCGGCGGGGTGTCCGCCGGGGGCGCCGGCGGGTTTGCGGCCAGCAGGACCACTGCGAGCGCGGGGGCTAGGGCATCGTGCATGCGCGACCTCCATTCACGCATTGTCGCCTTGATTGATGATATTCCGCTGCTGGAGATGGAACAGCCTCATAACCTCGATTCCGGCTCGAGCTTGCTGCCATCGATCATACGGGAATAGCGGAAAGGCTTCGGATCGACGATAGGCGTCTCGCCCGCGAGCAGGTCGGCGGCAAGCCGGCCCGCGCCAGGCCCGATCCCGAACCCGTGACCGCTGAACCCCGTCGCAAGGAAGAACCCCGGTATCGCCTCGACCGGCGAGATCACCGGCAAGGCGTCGGGCGTGATGTCGATCATGCCGGCCCAGGCCTCCGCCATCTTAACGTCCTTCAGACTAGGGTACCCCGTCTTGAAATTCCCGAGAGCGCGATCGAGGAGCTTGCGGTCGGGCTCTGGGTCGAGGATGCGCACGGCCTCGAAGGGCGAGGGCTTGTCCAGCGGCCAGTTACGCGGGGTCATCAGCGCTTTCCAGAAATCCGAGCCGAATTCCAGCTTGATGTGCCGGCTCTCGTACTTGAAGGCCGGCCAGAACCTCCGGAGATACCTGAGGGCGTCCGGCGTAATGTGAAAGCTCACCTGGTTGCGGTAGCCGACGGTGAAGCCGCCGTCGAGGCGGCGCCGGAGACCGAAGTCGGGCGTGCCGAGGGCGCTGTCGAAGACCTCCGGCGCCGCCTCGGTGCGCAGGACGGAGGCGCGCACGGTCAGCTGCGGAAGGTCGACCCCATGCCGGCGGCAGAACATCGACGACCAGGCGCCACCCGCGCAGAGCGCTCTGCGGGTGCGGATCGTGCCGTGCTCGGTGACGACGCCGGAGACCGAGCCGCCCTCGGTCTCGAGCCCGCGCGCCGCGCAATTCTGGTGGATGGTCGCGCCGAGCTTGCGCGCGGCGGTGGCGATGGCTGGCCCCGCCATGGAGGGCTCCCCGCGGCCGTCGCTCGGCGTGTGCAGACCGCCGATCCATTTGGTGTCGCAGCCCAGCGTCATCGCCTGCGCCTCGGCGGCCGAGAGCAGGTGCGAATGCAGCTGGTGTTTCCGCGCATTCTCCGTCCACCGTTCCCACTTCGCCAACTCCTGCGGATCCTCCGTCACGTAGAGGACGCCGGTGCGCCGAAAGCCGGTGTCGGCGCCGATCTCGGCGTTGAGATTGCTCCAGATCCGCAGGCTTTCCATAATTAGCGGGATTTCCGCCTGGTCTCGGTCCTGCTGGCGGCACCAGCCCCAGTTTCGGCTCGACTGCTCGCCGGCGATGCGACCCTTCTCCACGACCGCGACGGACATCCCGCGCTTGGCCAGGTAGTAAGCCGTGGCGGCGCCGATGATGCCGCCGCCGATGATCACGACGTCGGCGGATTTCGGAAGGTTCGGATCGCTTTGAACGGGATCGACGGGTGGCGACATGGCGGGCCTTTCTGAAGGTCGGGAATATTCTGGCGAGATGTCGTGGGTCAGGACTCCGCGCGCACGGCGGGCTCCGGCCGCAGCGTATAGAGCCCGGCGCCCATGATGATGAACGCGCCGACAATCATGACCGCATCCGGCGTGTTGCCGAAGAACAGGTATCCCCAGAGCACGCCCCATGGCAACGCGGCATATTCGCATGGCGCCGCGCGGTAGGCCTCGGACAGCCGATAGCCTTGGCTCAGGCAAAAGAACCCGAAAGCGGCGATGCAGCCGCACAGCGCCATCAGCGCTAGATCGAGCGAGCTCGGCCAGATCCAGGGATTGAGCAGGAAGCGAATGGACTCCTCTGCATCCGCCGGCGGATCGAAGCCCGCGAGCAGCGCGGCCGTGAGCGCGCCACCCACGATGTAAGCGCCGGTTGCCGTGAGCGCCATCGCGCCACCGCTCTCGGTGCTCCCGAGCCTGCGCGCCATGACCGCCGAGGTCGCGTAGGCCAGCGCCGACCCGATGGGCAGCAGCGCCGCGGGATCGAAGAGGCCGACGCCGGGCCGCAGGATGACGAGCACACCCACGAACCCGGCACAGAGCGCGAGCCAGCGCCGAGTCCGCACACGCTCGCCGAGCACGAGGACCCCCAGCATCGTCACGAACAGCGGGACCGTGAAGGTCAGCGCGATCACGTCCGCCATCGGCAGGCGCGCAAGGCCCAGGTAATAGCAGGTGTAGGAGACATAGAGGATGAACCCGCGCACGAGGTGCAGGGCGCCGCGATGCATCTTGATGTGCCCGCGCTGCTCGGCGTAGGTGACCCAGAGCAGGATCGGAAAAGCCACCAGGCTCCGCAACACAACGATCTGGTGGACCGGGTAAACTCCGCTCAGTGTTTTCACGATCACGTCCTGGATCGTGAACACCGAGACGCCGGCGGCGACACTCATCATGCCGAGGGATTGCCGGCTAATCGCCGGCCGCCTGGCCAGCGGCTCGGCGTGGTCACTTCCCGAGAAAGGCAATCGCCTCGATCTCCACCAGCATTTCCGTCTCGGCGAGCGCCGCTTGAACCGTGGTTCTCGCGGGCGGATCGGTCGGGAAAGCCTTCGCGAATTCCTCGTTCATGGCCTGGAAATCCCGAATGTCCGCGAGATAGACGTTGCATTTGAGGACGTCCGACATCGATGCACCGGCTTCCTGCAGGATCGATTCGATGTTGCCAAGCACTTGCCGCGTCTGCGCCCGCACGTCGCCGATGCCGACGATTTCGCCCTTGTCGTTCCAGGCAACCTGTCCTGCCGTGTAGACATAATCCCCGCCGCGCGTGCCCGGCGAATACGGATAGGTCGGCCGCGGCTGGAACGCAAGATTGCGCGGACGCAGGACGCGCTTCGGCATGGGAAACCTCTCGTCGGATCGATTGAGATTTCGCTCAGCAATCGAGCGTGGTGTCGCGCTCCCATTGGGTCAGGTGCTGAGCGTAGGCGTTCCAATCGTCGTGCTTGAGCTTGAGATATGAGGAGACAAACGCCTCGCCGAGTCCGTTTCGAAGCACGCTGGACTTCTCCAGGAGACGCAGGGCATCGAGCAGATTGAGCGGCAGGCGTTTCGCGTTTTTGACCTTGTGGCCCTCGGTGTACATGTTGATGTCAAGGCGCTTGCCGGGATCGCGTTTGTTCGCGATGCCGTCGAGGCCCGCGACGAGAATTCCGGCCTGAAGCAGGTACGGGTTCGCTGCGCCGTCGCCGAGCCGCAGCTCGAAGCGGCCGCTTTCGGGAATCCGGATCATGTGCGTGCGGTTGTTGCCGGCGTAGGTCACCGTGTTCGGCGACCAGGTGGCGCCGGAGACCGTCCGCGGCGCGTTGATGCGCTTGTAGGAATTGACGGTGGGGTTGAGCAGCGCGCACAACGGCTCGGCGTTATGGATCACTCCGCCGATGAAGGCGTAGCCCAGCTTGGAGAGCCCGAGCTCGCCCTTCGGATCCTGAAACAGGTTCTTCTTGCCCTGCCAGAGCGAGAGATGGGCGTGGCAGCCGTTCCCGGTCAGGTTCGAGAATGGCTTCGGCATGAAGGTGGCTCGGAGCCCATGCTTCTCCGCGATCGATTTCACCATGTACTTGAAGAACGCGTGGCGGTCCGCCGTCACCAGGGCGTTGTCGTACTGCCAGTTCATCTCGAACTGGCCGTTGGCGTCCTCGTGGTCGTTCTGGTAGGGCGACCAGCCGAGCCCCAGCATGTTGTCGCAGATTTCGGTGATTACGTCGTACCGCCGCATCAACGCAGCCTGGTCGTAGCAGGGCTTTTGCTGGCGGTCGCTGTCGTCGGCGATGCGTTCTCCGCTGGGCGCGATCAGGAAGAACTCACACTCGACACCGCTCTTGAGCTCGTATCCCTTCGAATTCGCCGAGGCGAGCGCGCGCTTGAGCACGTTGCGCGGGGCGTGGCCGACTTCCTTGCCGTCCATCCAGAGATCGGCCGCGAGCCAGCCCACCGTCGGCCGCCAAGGCAGCTGGATCAAGCTCGTGGGGTCCGGGAGCGCGAAGAGATCGGAGTCCGCCGGCGTCATGTCGAGCCAAGTGGCGAAGCCCGCGAACGCCGCGCCCGCCTTCTGCATCTCCCCGATGGCGGCCGCGGGCACCAACTTCGCACGCTGGGTTCCGAACAGGTCCGTATAGGAGATCAGAAAATATTTGATGCCGCGGTCCTTCGCGGTCCGCGCCAAGTCAGTCGGCATGCTTGTCCCCCTCGTATTCCCGCCGCTCTTCCGTCCGCCCGCTTCTCGGCTGTGTCACATCATGACGCCGCTTTGCCCGGAATCCAATTCGTACCGGCGAGCGGCACCCCCGCCATGGCGGCGGACTCTACGGTGAGTGCCACAAGGTCCTCGGGCTCCAGATTGTGCAGATGGCTCTTGCCGCAGGCGCGCGCGATGGTTTGCGCCTCCAGCGTGAGCACCGACAGGAAGTTCGCGATCCGCCGACCACCCAGCACGGGGTCGAGCCGTGCGGCGAGCGCGGGGTCCTGGGTGGTGATCCCCGCGGGGTCGCGCCCGTCCTGCCAGTCGTCATAGGCGCCCGGGAGAGTGCCCATTGCCTTATACTCGGCTTCGTAGACGGGATCGTTGTCGCCGAGCGCGACCAGCGCGGCGGTGCCGATGGAGACTGCATCGGCGCCGAGCGCCAGCGCCTTCGCGACGTCGGCGCCGTTTCGGATGCCGCCGGAGACGATCAGCTGCACCTTCCGGTGCATGCCGAGGTCCTGCAATGCCTGCACGGCCGGGCGGATCGCCGCCAGGGTCGGAATGCCGACATTCTCGATGAAGACTTCCTGGGTCGCGGCGGTGCCGCCCTGCATGCCGTCGACCACCACCACGTCCGCGCCCGCCTTCACCGAGAGCGCGACATCGTAGTAAGGGCGGCTCGCGCCCACCTTGACGAAAATCGGCTTCTCCCAGTCGGTGATCTCGCGGAGTTCCTCGATCTTGATCTCGAGATCGTCGGGGCCGGTCCAGTCGGGATGCCGGCAGGCCGAGCGCTGATCGATCCCCTCGGGCAGCACGCGCATGGCCGCAACGCGCGCCGAGATCTTCTGGCCCAGCAGCATGCCGCCGCCGCCGGGCTTGGCGCCTTGGCCCACCACCACCTCGATGGCATCGGCCTTGCGGAGATCGTCGGGATTCATGCCGTAGCGGGACGGCAGGTACTGGTAGACCAGGATGCTCGAGTGGCCGCGCTCCTCCGGCGTCATGCCGCCGTCGCCAGTGGTCGTGGAGGTGCCCGCCATCGAGGCGCCGCGCCCCAGCGCTTCCTTCGCTTGCGCGGAGAGCGAGCCGAAGCTCATGCCGGTGATGGTGACGGGTATCTTGATCTCGATCGGCTTCCTCGCATGCCGCGCGCCGAGCACGACGTTGGTGCCGCACTTCTCGCGGTAGCCCTCGAGCGGGTATCGGCTGATGGAGGCGCCGAGGAAGAGCAGGTCGTCGAAATGCGGGACGCGCCGCTTGGTGCCGCCGCCGCGGATGTCGTAGATGCCGGTCGCCGCCGCGCGGCGGATTTCCGCCAGGGTGTGCTCGTCAAAAGTCGCGGAGAAACGGGGCGGGGTCGGTGGGATATTCTGGTAATCGGACATGAGTCCTGCTCAGTACGCCGAAGCGTTGTCCACATGAAAATGGTAGAGCCGGCGGGCGGAGCCGTAGCGGCGGAACTCGCCAATGTCGACCTCGCGAGCGATGCCGGCTCGCTCCAGGAGCGCGTGCAGCTGTTTCCGGTGCTGGTCCTCGAGCTGCTTTTCGATGCAATCCGCGCCCAGGCTATGAACGTTACCGCGCACAAAGAGCCGGGCCTCATAGATGGAATCCCCGAGCGCCTCGCCTGCATCGCCGAGCACGACCAGCGAGCCCGCTTGCGCCATGAAAGCGCTCATGTGGCCGATCGACCCCTTGACCACGATGTCGGCGCCCTTGAGCGAGATGCCGCAGCGAGCCGACGCGCTGCCGTCGATCACGAGCAGTCCGCCGTTAGCGGTGGCGCCGGCGGATTGGCTGGCGTCGCCCTGTACGTGCACCAGGCCCGACATCATGTTCTCGGCGACGCCCACGCCGGCGTTACCTTTGACCAGTACCGTCGCGCGCTTGTTCATGCCGGCGCAGTAGTACCCAACGTTGCCCGCGATCTCGACGGTGGCATCGGCATCGAGGCCGGCCGCGATCGAATGTCGGCCCTTGGGGTTGAAGATGCGCCAATAATGGGAGGTTTCGGGATCGAGATGGTGGAGCTCGGCGTTGAGCTCGCGGACGGTGTTACGCGCAAGATCGAAGGTGCGCGCATTCGCGCGCAAGCTCATTGCTTCAGATCCCAGAAATAGACCTTGGCGGGCTCCGGCTCGAAAACGCGTGCGTGCTCGATATTCGGTAACTCCGCGAGCGCGCGATACTCGGTGCCGAAGGCCACGTAGTCGTCGGCCTCGGCCATCACGGCGGGCTTGCAGGCGATGGGGTCTCGCAGCACGCCGAACCCGGATTCCGTGCCGACGACAAAGGTGTAGAACCCGTCGAGATCCGCGAGCGCGCTCTTCAGCGCCGCGTCGAGGGCCATGCCCTGGCGCAGCCGCCAGGTGAGATAACCCGCCGCCACTTCCGTGTCGTTCTCGGTCGCGCAGCCGATGCCGTCGCGCCGGAGCTCGCGGCGCAGCGAATTGTGATTGGAGAGCGAGCCGTTGTGGACGAGGCACTGGTCGGGGCCGGTCGAGTAGGGATGGGCGCCATCCGTGGTCACCGCGGATTCCGTCGCCATACGTGTGTGCCCGATCGCGTGCGTGCCGGACATGCCGGCGAGATCGAAGCGTTTGGCGACCTCGGCGGGTAGCCCGACTTCCTTGTAGAGCTCCATGCGCCGACCCATGCCGACCACCGAGACATCGGGCGCAATCCGACCGAGGGAAGCGCGCGCGTCTGCGGCGCGTGCCGTAGGCACCGTCAGGACCGCGTGGGTGTCGCGGCGGGAGACGGAGACGTCCTCGCCAAGCTCGCGCGCGACCTCCGCGGCGATCGCGTCGAAATCGGTGTCGACGCCGCGTCTCAGAGTGAGTTTGATCCTCTCGGCGCGAGCCTCGCCGTAGACGGCAAAACCCGCGGAGTCAGGACCGCGGTCGGAAAGGGTCGTCAGCATGGTGCTGAGAAACCCGCCGAGCTCCGGCCTCAGCTTGGGGTTCTTGAGGAATAATCCGACGATTCCACACATGCGAGCGCTCCGCGAATGACCCTCGGAAGGTCGCATGCGGGCGGCGAGCTTGTCAACGCAAGAGAATAAATGTTTCCTGCTGGGAAACATAATCCTACCATCGCAGCCTGCTATGAGCCGTCCGAAGGAGTGCGCATGAGAGTTCGCAAGAAAACCACACCGAAGGGCCAGGCGTCCGAGCCGGAGCTTCGTACCGGTTCCGCCGCACCGGCGGCAGCGCCGAGCAGCATCGAAGCGAGCATCGGAGCGGAGGTACGGCGCCTGCGCAAATCGCTGGATCTGACCGTCGCCGGGCTTGCCGCAACCGCCGGCATGTCCGCCGGCATGCTCTCGAAGATCGAGAACGGTGGCATTTCGCCGTCGCTTTCCACCCTCGACGCACTCGCCAAAGCCCTCAATGTACCGATCACGCAGCTCTTCACCGATGCCGAGGAGCGCCGTGATTGCTCGTTCGTGAAAGCAGGGAAGGGGGCTCGGATCGAGCGGCGCGGCACCAAGGCCGGGCACCTCTACGATTTGCTCGGCCACTCACTCGAAGGCGAGATCGGCGTCGAGCCCTATCTGATTACGCTGAGCGAGCGGGCAGAGCCCTATACGCAGTTCCGCCATTCCGGCTTCGAGCTCATTTACATGCTTTCGGGCAAGGTCAATTACCGACACGCCGACCGGACCTATGCCATGGAGCCCGGCGATGCGCTGTTCTTCGACGCCGCGGCGCGGCACGGCCCCGAGCACCTGACCAAGGTGCCGATGCAGTATCTCTCCATCATCATTTATCCGCGGAAGGACCGACGATCGCGCGACTAGGCGATCGAAAACGCCGCCGAGGCATTGATAGAGACGAGACGTCGAGAAGCTGCTTTGACACTGAGCGTGCCGGCTCCCGTCAACCCGCGGGTTGCCGATCCTCGAGCTCTTCAGCGACATCCTCGCAAACCACCGCTAGCTCGTAGAACTCGCGCGCGATCACGGCCTCGTCGACTTCCTGCGCACGGGCACGGAATTCGGCGGCCTGGGCGCGGAGATAGTCAGGAAAGTCCATTACCGCCTCCGCCCTGAAGGCATCAACGACGTTACAGAAATACCATAAACAAGCTGGCCCCGCACGTGGCACGAATGAGGCTGGGCTCCGATCTCGCTGTGCGCTAACGCTGCGTGGCAGCGTGACGCTCGACCTGTCCATGAGCGGTCGGGTTCCGAGTTCATGAAAGGCGCCGAATGTCGTGACAATTTTGTGAGCGCGGCAATTCTTGGGAATGCAGCAATAAATCCGAGGGCAGCTTTGCCCTGTTTCATTTGACACACGGCCGATCAGCTTTCATCGATGTCAGAGCAACCGCGCACGACGCGTGGAGCTCGCGGAAGAGGCGATCATCACCCATGCCTGAAGTTGATCCCCCGCTGGCGATTGTCGCGGAACTGACGCATCGCTGTCCTTTGCAATGCCCCTATTGCTCGAATCCCCTGGAGCTCGAGCCCGGCCGGGACGAGCTCGACACCGACACTTGGCGGCGCGTCCTCGACCAAGCAGCAGGGATGGGCGTGCTGCAGGTACAGTTCTCCGGCGGTGAGCCGCTGGTGCGCCGCGATCTCGAGGACCTGGTCGGGCATGCCGCGCGCGCCGGGCTCTACACCACGCTGATCACGTCCGGTGTGACGCTCAGCGATACCCGCGTCGACGCCTTGGTCGAGGCGGGCATCGACCACGTGCTGATTAGTTTCCAGGACGCGAACGCCGACGCGGGGGACTACGTCGCGGGCTACGACGGTGCCCATCGTATAAAGTGCGAGGCAGCGGCTCGCGTCAGAGATCGCGGCCTTCCGCTCACGATCAATGCGGTTATGCATCGCCAGAATCTCGCCCGTATGCCCGAGGTGATCGCGCAGGCTGTCGAGCTCGGCGCTGGTCGGCTCGAGATTGCCCATGTGCAGTACTACGGTTGGGCCATGGCCAATCGCGACGCCTTGCTGCCGACCCGAGAGCAACTGGACGAGGCTACGGCGATCGTGGAGGCCGCGCGCGAGCGGCTGCGCGGGCAGCTCGTCGTCGACTATGTGATGCCGGATTATCACGCGATGCTGCCCAGGGCCTGCATGGGCGGCTGGGCCCGACGGTTCCTGAGCGTGACTCCGTCTGGCAAGGCGTTGCCTTGCCAAGCCGCGGAGACCATCCCGAGCCTTTCGTTTCCTTCGGTACGCACAACGAGCCTCGATGCGATCTGGCGGGGGTCCGAGGCCTTCAACCGCTACCGGGGGACCGGTTGGATGATGGAACCGTGCCGCTCCTGCGACCGGCGCGAGATCGACTGGGGCGGCTGCCGCTGCCAGGCCTTCGCCCTCACGGGCAATCCGAGGGTCGCCGATCCCGTTTGCCATCTCGCGCCTGATCATGGCGCCCTGGAGCCGGCGCTCCGCGCGGCTCGGGCGGTGCCCCCGCCCTTGGTCTACCGCCGGCTGGGCGGGACGATCGTGGTGCCGGAAGACGCCGCGCCGCTCTCAGTGACGCCCTCCTAGACAGAGTCCACTCCGATCGCGCGGGTGCGAGTGGCGGGTTGCCCTAATTGTCCGCGGACGTCCACCTTGGTTGGCCTTGTCGCGATACTCGTAGATCGCGTGGGTCCTGGCATCGATGGCGAGCGTGTGCATGTCCTTGTCCGAAGGAATCGCTCCGAGCCTTCCACCCGCGGCCATTGGTTGACACGCGGCAGTTCCCAGGTGTTACCCTGAATGTGAGCTGAAACCCCGGCGTCACTTCGGGAACCTAGGATTGGGATTCTCGACGGGTAAAAGCAATCAGGGAGGTCGATCGAAATGGCCAGCACGATTTCAATCCATCCGGCTGTGGATCACGGCGTGAAACCAGGCACGAAGGATTTCGCCGGCGGTACGCTCAGCTGCAAGTGCAAGCAGAACGCGGTTCAGGTCAGTATCAAAGGTCAATGCGCCTTCAACCACGTTTGCGGCTGCACGAAGTGCTGGAAACCGGAAGGCGCACTGTTCTCGCAGATCGCGGTCGTCCCGCGCGACAACCTCAAGGTCACCGCGCACGCGGAGAAGCTCAAGATTGTCGATCCCTCCGCCGCGATCCATCGCTACGCCTGCAAGGATTGCGGTGTCCACATGTACGGTCGGATCGAGAACAAGGGGCACCCGATCTACGGCTTCGATTTCTTCCACACCGAGCTTTCCAAGGAGAGCGGCTGGGCGCCGCCGGAGTTCGCGGCCTTCGTGTCGTCGATCATCGAGTCCGGTACCAAGCCCAGCCAGATGGGCGCCATCCGCGCGCGGCTCAAGGAATTGCGCCTCGAGCCCTACGATTGCCTGTCGCCGCCGCTGATGGACATGATCGCGGCACACACGGCGAAGGCCAAGGGTGCGCTCCGCGAATAGCGCCGAGGTCCACCATGCCCGGCTGCCCGCCGCGCGCCTGATCGAAGGCCGCGCGGCGCGGCGGCCGTACGAACGTCCATTGGAACGAAAGATTTGAGGAGAGGCGTCATGCAAGTCCGCGCGGCGGTGGCGCATAAGGCGAAGGAACCGCTCACCATCGAGACGGTCGAGCTCGAGGGTCCCAAGGCCGGCGAAGTGCTGGTGGAGATCAAGGCGACCGGCATCTGCCATACCGACGCCTACACGCTCTCGGGCGCCGATCCCGAGGGGCTGTTCCCGGCGATCCTCGGCCACGAGGGTGCGGGTATCGTGGTCGATGTCGGTAAGGACGTGACCAGCCTCAAGAAAGGCGACCACGTCATCCCGCTCTATGTGCCGGAGTGCCGGACCTGCGACTACTGCACCTCCGGCCGCACCAACCTGTGCCAGGCGATCCGGATCACTCAAGGCAAGGGCCTGATGCCCGACGGCACCAGCCGCTTCCGCATCGGCAAGGAGCCACTCCACCACTACATGGGCACCTCCACTTTCGCCCAGTTCACGGTGGTGCCGGAGATCGCGCTCGCAAAGGTTCGGGCGGACGCGCCCTTCGACAAGATTTGCTATATCGGCTGCGGCGTGACCACCGGCGTCGGTGCGGTCATCAACACCGCCAAAGTCCGGCCCGGCTCGAACGTCGTGGTGTTCGGCCTCGGCGGCATCGGCCTCAATGTCATCCAGGGCAGCCGCATGGTCGGCGCCAACATGATCGTCGGCGTTGACCTGAATCCCGGCCGCGAGGCGCTCGCGCGCAAGCTCGGGATGACCCACTTCGTCAATCCCAAGACGGTCAAAGGCGACCTGGTCGCCCATCTCGTCGAACTCACCAACGGCGGCGCGGATTATTCGTTCGAGTGCATCGGCAACGTCCAGACCATGCGCCAGGCGCTCGAGTGCTGTCACAAGGGCTGGGGCGAATCGACCATCATCGGCGTGGCTCCCGCGGGCGCGGAGATCGCGACCCGCCCGTTCCAGCTCGTTACCGGCCGCGTGTGGCGCGGCACCGCCTTTGGCGGCGCCAAGGGCCGCACGGACGTGCCCCGCATCGTCGACTGGTACATGGGCGGCAAGCTCAACATCGACGACCTCATCACGCACAAGATGCCGCTCGACAAGATCAACGACGCCTTCCACCTCATGCATGAGGGCACGTCGATCCGCAGCGTCGTGATGTTCTGACGCGGCTCGCTTCGGCGGAGGCGCTGAGCGGTCCGATTCGCGGCGCTCTTCGAGACGAAGTTTGAGAGTCCAGGAAGCTGTCCGGCGGCTTGAGAGTGCCCGCTGGGCTAATCCCGCGGCCTAGCGTCCTTCGGGCTCGTCGGCAGGCATCTTGACATCCGTTCTTTCGGTCGCTATTGAACCGACTGGTTATTTAACCACTCGGTATCACGCGAATGTCGACCGATCGCCTCAGCACCACCTTCGCCGCTCTCGCCGATCCCACCCGGCGGGCGATCTTGGCGCGGCTTGCGCTCGGCGAGGCCTCGGTTGGCGAGCTCGCCGAGCCCTTCGACATGAGCCTGCCCGCCGTCTCCAAGCACCTCAAGGTGCTGGAGCGCGCCGGCTTGATCGCTCGCGGCCGCGAGGCGCAGTGGCGGCCCTCGCGGCTCGAGGTGGGTCCGCTCAAGGATATCGCGGATTGGCTCGAGCACTATCGGCGGTTCTGGGAGCAGAGCCTCGATCGTCTCGGCGTCTATCTGCGCGAGCTCAAAGCCAAGGAGGAGAAGAAACGTGGCCGAAAGAAATGATCCCGGCGCGACGGCCAACGAGCGCACGGTCGTCATCACCCGCGTTTTCGACGCGCCGCGTACGCTCGTTTTCAAGGCTTGGACAGATGCCGCTCACCTCGCTCGGTGGTGGGGTCCCAAGGGTTTCACGAACCCAGTCTGCGAGGTGGACGCTCGGCCGGGCGGCGGCTTGCGGATCGTCATGCGCGCTCCCGA
>DATNIT010000178.1:0-15652 GCA_035604335.1 Allostellaceae bacterium | reverse complement strand
CCGCCGCCGGCTCGCCAAGCCCTCCAGCTCGTTCCGCTCTTCCGCCGTCAACGTGATCGCCACCGCTGGCTTGCCCATCGGATCATGCTCCTCTGCTCGCCTCAGAACATGATCCCATAAATTTATCGATCAGGACACTAGAGAAAGGCCTGATCGAATTCGACGTCGAGCAGGTATTTGCCGACGGTCTCGAAATGCGAGCGGCGGCCCTGGAGCTGCTGGGTGATCGCGTGCATGTCGCGAAAGCGCCGCTCGAACGGGTTGCTCTCGAAGATCGCGGTGGCTCCGGCCGCGTGGTAGGCGAAATCCGCGACGCCCGCTGCCTCCTTGAGGGCTTGCGAGGCCGCGAGCCGCATGGCCATACGCTGCTCGATGGAGAGGCTGTTGGTGCGCTCGACCGACTGCCAGACCTCGTCGAGGGTGCCTCGCAGGTACATCCGCGCGGCGCGCAGCCTGGCCTCGGCCTCGGCGATCTCGGTTTGGGTGACGGCGCTGTTGCGCAGCGTGTGCTTGTACCCGCGCGGCGTCTTTTCCATGGCGAGCGCGACGAAGGCATCGAGCAACGCCCGTGCCACGCCGAGGGCCAGGCTCGCGAAGCCGCAGGAGTAGAGGCTGTTGGTCGGCAGCGCATAGAGCGGACCCGGATAGCGGCGGTCCGCGGGATCGTCGCGGCCCAGAGTGTGTGTCTCCGGCACGAACAGATCGTCGACGTCGAAAGCATCGCTGCCGGTCCCGCGCAATCCCACGACGTGCCAGATATCCTTCATGGGCGCGGCGGCGGCCGGAAATAGCACGGTACGCACCACCGGCGCGCCGGCAGGCGTGCGGCGTTGGCTCCCGTCGAGGTCGTAGACGGGAACATGGGCACCGAGCCAGGTCGCGTGCCGTCCTCCGCTCGCAAAGGCGAAGTTGCCGGTGACACGATAGCCGCCTCGGGTTGCCACTGCCCGCCCATTGGGTCCAGGACCCCAAGCGAGCACGGCCTTGGGATCGCGGCCGAAGATTTCCATCGCCGTCTCCGGCGGCAGGTAGGCCGCGACCATCGCGCAGACCGCGGTCTGACAAAGCGACCAAGCGGTGCTCGCGTCCGCCTTTGCGATCTCCTCGATGGCCGCCGTGAACGTCAGGGGATCCGTCTCGAATCCGTTGAAGGGGCGCGGCAGCAGCATCCGAAAGAGGCCGGCCTCCAGCATGGCGGCCACCAGCGGCGCCGCGATCCGGCGCTGGCGCTCGGTTTCCTCGGCGTAAGCCGCGATCTCCGGCAGCAGCGCCCGCACCCGCTCCGGAATGCCCTGGGCGGCCTCGATGCGCTTCGCGGCCAAGCTTTCCGTTGGTGGCGGCGTCATGACGACAGTCGCGGGGCGCTAGGCATCGTGCGGCAAGGACCAAGCCCAGGCGTCGCGCCCGGGCGCGTAGTCGCGGTTGGTCTGGGCGGGATCGCGATTGACCAGGGGGCGCGCATAGAGCGGGTGCTGCATGCTGCGGACCTCGTGCTCGATGGTGAAGAGATGCTTGCCGCTTGCGGGGTCGACGATATCGTTGAAGCGGTACTGGTGCTGGTCGCTCTCCTCCGTGACGAGACCCCGCTCCAGGAGGCGGCGGTGGGGCCCCGAGAAATCCGCGATATAGATCTGGATGTGATGACCGTCGTAGGGCGCTAGCGGCCGATCGGTCTCGCGGAAAATCAGATCCTGTTGCGCGCCCACCGAGGCTCGGGCGCGCGGTCCTTGCTCGTCCTCGCCAGCCTCGGCGGGAGTAGCGAGCACCTCGCGATAGAACCGCGCGATGCCGTCGGCCGTGCCCGAGGGAACATCGAATTCCACGTAGGGAATGCCCAGGTTGATCCCGCCGAAGCGCGGCTCGGGCTCGTGGCATCGGATGCAGTTGCCCCAGGGGCTCGTCACGTCGACGAAGGAGTTGTGCTCACGCACGTCGAACTTGGTGCCGTCGAGCGGACGGCGCACGCGGGCGAGACGCTTGAGCAGCGCCTCGCGGCCCGGAAGCACGATCCCGACGCGGCCGCGTAAGACCTGGGCAGCACCGGTCGGCAGATGGAACTGGCTGCGCCCGACGTTGATCCACATGTTGTCGGTGCTGGTCATGATGTAGGGGTCGCGCGTGAGCCCGAGCCCGGTTACGTAGAAAAGCGTGGCGATCTGCTGATCAGGGATCAGGACGTTGACATGCTCGAGTGCCACGACGTTGCCGAGGTCCTCGGCCGTGCGGTCATATTGCTGCTGCATGGCGATCTCCGAGCCATTCTGGTTGCGCGAATCCGACCATCAAACCATGGTTTTGTCACGAAAATCCGCAGTGGCAATGTCGGGCTGGATTGTGTCCGGGGTTGGGCTTATCGTTCGCTCAGCCGAACCCTTGATCGAGCCGATCATGAGCATCCGTCCGGTGTTCCGCTTCTTGGCCGTCCTGCTGCTGACCCTGGCGGTGAGCGCGTCTGCCCATGCCCGCGTTTTCGTGAGCCTGGGGTTCCCGTTCTTCCCCTTCTATTACGGACCCTCCTACGACTATCCGCCGGCCTATTACTATCCCCCGCCCTACTATTATCCGCCGCAGCAGGGCTATTATCCGCCGCAGCAGGGCTACGCTCCGGATGCCTACGCGCAGCCAAGCATGCCGGCGACTCCTCCGCAAACCGTGTCGCCGACTGCCGCGCGCAATTGCCGGACCTATCGCGGGGACGCCACCATCGACAGCTCGGGCAAGCCGTTCTACGGCCGTGCCTGCCTCGAAAGCGACGGCCGCTGGCACGTAGTCCAATAGCGACTAACGGTCCGAAGATCCCTGTGCGCTGAACTCGTGCGGCTTGAGCCGCGCGGCTACCGCGAGCACCATCGCGGCGCCGAGCACGATCGGCAGAAAAGCGGTCGCGGGAACGGCGGTCGCATCCCAGGCAACGCCGCCCAGCAACGGCACGAGGAACGCGGTCAGATACCCGATCGCGAACATGCCCGCGGAGAGCCGGTGCACATCGGTGGCCGCGGCCAGCATCGGCGGCAATGCCAAGGTCAGGATCAGCCCGAAGGCCGCGGCGAAGCCCAGAACGCCCGCGCCCAGGATCTGCACCCAGGGCAGCGGCAGAAGCAGCATTCCGAGCCCGGCGAGCGAGAGCACGCCCAGCGCCACGAGCGGGCCCTTTTTACCCGTGACACGTTCCGGGAAACCGAGCACCAGGAACGACGCCGGTAGCTGGCCCGCGTTGAGGGAGGTCAGGCACGGTCCGATCAGGCCGCCGGCGCCCGTGGCGTTCAGGTAGTCCGGAATGAAGGCATTGGCGGCAAAGTAGATGCAGGAGCCGCCGCCGAGGATCAGGCCCACCTGCCAGGTCTGCGCGTCGCCCCAATCCGGCCACCAGAGTCGCGCGGCGGAGCTCGGAAGCGGCGACCGATGCGGCGTGAAACCGGCTATCAGCACGGCGGTCGCCAGCACCGGCACCGCCCAGACGACGAAGCTCGCGGCCCAACTGCCTCCGACCAACGGCAGGATCAAGGGCAAGGTGAGCGCGGCGCCGAGGACCTCGCCGATAAGCAATCCGTTGGCATAGACGGCGGTGGCCAGCCCGGGTTTCGCCTCGAACCACTCGCTCACCAGCGACGGCAGCGCCGGCTGCATGATGGAAATGCCGGCGCCCATGATGAACGTCATCGCAAACAGCATCGGCGTCGACGGTCCGAGGCCGCGGCCGGCGGAGCCGAGTGCCGTCAGGATAAGGCCCATCAGCAGGGCGCGCCGGGCGCCAAACCGTGCGATCAGCAGAGAGCCGGGTAGCGCGACAATCGCGAATAGCAGGACCGGCAATCCCGTCAGCGCGGCCACCAGCTTCTCGCTCAGATCGAGATCGCGGTGGATCAGCGGCAGAACCGGCGGCAGCGCCAGGATCGTCAAGCGAAGATCGATGCCCGCGAGCCAGAGCAGACCGAGCCGAGACAGCGAGCGCAGTCTTTCGGGCGGCGTCACTCCGCGTCCGGCTGCTTCATCGGGTGCGCGGCGGCGAAGGCGGGGATCGCCATGCAGGTCTCATAGATCCGCGTGAGGGTGGGATAGGCGGCGAGGCTGCACTTGAAATTCACCGCCGGGAAGACCTGCGTTGCCAGGCAGATGTCCGCGATGGTCGGCGTGTCGCCGTGGCAGAACCGGCTCTTCGGTCCATGGCCGACGACGAGCGCCTCCATCGCCTGCAGGCCCAGCCCGAGCCAATGCTGAATCCACGCCAGTTTTTGCGCTTCGCTGACCTTGAGCACGTCCGTGAGATAATTTCGGATGCGCGGCACGATGAGCGGATGCGAATCCGCGACATTGATCAGAGCGAACGCGCGCACCCAGGCGCGCGCGAGCGGATCCTTGGGCAGGAGCGGCGGCTCGGGATGCGTCTCCTCGAGGTATTCCAGGATTGCAAGCGACTGCGTGAGTTTGATGTCTCCGTCGAGGAAGGTCGGCACCATCATCTGCGGATTGATCGCCTTGTAGTCCGCGGCGTACTGCTGGCCCTTCTCGAGATGCCGGAACGCGCTCTCATGGGCGAGGCCCTTGATGTTGAGGGCGATGCGGACGCGGAAGGTCGCTTGGGATCGGAAGTAGGAATAGAGCGTGATCACGGCGCTTCCCTCCTCTCGATATCGCAGGAGTTCTCCTTGCGATTGCCGCCACTCTGGCATCATCGCGCCGGGGCTGCCAGTGCCGGCCCCGTCATGATCGCCTGATCTCGAGCGGCGCGGTCTACTCCGGCCACCGGGGTTCGTGGGTTCCGAGCGGCACGGACGGCCGGCTCCAGCGCGCCGGCGTAAGCGCGAGCTCGGCCGCATGCCGCGTCGCGGTCAGCTGGCCGAAGCCCGACGCGCTCTCTTCCAGCCGATCGCGGACATCCTCGAAACCGGGATCGGAACGATCGAGCCCGCCCTCGATGCGGCCAAGGCCCCGAACCCAACGGCCGGTCTGCGCCAGCGAGACGCGCACGTGCCAGCTGCCGCCTTCGTGCGCTCGGCGTGCCAGCGCCGTCATGGCGCCGAAGGCCATGAGGTAGCCCGACGCGTGATCGAGCGCTTGCGCCGGCAGCGGCTTGGGTTGGCTGACACCTGCGGCCTCGGCCTCCGCGGCATTGAAGCCGCTCGCCGTCTGCACCAGCGAGTCGAATCCGCGCCGGCCTGCCCACGGTCCCCGGTGCCCATAGGCGGACAGCGAGACATAGACGATGCCGGGCCGCAGGCGCGCAACCTCCTCGGGCCCGAAGCCCAGCGCGCCGAGCGCGCCCGGGCGATAACCCTGCACGAAGACGTCCGCGTCGTGGATCAGCTCCTTCAGGCGCTCGCGCGCCGGCTCGTCGCGAAGGTCGAGCTGAGCGGAGAGTTTGCCGCGTCCGGTGTCGATCACCAGCGGCAGAAAGAATGGCAGGTGCGGCGCTGTGATCAGCAGGACGTCCGCGCCGTGGGCGGCGAGGCAGCGGCCGCAAACCGGTCCCGCGATGACGCGGGTGAGGTCTAGGACGCGAATGCCCCCGAGCGGCCGTTGTGCGGCGGGCAGCCGCTCGGCCGGGGTATCGGCCATCTTCTCGATGGAGAGGACGGGAAGCCGCGCCAGCGCTTGGCCCTGCGGATGCGCATCCCACTCGTCGAAGCGTCGCATCGCCGTCACCGCGAGTCCCGCCTGGGCCGCCGCCGTCTCGAAGGTTTCGGCCGTCCAGCCCTGAAGCGCGCGCTCGACGGCGGCGCGATCATGCTCGCATTTGAGCAGGGTCAGCACGCCGTTGCGGTGATGCGGGAAATTCGTGTGCAGCCGTACCCACCGGCCATCGCCGCAGCGATAGGTGCCGGCAATCTTGTCCCAGGGCTCCGGCGCCGGCTGCCGGTCGACCCGGAGGTAGCGCTCGCTCCGAAACTCGACGGCGGCATCGCGCATGGGGACTCGGACCTGCTGGCGCACGCCGGTTCTGAGCTGCCAAAGCTCCGCGGCCGCGAGTGCCGCCGCCGCGATGCTCGCCTGCGCGGCCGTGCCGACCGCGAAGGAAGCCGGCAGCACGGGCTCGGCGCCGGGCAAGTCGACGTGCGCGAGCGCCGCGGCATCCTGGCCGGCCTCTCGCCACAACGTGCCCAGGACATCGAGGGGTGGTGGAGGCACCGGAGATGGTCCGCTCATGGCAATGGGGCGGAATGCTAACGGCCTTCCGGGGTGCTTTCGACAGGCGTTTGCGCCGGGCTGGCCGGCGTTCGCTCCGCATTGACGCCGCCAGCCAAGCTCTGCAATTTTCGTGGCGACGCGCACACCCAGCAATCTCTCAGGCGAGGCCCCGGCCATGACGACCAATCGCAAGAAACTTCTGCTGCCGAACTCCATGGGACGCGTCGGCTGGGATCTCCTGAAGGACCGCGACGACATCGAGCCGGTGGGCTTCCCGAACACGATCGGGCCCGAGGATTTCCGCAAGCTGCTGCATGACGCGAGCGGCGCGGCGCTGGGCGTGACGCCGTTCCGCGAGCCCGAGCTCGCGGCGGCGCCGCGCATCCAGGTGGTGGCGCGGATCGGCGTCGGCTACGACGCGGTCGATGTGCCCGCGTTGACGCGCCGGAAGATCCCCCTGATGGTCGCCGGCACCGCCAACTCCGTGGCGGTGGCGGAGAAGGCGATGTATCTGATGATGGCGCTGGCCAAGCGCGGCCCGCTGATGAACGCGCTGGTGCGCGAGGGCCGCTGGTGGGACAAGCTCAAGAACCTGCCGGTGGAGATGTTCGAGAAGACCGTGCTGATCATCGGCTTCGGCCGCATCGGCACGCGCATCGCGAAGCGCTGCCTCGGCATGGAGATGCACGTGCTGGTCTACGACCCCTATGTCTCCGCGGACAAGATCCGCGCCGCCGGCTGCGAGGCGGTGAGCGATCTCGACGCGGCGCTGGCGCGCGCGGACTTCGTCACCATCCACTGCCCGAAGACGCCGGAAACGCTGGCCATGATGAATGCGGCCCGGCTCGCGCGCATGAAGCCGACGGCCTATCTCGTCAACACCGCGCGTGGCGGCATCATCGACGAGCGCGCGCTGCACGCGGCGCTCAGCGATGGCAAGCTGGGCGGCGCGGGCATCGACGTCTTCGAGCGCGAGCCCGCGGCCCTCGACCATCCGCTTCTCAAGCTGCCGAACGTCCTGGTGGCGCCGCACGTCGCCGGCGTCACGCGCGAGTCGGTCGATCGCATGGCGATGACCGCGGTGCGGAACCTCCTGAGCGTCCTCGACGGCAAGCCCAACCGCGAGAACGCCATCAATCCCGAGGTGTTCGATTGAACTTCTGGATTCACCACAGAGGCACAGAGGACACGGAGGGTCAGAGTTACGGCGAAGCCGCAGTCTGATAGCGTCCTAATTAGTTAGGACACCACCCCCAGTCTTGATCGCGCGCACCAAAGAACAAATGGTTGTGGCTTCATCGCGAAGCACGGCGCCAATCCTCCGTGTCCTCTGTGTCTCTGTGGTGAATCCACCTTCTTGGGGTCGCGTATGCGCCCGCGTGAAACGCGCTTCTGCTGTGAGCTTTCAATAGGGTGAAGACGGCTTGGCGCTCGTCGCCGCGGCCTGCGCGCCCTCGCGCATCTCGCGGATGACTTGCTGGCCCGCCATGTTCATGAGGCGCACATCGCCCATCACGGTCACGAACTGGAAGCCCATGGCGATCATCCGCTTGGCGTAGGCGCTGCTGCCGGTGTGCAGTCCGGCGCGCACCTTGTGGCGTTTGCAGCCGTCGACGATCTTCTGCAGCGCCGAGATCATGAACTCGTCGGTCTTGTCGAGGCCGGGGCTGTGGCCGAGCGAGATCGAGAGATCGGAGGGGCCGACATAAATGCCGTCGAGCCCGGGCGTCGAGAGCACGTCGTCGAGGTTGTCGAGGGCCTCGCGGGTCTCGATCATGGCGATCGCGAGCACGGTGTCGTCGGCTTTTGCGTGATAGTCGGGTCCGCCGTAGAGCGTGGCGCGGATCGGCCCGGAGCTCCGGTATCCTCGCGGCGCGTACCGGCAGGCGCCCACGAACGCCTCGCATTCCCTGCGCGAGTTCACCATCGGGCAGATGATGCCGTAGGCGCCGGCGTCGAGCGACTTCATGATGTCGGCGGGCGTGTTCCAGGGCACGCGCACCATGGGCGTCACCGCGGTGGTGGAGATGCCCTGGAGCATCGAGACCATGACCTGATAGTCGACCACCCCGTGCTGCATATCGACCACCAGCGAGTCCCAGCCCATATGCGCCATGACCTCGGCCGCGAAGCCGCTGGGAATGCCACACCAGCCGTTGATCACGGCGCCGCCAGCTTGCCATATCTCGCGCACTCGATTGGGCCGCATCGCAGTCTCCTGGGTTCATGGGGCGGTCCTTGGCTGGCCGCTTCCGCCATCCCGCCGCCGCGCGCGGTCGAAGTCAAGCGCGAGCGGCCGGAAATCGCCGTGATGTCCGGCCAAGATCCGGATTGTCATCCGTGGTCCTCCGCTCGACAGTGCCGCACATGATCAGCATCGCGCGCCGGATTGCCGCCTTCGATTGGCCGGAAGTCGAGGCCTCCCTCGATCGTCAGGGACACGCCACGCTTCCGGCGCTGCTTGGGCGGCAGGAGTGCGAGGCGATCGCGGACCTCTACGCCGACGACGCGCATTTCCGCAGCCGCGTCGTCATGGAGCGGCACGCCTTCGGTCTCGGCGAATACAAATATCTTCGCTACCCGCTTCCGCCGCTCGTCGAAGCGCTGCGCCGGGCTTGCTACGCTCGGCTGGTGCCGGTGGCGAATCGCTGGCGGAGCCTGCTGCGCGAGCAAGGGCGGTTTCCGCCGGACCTCGATGCCTATCTCCGAGACTGTCAGGCCGCCGGCCAGACGCGACCCACGCCTCTAATCCTGAAATACGAGGCGGGTGGCTACAACTGCCTGCACCAGGATCTCTACGGCGACCGCGTGTTCCCGCTGCAGATGACCGTGCTGCTGAGCGCGGCCGGCCGCGACTTCACCGGCGGCGAATTCCTGCTGGTCGAGCAGCGGCCGCGGGCGCAGTCCAAGGGCGAGGTCGTGCCTCTCGCCCAAGGCGACGCGGTGGTGTTTGCCGTGCGCCATCGGCCCGCGCAGGGCAAGCGCGGCCCCTATCGCGTGACGCTGCGGCACGGCGTGAGCCGCGTCCGCACGGGCCAGCGATACACGATGGGGATCATCTTCCACGACGCAGCATAAGTCGCCGTGTCGCTTTTCCGACGCCCGCGATCATGCTTGGATCGAGTTCCTGGGTCTACGCTGGATCACGATGGCGCGGAGAGGGTGGGGGATGAGCGATTTCGCGCGCAGTCGGCGATGCGTCCGCAGCATGTCGCTGGCGCTGATGCTGACGATCTGGGCGACCTGGGCCGCTGCGCAGGACACCCAGACCGCGCCCTCGGTCGATGAATCGTCGTACGCGGATTCCTGCCCAGATCCGCTCACCCGCGACTGGGGGCCACGCGCGGATCTCGAGAAAGTCGGCATCACCGCATGCCTCAACTACATCGGCGAGATCCTCGGCAATCCCACGGGCGGCGTCCGAAGGTCGGCGATCTACGAAGGCCGTTTGGAGATGCTGCTCAACCTCGATCTCGAGAGGCTCGTGGACTGGTCTGGCGCCACGGTTCACGTCAACGCCTACCAGATCCACGGCCGCGGCCTTTCCACCAACGGTCTCGGCGGCAATATTCTGACGATCAGCAACATCGAGGCGGAGCGGACGGCTCGTCTGTTCGATCTCTGGCTCCAGCAGGAGCTGTGGCATGACCTCGTCTCGGTGCGGATCGGCCAGCTCGCGGCCGACGACGAGTTCATCTCCAGCCAATATGCCGGCCTCTTCGTGAATTCGACCTTTGGCTGGCCGGGGATCGCCGCGGCGGACCTGCCGAGCGGCGGGCCCGCCTATCCGCTGTCGACGCCGGGTCTGCGCGTCCGAGTTCAGCCGACGGATCAATTGTCGTTCATGGCGGCGGTGTTCAACGGCGATCCTGCGGGACGCGGCCTCGGCACAGCGCAATCGCGCGACGCCAGCGGTACCGCCTTTCGCATCAACGACGGTGCTTTCGCCATCGCCGAGGCGGCTTACACCCTGAACCAGGAGAAGGACGCCACCGGCCTACCGGGCACCTACAAGCTCGGCGGCTGGTACCACTCCGGGCGGTTTGCCGATCAACGCGTCGATGGCGCGGGCTTGTCTCTCGCGAACCCCGCGAGTTCCGATGTGCCGGCGCAGCATCGGGGCGACTTTGGGCTCTATGCCGTCGCGGATCAGATGGTCTGGCTCGTCCCCGACTCCAAGGACGAAGGGCTCGGCATATTCCTTCGTCTCGCCGGCAGCCCGTCCGACCGTAATCTCGTCGACTTCTATGTGGACGGCGGATTCAACTACAAGGGCCTGCTGCCGGGCCGCGGCGACGACGTGCTGGGGCTGGGCATCGCCTATGCCCGCATCAGCGGTGCCGCGAGCGCGCTCGATCGAGACGCGCGCTTCTTCAGCGGCATGAGCCGCCCGGTCCGTGACTACGAGATGGCGTTGGAGCTGACCTATCGCGCTCAAGTGACGCCGTGGTGGACGGTGCAGCCGGATCTGCAGCTCATCCTTCATCCGGGTGGCCATGTACCCGACCCAACCGATCCCACGGGGCTGCGGCCGATCCGCGATGCCGTGGTCGCGGGCGTCAGGACCGGCGTCTCGTTCTGAGAGCCTCAGCGCGCGGCGGCTCTTGCCAGCATCGCGCGGAAGGCGTCGAACACCTTGAGCATTTGCGGCCGCTTGTAGGGGAAGAGGTCCGGCGGATCCATGGCGTGGACGATCATGGCGACGTCCGCCTCGAAGATCAGCAGCTCGCCCTCGGGCGTCTCGCCGCAGTCGATGCCGAAATACTCGAGGCCGACGCGCTCGGCGAGAACCTCGAACGCGCGCGCGTGACGCCGGGCGAAATCCTGGTCGAACTCCGCCATGAAGCGAGCCTCCTCCGCGCGCTTGGCCGCGCTCTCGCGCATGCCGGCGTTCAAGTAGTGGATCATCCAGTGCTGGGAGACGCCCATGTGGCTGGCAAAGGGGCGGCCGTCGATCACGGCGACGCGATATTTACGGAAGAAGCCATCGGCGCTGCGATAGTCGATGAAGCGCGCAATATAGAACGCGGGCTCGGGCTGTTCCCGTAGATAGGCGGCGATCGCAGCGGGCGTTTCGAGCTTGGTGAGTCCCTGGCCCGCGTGCGAGCCGATCGGCCGGGCGATGATCGGGAATCGAATGTCGTCCGGTGCCGCCGCGCCGCTGCCAAGCTGGGCCAGGCTCTGGCGATCGAGACGCAACGTCCGCGGTATTGCGATGCCCGGTGCCGAGCGCAGCAGCTCCCAGGTGCCTTCGCGCGACAGCTGAGCGATCCGCTCGGGCGCGTTCAGCACCCGGCGCGCCCAGCCGCTCGTCACCGGCTCGAGCGCGCGCAGAAGGATCTGGTTCTCGTCGGACTCGCCGACCGCCACGAAGGCGAGATCGTGCTCGGGAAATGCCTCCGGCAGCGGAGCGTCCGGCAACACGTAGAGCATGTCGAGGCGCACGTTGGATCCCTCGAGCAAGAACTCCAGCGGCGTGTTCGCCATGAAATCGCCGGGCGCCATGAAGGCCAGCAGGCGCAGCTCGTCCCCGCCCGGCGCGGCCGAGGGTCGGCGATAGATGCGCTGGCGCTCGAGGGCGCGGCGCTGGAGATCGAGCGCATCGCCTCGGTTGCCGAAGAGGTGCTCGATGGTGGCGAGGTCCATCAGCACGGCGGCATTGTCGGGTTCCGCGATCATCCGGCGGATCAGCTCGGAGCTCAGCGGGCTCAGGTCGCCGCCGTCGAACGCGCGCTTGGCGAGGCTGGCGAGGCCGATGGGCTCCGGCGGGTCGCTGGATGGCGCGAGAGCGGGCTCGACAGAGGTCATGGGTGGACTCCAGATCCGCTCGTCGCCGCGGCGGCAAGCCAGGCTGCCTTATCGAGCACGGCCATGGCGCGGGCAATGACGGCCGCGGCGCCCGCCGATCGACCGCTGGCGGCCTCGACGACCAGCCGCGCGCTCGCGCAGAGTCTGAGTGCGCTTACGGGGACGCCGCCGCGCTGGCCGCACGGCACCGGCTGTCCGACTTGGCAACGCAGCGCCGCGGTCGCGCGCGATCCGCCGTGCTCGCTCTGGTCCTGTGCCAAGGCGGCATAGACCCGCGCGGTTTCCTCGCGCCGAAGCAGGCGCTGGCTCGCGTCGCGGAGCAGGAATGGAAAGATGGTGGGGATCTCGTCCCAGCCGCCGGCATCCACCAGCGGCCGCCGGTCCAGGGCGGGGACGGGCAGGGGCTCGAAGGCGGGGTCCGTCGCGAGCCGAGTCTCGATCGCGCGGGCGAAGTCCGACAGGAAGGCCGAAACCTCGTGATCGGGAATGCTGCGGAAGGCACGGAGCTCGTCGAGCGCCGCTTCCCAGCGCAGCAGCAGGCCGTGATTGGCCACGTCCGGCAACACCCGGGCCGCGGCCCAGTCGTGGGGCCAGTCCGCCCGCGCGGAATAGGCGCCGAGCGCCGCCGGCAGCGGCTGCGTCTTGAGCCGCCGTGCGAGGGTGCGCGGCACCAGAAGCGCGCCGGAGAAAGTGGGGCCGGTCAGGAATTTCGAGCCCGTCAGCGCCACCATGAACCCGTGCTCGAGATAGGCGCGCAGGCTCGCGCGGCTCTGGCGGAATTGGCAGGCATCGACCAGCACATTCACCGCATCGGGAAAGCGGCGCCGGATCGCGAGCGCAAGTTTCGGGCTCGGCGCGATCATCCCGGTCTTGGAAACGTCGACCAGGGTCAGCAATACCCGCCGGCCCGCCTCGGCCGCATCGACGACTCGCGTCTCGACCTCCGCGTCCACCGATTGGGTCGGGCGCGGCATGCCCTCGGCATCGCGGCCGGAGATGGCGACGATCTCGACGGCGGCGGCACCGTCGACGGGACCTCCGTCGGGCACCGTGTCGCCGAGCGCCGCGTGCGTGCTGAAGTGGCGGCCGCTGAGGGCTGCCGGAACGCCGCTGCCGGTCTCCGGGGCCTCGACCATGAGGGCGACCAGCGGAGCCGGCGCGCCGCCCGCGGCCAATTGCGCCGCCAGCAGATGCAGGTCCGTGCCCGAAGCCGCGAACACGATCTTGAGGTCGGGCAGATCGGCGATGCCGCAGAGGTCGGCGAGTTCGGCGCGCATGCGGTCGAGTTCGCGCGCATAGGTGAGGGCGTCGGTCTCGCGGTGGGCGGCCTCCGCGAGGCGGTCGCGCAGCCGCTCGGCGGCGGCGAAGGCGGTGGCGGAGATCGTGGACGCGGTCGAGGAGCCGAAAGCCGCAAGTCCCGGATCCGGAAGCGGCGAGCAGCCGTACTTGTTCAGGCCGCGCGCGCGGTCGAGCAGGATGCGGGCATCGCCCCCATCGGTCAGAAGCTCCGCGGTCGGGCGGAGCGCGATGTCGCTCGGCTGGACGCGCCGTGGCGCCACCGAGACCGGCGCCCGATCGGCCATCGCGGTCATGCTGCGGTAACTTCGGTTTCTCGGCTCTTGGGAGCCATTGCACGGGCCTCGAGGGGGACCAGGGCGGTCGCGACGAAGCCGATCCTAGGGGGGAGGCATTTAGGAGAAATTAATCACGCTGGCCGGAGTCGACGCACTACACGCCGAGCGCGTTTATGTGCCTCCGGTGTACAATCTGAGCGAGCTTTTGGACCGCCCGCGAGCTTCGGCTCAGGCCGAGCGGAAATCCTGATTCTTGTCCGTCACAGGCTACGTTCAGGCCGCCGGCATCCGATGAACACCGCACAGCTTGTTGCCATCGGGATCGCGAAGATAAGCGAGATATATGGGACCTCTGGCCCCCTGGCGCACGCCGGGCGGATCCTCGGCGGTTGTGCCGCCATTCGCGACGCCGGCCTTGTGCCAAGCGTCGACCTGCTTGGAATCGCTCATCGTGAAGCCGATCGTGCCACCGTTGGCACGCGTGGCCGGCTTGCCATCGATGGGCTTGGACACCATGAACGCCCCGCCGTTGTGCGCGTAAAGGAGCCGGCCCTTGGCGTCCTCGGTACCAGCCTTACCGCCCATCGCGGCAAACACGGCGTCGTAGAATTTCCTTGATCGGGCAATGTCGTTGGTTCCGACCATGATATGGCTGAACATTCCGGTCTCCCTCATCAGAGCACACGCGCCCGCCGCCCCTGCTCACGGGCAGACGGGAGAATACGTCGACACAATAGCGATTGCAGCGATTTTTGCTGCTCGACTTCGGAGGCGGCGGGCGGTCGAAATCGATATCGTGTCGCCGGTCCCGCGCCCGAAATATGGGACAGCACTGGCACAGACCACGGATTCGCCGCCGGACTGCCATAGGCAGAGAGTCTGACGATTGGCCGCACTCCGTCAGGCAAGCCAGTTTTCTACGCTCAGCCCTCTAATGCGTTTGAACTCGCTGGCATTGGCGGTCACGATCGTGGCGCCTGTCGTGTAGGCGTGCGCGGCGATGAGCAGATCGTTGCTGCCGATGAGTCGTCCCGCGGCCTCGAGCTCCGCGCGGATCCCGCCGTACTCCGCGTCCGCGGGAACGTCGAAGGGCAGGACCGCAAGCTCGCCCAGGATATCCTCGACCGCCTTGAGCAATCGCGCCGACCCGCTCTTGGCGCAGCCGTAGCGCAGCTCGGCCGCGACGATGATGCTGGTGCAGACATTGTCTTCGCCGACGCGCGCAATGCGCTTCGCTGCCTTGCCCTGGGGGTTCTTGATGAGGTCTGAGATGATGTTGGTGTCGAGCATGTAGCGTGTCACAGCACGTTCTCCTGCTCCGGCACGGGATCCTCGATCTCGGGGAAGCTCTCATCGAGGGGCTGCATCGATTTGAGCAAGCCGACGAGGCCGCGCTTGCGCACGGGCTCGATCACCAGCCGCTCGCCGTCGCGATGCATGATCGCCTCGTCACCCGGCAGCTCGAACTCCACGGGGATGCGAACCGCCTGGTTCCGACCATTGCGGAACAGCTTGACGTGCCGTTGCTCAGACATGGTGCCCTCCAGGCCTATGCTACAGACATATGCCGGGTGTCAGGTTTCCTCAACTGGGATTTTACGGCGGCCCTTGAAACAGCTCACGGTCGCGCCCACCTATCTTCGACCGTACGCTGCACGCGTCGATACGTGCGTACGGCACGACAGGACCGGGAATGCGGCAGAGGGAAGTTAAATTTTGCGAAACGAACCCAATTTGGCGCGGGCTCATCGATGATTGGGCTCTGAGGCGCGAGAAATCTCAGTCCTCGCGGAAAAATCAAATTCTACAAATCAAAGCCAATTTTGGTAATTATCACCTTGACTCAGCATAGGTCAAATGATACGCAAGAAGCGTTGCGAACGCGGCGTTGCCTCCCCGGCCAAGGTCAAAATTACGCCCGCTATGCGTCGGGCGGGATCGGAGGCACTTTTTTGGTATGAGCCAGGCGCTGATAGTGGCGACGAAGCTGTCGCGGCGATTTATGTGGCGATGGAGGCAGCGCGCCTTCGAGCTCCTTCCGCAAGGCGATCATCTTCCTCCGCAAGGTGCGGATCTGTGAGCGGATTGTCACGAGCCGCCCGCGAGTGATCTTCTCGCGCTGGGGTAAGACCGCCCTGGTAACT
>DATNIT010000177.1:0-3262 GCA_035604335.1 Allostellaceae bacterium | reverse complement strand
CAACATGCGGTTGCGATCGATTTTGCATTGGACGGCTGAAATGCGGGCTTGGGATATTTATGATGCCGAATTCCGTGCAAGATACTGATGTGACCCTGCTCAAAGGTGGCGAGCTGCGCGCTCAGGTGCGCTTCAAGGGGTGGAGCAACTCATTCCCTGACGCTCCCATCGCCCAAGCCCTACTGGATGGTGCAGCGTAAGCGGTCTTCTTACCCCACCTTGTGGGACGCCGGCTGAGTTGCAAAATGCGATCCATCTTTTGCAGATCGGTTCGCACAGATGGTCGACATAGCTGACAGTTCGGAGCCACGAGGCCGGATCAATATCCAGGTCGAGGCGAAGCGCCGCCGCCGCTGGAGCGACGAGGTCAAGAGGCGGATCGTCGCGGAATCCTGCGCCGCGGGCGCGGTCGTGTCGGAGGTGGCCCGTCGGCACGGCATCTCGCCGCAGCAGCTGTCCGCCTGGCGCAAGGCGTCGCGAGCCGGCACGCTGAGAGCCGGCACGATGTCCATCGACAGCGAGCGGTCTTCGTCAGGCGGCCAGCCTGGTGGAATGCTCGGCGGCCCAGGCCCACGGCATGAGCTCGTCGAGACGCGAAGCCGGCCAGAGATTGACCAGTTTGGTGAGAACGTCGGTCAAATACGCCTGCGGATCGACGCCATGGAGTTTGCAGGTCTCAACGAGCGAGGCGATGCAGGCCCAGTTCTCCGCGCCCTCATCATGCCCGGCGAAGAGTGCATTCTTGCGATTGAGAACCAGAGGACGGATGCTTCGCTCCACGATGTTGGTGTCGAGCTCAATGCGCCCGTCGTCGAGGAATCTCGTGAGCCCATCCCAGTGCCTCAAGGCATAGCGGATGTCCTCGGCGATGGTCGCCCCGGCCGAGACGCGTGCGAGCTGCTGCTCGAGCCAGGCCTTGAACGCCAGCACGAGAGGCTTGCTGCGCTCCCGGCGCACGGCGCGTCGCTCATTGGCGCTGCGGCCTCGGATCGTCTTCTCGATCGCATAGAGAGCTGCGATGCGTTCGAGCGCCTCGCTGGCGATCGGGGCGGGGCCGCCCTGGGCGATGTCGTAGAAGCGGCGCCGCACATGGGCCCAGCAAAAGGCGAGCGTGATCGTCTCGTCGCGCGTGGCGCCGGCAATGGTCTTGTAAGCCGGGTACCCATCGCACTGCACGATGCCGCGATAGCCGTCGAGCAGCTTGAGCGCGTGCACCGCGCCGCGACCGGGAGCGTAAGTGTAGGCGACCGCCGGCGGATCGGTCCCGCCCCAGGACCGGTCGTCGCGCGCGATGGCCCAGAAGTATCCCTTCTTGGTGCAGCCGCGGCCGGGATCGAGCACCGGCGCCGTGGTCTCGTCGACCGCGATCTTGCCGGAGGTGAGAATGATCTCGCGCAGCCGCAGCCAGAGCGGCTGCAGCTCCGCGGCCGCATAGCCCACCCAGAACGCCAGCACCGCGCGCTTGATGTCGATACCCTGCGCGAGCAGCATCTGGGCTTGCCGATACAGTGGCAGGTGCCAGGCATATTTGGCGATCAGCACAAAGGCGACCATTGCCTCGGTCGGCAGTCCGCCCTTGATCAGCCGCTCGGGCGCCGGCGCCTGAACCACGCCATCCGTGCAGGCCCGGCAGGCATATTTGGGCCGATGCGTGACAATCACCCGGAACTGCGCCGGAACGACATCGAGCCGCTTCGACGTCTCCTCGCCGATCACGTGCATCGGCGCGCGGCAGCAGGGGCAGTTGGTATCTTCCGGCGTAATCGTCACGTCGATGTGCGGCAGGTGCGCGGGCAGTGCGCCGTCGCGGCTGCGGCGTTTTTTGGCGCGGGTGGTGGCGCCCGCCGCGTCCTTCTTGTCCTCGGCGGCCTCGCTGCCGGCGATGGCCTGCTCGATGTCCTCGAGTGCCAGAAGCAGCTGCTCGGGATCGAGCTTCTCCGAGCGCCGGCCAAACTGCGCGCGCTGCAGCTGACGCAGCAGATGCCGCAGGCGATCCATTTGCGACAGCGCCTGGTCGCGCTCGGCGATCGCGGCGTCGCGCTCCGCGTGCGCCGCCGCGAGGAGCGCTTGCAGCGCCGCGATGTCGCTCGGAAGCTGATCTGTGTTGTCGCTCACGTCCACCACTGAATCAAATTCGCGGGCCGTTGTGGAGAGCAACGACGCGCCTGATTCAATCGGTCGCAGGGGCTCACGATGTCGCTGTCGGCTGTGCAACGTCGCGGGCATGCAGCCGCGACCAATCCATGCCGTCCATCAGCGCGGCGAGTTGCGATGCACTCAGCCGCATCATGCCGTCGGTGATCGGCGGCCAACGGAAGGCACCCTGCTCCAGCCGCTTCCACAGCAGCACCAGCCCGGACCCGTCCCATGCCAGGATCTTCAAACGGTCCGCCCGTTTCGAGCGGAAGATGAAAATCGTGCCCGAGAACGGATCATGCCGGAGTTGCTCCTGCACCAGCGCGGCGAGACCGTCGGCGCCTTTACGGAAGTCGACGGGCTTCGTCGCCACCAGGACCTTGACGCCTGTCGCCGCCGCAATCATGTCGCTGCCTTCACGGCTCGCAGCACATCCCGCAGCCATGCGGGATCGGTGCCGCGCGCGGCCCGAACCACGGCGCCGGCGATCTCAATGGTGATCACGCCGGGGCTGTCCGCCCCAGCCATCCCGCTTTCACCACGCAACTCCGTCACCACCGGAACGAATAGCGGCGCAGCCTCGGCCGGCAAGCTCAGCAGACCGGCTCGCGCCGCCTTGCGCCAGGCGAACAGATGCTGGGGCAAGATGTCGTGCCGGCGCGCGACCTCCGAGACGACAACGCCCGGTGCAAACGATTCGGCCACGATCCGTCCCTTGGCCTCATCGCTCCACCGCCGGCGGCGACCCGGACCGACTTGGATGTCGACCCGACCCCGTGGCTCAGAACTGTCGACCATATGCTCAACCATATATGCGAACCCATCTGTGTAAGATGTGTCGCATGTTGCAGGTCAGCCCGGGGCCGGCAAGGTGGGGGAAGAAGACCGCTTACCTTCGACCACGGTGATCGACATCAGCGACGCCGATCAGATAAAGTTGCTCGACACGCTGCACGCCAGGACGTCAAGCGCGATGGACGCCCGCGCCGGCCCGCTCGCCGGCACCCTGCAGGCGCTGACAGACGTCGGATTCTTCGACATGGTCAAGGCCGGCGAGTTCAATTTCGCACTTCTCCACGTGGTCGGCTCCTCAGTCGCATCGCTGGACGAAATCAGCGAGGTACCG
>DATNIT010000176.1:0-7791 GCA_035604335.1 Allostellaceae bacterium | reverse complement strand
GCCTGGCCCGCCTATGTTTCCGCCGTGGTCTTTGCGCGCAACATACGGGTGACGATGTCCGCCGCGCCACCGCAGCCGCTCAAGGTGCTGCCGGCCCTCGCGTTGCGCCCGCAGGCGCTGCAGATGCTGCAGGCTCAGCGTGTCGCTATGGTCGCCGCTCCGCCGGTGCGTGCCCCCGCCGCTACAGCCGCGCCCAGCATGGTCGCGCGCCCGCCGGTTGCCCTCGCGGTTGCCGCCACAGCCGCGCCGGCCATGGTCGCGCGTCCGCCCGTTGCCGTCGCGGCGGCACTGTCACGTCCGGTCGCGCTCGCGCCGATTCGGCCCGCGGCCGCAGCGGTCCCGGCGGTCAATCCCGTGCTCCGCCTCAACACGGCCATGATCTACCGTGTGCCGCCGCGGTTTCCGCCTCCGGCACCGGTCCCGACGCCGCCGCCGCAGCCGCCGCCGGCCCAGCCGCAGCCGCAGCCCCTACCGGACGATACGATCTCCATCCTGGCCTTCATCTGCCGTCCATTGCTCAAGGTGCCGAATCCCGACCCCGCGCTCGATTGGGGCGCGTGAACCGCATCGTGAACGCTCGCGAGTTCCATAGGAGGTTGTCATGACCGATCCCCAAAGCTCCGCCTTCGACGACGCCGACCAACTTGACGCGCTGCTCAACGATGCCAAGGCGAGCGACACGATTTCGGTCTCGAGCGCATCGGATGCCCGCGACCTCATCGGCAATTTCGGCGCCGAAACGGCCGCGAGTCCGTGGACATCGCTCGAGCGCTCCGCCGTCGCTCAGCGGCTCGCCGCGATCGTCTCCGATCCGCGTCAGGTTCAGCAGGGCGCGCTCAATCTTTGCGGTCCGGCGGCCTTCTTCAGCCAATGGGCGAAGCGGGACCCGGTCGCCTTTGCGACCTTCGCCACTCAGCTTTACGACGCCGGCGCGGCAAAGATCGGCTCGCTTCAGATAAGCCCGGGCCAGGACCTGCTGCAGGCGAGCTATGCCGACATGGTACCGCGGATGGGCGGCTCGGTCTCGCCGCCGGCGGATTGGATGATTCTCGGCGCGCTCCGGAACTCGACCGACGTGTTCTGGCAGGGCTCGTGGGAGGGCGATCCCGGTCAAAACCTGGCGGCGCTGACGCGGCCGGAGGAGCTCGCGAGCTGGTTCAACGCGACGGGCATCTACGCCAAGGTGGACAATCAGGCGAACTGGGCGACGGCGGCCGGAATACCGCACGCACTTTCGCTTGCGCTCCGCCCGGGCGTCGACATTGCGCTGCTGATCCACGCCAACCTCATGGCGACCTCGCTCAACAAGCCCTACGACGCGAATTGGCTCAAGAGCCAATTCCCCAACCATTTCGTGGTCCTGCTCGGAGACGTCGTGCAGGACGTCCAGACGAAGAACATGACGCTGTCGGTCTGGAGCTGGGGCGGCGTCAAGCCGCTGGTCGTATCGCAGGACGATTTCGTCGCCAACTACTACGGCGCCGTGATCGCGAGAATGCCCGATCAATGATGCTTTTCCCGAGAACGCCGTCACCCACGCCCACCGAGGGAGGCTCAGATGGTCCAGCGAGCGATATGCGTCGGCATCAATGACTACAGCGCACGATCGGATTGTCCATCTCTGCCGGACGCGCGTCCGGACGCGGAATCCTGGAAGAGCCTGCTGACGGACGCCTTCAACTTCGATGCTGGAAATGTCGCCCTGCTCACGGACGGCGCCGCCACCCGGCGCGCCGTGCTGGCGACGCTCACTGAAGTGCTGAAGCAGTCCTCCGCCGGCGACGTCGTCTGCTTCTACTTCGCCGGACATGGCGGCCGCGGCACTGGCAGCGACGCCTCGACCTACTACGAGTCGATCTGCTGCGCGGATGCCGGCGGAGACATCACCGACGTCGAGATCAACCAGCTCGCCGCCGGGCTGCAGCCTTCCTACGTGAATTTCACGCTGGTTCTCGACAGCTGCCATTCGGGTGGCGTGTTCGATCCGCCCGACCCGGCCTCCGCCTCGTTGCGCGCCAAGCCGTGGTCCAGCGGTGACGTCCAGCAATTCGCGAGCTCGTGCAAGACCATCGTGCCGCATGTCTGCCTCGCCGAGGTCTCGGGCATGCAAGGGAATATCGCCGGCGCCGCCTGCAACGCGGACGGCACGCTTCGCATCAGCATCAACGAAGATCTCAACTTCTCCGACGGTGCAAAGGCGACCCTGCTCGCTGCCTGCCGTTACGACCAGAATGCCGGGAGCACCGGCAGCCACGGATATTTCACCCAGGCTCTGATCGATACCATCAACCAGTGCGGCTTCACCATTACGCATCCAGACCTGCTCTCTCGCGTGAGGCAGACGATTGGCAACTACACGAAGGCGCAGACGCCGCAGCTACGCGGCCGGCCCGTCCGGCTGGGCGAGAACTTCCTCGCGGGCTGGACCTACAGCATCTGAGCCAGTGCAGAGCCACTCAGGGAGACATCGGCCATGGCGCTCGCGATCAACTGGATCTTCATCGGCAGGCTCGAGGGGGCCGGAATCGCGCGCGGCTATGTGCCGAATCCGGACACCAGCAACAGCGGCGTCACCATCGCGACGGGGTTCGATCTCGGGCAGCGCTCGCGCGATGAGATCGAGGCAATGGGCTTGCCCGAGGATTTGGCCGCGAAGCTCGTGCCCTATGCCGGCCTAAGAGGCCGCGCCGCGGTCGAATGCCTGAACGCGCGCCCGCTCCTGCTGGAGGCCGGCGAAGTCGCCGCGATCGACGGGGCGGTGCGTGCCGCCTTCGCCGGCCGGCTCGCGGACCTCTACAACGTCGCCGTCTCGAGCGGCGACGATCTCGCGAAGTTCGAGGACTTGCCGGATCCCGCGCAAACCGTCATCGCCTCCGTCGCGTATCAGTACGGCCTCGACCTCAAGCATCGTACCCCGCGCTTCTGGTCCGTCGTCGTGGCGCAGAATTGGCCGGACGTGGTGACCGAGCTGCGCAACTTTGGCGATGCCTATGCCAAGCGCCGCCAGCAGGAGGCGGATCTGCTGGAAACCCTCACCAGCACCGCGGGGTGAGCTTGCATGCTGGGCAATTCGTTCATCGATATGGCGATCGGCGTGGTTCTGATGTACCTCGTCTTGAGCGTCGTCTGCACCGCGGTGAACGAGGCGCTGGCGACCGTCTTCAAGTGGCGCGCCAAGACGCTCGCCGCCGGCGTCAGGGCGCTCGTCGATGACCCCGCCGTTTACGCGCTTCTGTTCGACCATGGCGTCCTCGCGGGCCCCTCGGCCGTCGCTCAACAGCGCGGCATCCCGGCATTCCTCGGGCGCCTGCTGGGCTGGCTGCACGACCCCGGTCCGTCCTACATCGACTCCAGGAACTTCGCCGTGGCGCTGCTGGATTGCCTCGATCCGGACAAGCCGCTTCCCGGCATCTCCGACGTGAAGCGGGCCGCGTCGGATCTGCAGGCGCCCAGCAACATCAAGGACGTGCTGCTCACGGTTACCACCCGTGCCGGAGACGATATCACCAAGGCCCGCGATGACCTCGCGCGTTGGTTCGACACCGCGATGGATCGACTGTCCGGCGTCTACAAGCGGAAGCTTCAGCTCTGGGGCTTCATCGTGGCGGCGCTGCTCACGGCCGCGCTCAACGCCGATACCGTGACTGTCGCTCGCGCCCTGTGGCTCGACGCCGGTTTGCGCGACCAAGTGGCGGCTCTGGCTTCGACCTCGGTTGCGAGCGCGCCCCAGTCCGGAAATTCGAGCATTGGCGATCTCGCTCACCGCGCGGAGCAGAACGTCCAGGACCTCGAGGCCGTGCGCGCCTTTCCGCTGGGCTGGACCGGCAGTCTGGGGAGGCCGGACAAGGGCTGGAATGAGACGCTCGCGGGCTGGTGCATGAAGGTTCTCGGCCTCGCAATCACCGCCTTCGCGCTCACCCTCGGCGCGCCGTTCTGGTTCGACGCGCTCAGCTCGTTTGTCCGCTTGCGCGGCTCCGGCGAGCCGCCCACGCCGTCCACGGCGGCGGCTACGCCACCCCAGTTTCACATCAATGTTCCGCCGTCCGCCTAAGCGCGTGCCGGTAGACACGGACATGACACCGAGAGTCTCGATTGAGTTCCAGCGTTCTGAATGGAGGGTACGATGCCTGATGATGCAGCAGCCGATGTGACTGGTCCCGACGAAGACAAGGCGACACGCGTGCACGACGTTCTCGAGGGGATCGAGGCCCTCACCACCGTGACCGAGGCCGCAGCGATATTGGCCGATGTCGAGGCCGTCCTCGTCGTGGTTGAGCCGCTTGACGGCGTGCTCGCGGTCGTCGGCATGATCCTGGGTACCTGGCGGGCGCTCGAGACGCCGCACCGGACCCTGGCCTATCAGGGATATAGCTATGGTTTGCTCAGGGCTTGCGCGGGCATGGACGATCCGCAACCCAACTCAGGCTGGCCGGATCCGGGCGACGTCGAGAACGACTATTCGGATTTCAATAATGCTGTCGCGAAGGCTAAGACGGATGCCCAGAACGCCAAGCTCAGGAATCAGATCCTGCTCGCGATGGCCAAGTTCGGTCCCGGAACGGTGCTGAAGGACGTCTGGGACAAAGTCGTCAGCGATGATGATCGCCTATTGCGGATGTTCACGCCGCAATGGCCGAACGTAGCGCCCGGTTGACGAGGGTGTCCCTCAGATCGGCGGCGGTGCGATCGCCCGGCGTCCCAGGAGAGCGGTCGCATCCGGCGTTGCCGCGGTCGCTGCGAGGCTTCCGATCGCAGGTGCCTCTCCGGCCGGCTCGGTGATTTCCCATGGCCGCACACCGGCCTCGAGCACCATCCGTTCGCTGAGCGCCTTGATGCCAGCGTCGTCGAGCGGCCCCGCGATCACGCGATGGAAAATCGCGCCATCCATGCCGACGGCGACGACTGCGGTCTCGATGCCGTCGAGCGACGCCGCAAGATGCTTCGCGTTGTCCTGATTGATGAAGCTTCCCAGCACCAGGAAACGCCGCGTCTCGGGCACCGACGCGAGTTCTTGCGCCGGCGCGGGGATCGGCTTCTTGGTTCCGGTTTCGGCGGGCGTGGAGGCCTTCGGCAGGTCCCGTGTGGCATCGGCCACCGCGGGTGCGCTGGGCTCGCCCGGATCGGTGCAGATCTTCCGATCGGCGAGGACCCGCCAGAGCGCACAGTCCTCGCCGACCGCCGCGGATATGCCGTGATCGCTGACGCTCTTGCCCGTTGCGGCGTAACTCATCGCGTTGATAGCGAAAGAAGCGATGGTGACCGCGGGCGGGATCGCGCAGCCGCAAAGGCTCGCAACGACTGGTATCAGAGCCCATAAGGCGAGTCTCGGAGCGGCGGAAGACATTTGTGCCGGTTTTCCAATGAGGGACGCGATGGTCGCCCGTCCTTGGTAAACAAGTCATGAAGAGTCCGCGCACTTCGATGGATCGTCTCGCAGTCGACTTTCAGCCGCGGGAATCCGGCGATCGGCGCCACGCCGCAGCCGTCACGAATTATTTCGGGGGTCGGCTTCGGGAGCCGCCGCCACGCCCTCAGAACTCGTAGAGCCGTGCCGGATTGTCGACCAGGATCCGCCACCGTGTCGCGGGATCGGGGGCCCAGATCGCGAGCTGATTGAACAGGCGCGCGTCGTCGATCGCGTGGAACGGCGTGATGTCGGTTGCCTTGCGCCCCGGCGCGCGCGAGTGGGTATGCGGCCAGTCGGTGCCCCAGACAATCCGCTCCGGGTTGGCGGCGATCAGCGCTCGGGCGAGGGGAGCGGCGTCCGGGTAGTCGGGCGGCTGCGCCGAAATGCGATAGGCCCCGGAAATCTTGACGTAAGCCTTGCCCGAGCCGACGAGGTCGAGGAGGTTCGCGAAGCCCGGCTGCTCGATCCCGAGCGCCGCCTGGGCGTCGCCGAAATGGTCGAAGACCACCGGCACCGGCGATCGCAGAACGAGATCCTTGATGCCCGAGATCACGGCAAGGCTTGCGTAGATCTGGACATGCCAGTGGCGGCGCTCGACGCGCCGCGCCGCGGCCTCGAACCGCTGCCGGGCAAGCACGGGATCGTTCACGCCGGCGGTTGCGAGGTTGAGGCGGATGCCGCGGATGCCAGCATTGCCCATGGCGTCGAGCGCCGCCTCCGAGGTCTCGTCGTCGATCACGGCGACACCGCGCGCATCGGCGCCGCGCGCCGCCATGCCGTAGAGCGTCGCGGCATTGTCGGTGCCGTAGACGCTCGGCGTCACGATCACCACGCGCTTGATGCCGAGCGCCCCGTGGAGCGCCGCCAATTCCTCGGGGAGCGCCGTCCCGGGCGTATAGACGCGGTCGGGAGAGAACGGGAACCGCTGGGGATCGCCGTGAATGTGCGTGTGACAGTCGCAGGCGTCCGCCGGGACCTCAAAACTCGCCGTCGTTGCCGGCTGCGATGCCTGAGCGACGGCCGCGTCACTGCGCACGACAGCTTCCTCTCGCGATCATCGTGCGAGCGAGGCCGCGTCTCAATGAAATATGCGTCCGGAGTCGATGACGACAGTCTGGCCGGTCATCGTCTCGCTGCGGCACATGGCGACCACCATGGCGGCGCAATCGTCCTTATCGGCGGCTTTCTTCAGGAGCGCTCCGGTTGCGGAGCGCTCGATCTGCTCGGGCCGGAGATTGGCTGTCGCTCGCGTGCCCTCCAGCAGCCCCGGCGCCACGCAGTTGACGAGCGTCTCCGGCGCCAGCGCCACCGCCATGCAGCGCGTGAGGTGGATGAGCCCCGCCTTCGAGACGGCATAGGCGATGGACGAGCCCGTCGGCCCAAGTCCCGCCACGGACGAGATGTTCACGATGCGGCCCCGGTTTTGGGCCTTCATCACCGGTGCCGCCGCCTTGATGAGCCGCATCGGTCCCGTCAGGTTGACGGCCATGATCTTGTCCCACACCTCGAGCGTGAGGTCGTCCAGATCGGCGAATGGGATCGACTTGTTGTAGGCGGCGTCGTTGACGAGAATGTCGAGACGGCCGAAACGCCCGGTCACCCGCGAGATCAGCGCCTCAACGGCTGCGCCGTCGGTGATGTCGCAGGCAAACGCCTCCGCGTCGATCTGATATCTCGATGCCAGCTCGCGCGCGACACCCTCCGCCTGGTCGCGGCTCCGGGCATACATGACGGCGATATGCACACCCTCCTTCGCTAGCGCGTGACAAATGCGCTGTCCGAGCCCGCCGTTGCCGCCTGTCACGAGCGCAACCGCGCCGCTCAGGTCCATGAGAGAGTCCTCCTCATGCGCGTGTGCGGATCATCTCGCAGCACCTCGCGCTGCGCGCACAGTCACCTCAGCCGCTCGCGCGCCCCGAGGGCGGGTCATTCTGAAACACGGACTTGCTTGTCAATCGACCGTGACCACCTCCGCGCTGAGTTTCGCCTGCGGCAGTGCCGTCGTTCCATTGAAGTGCTCCCCTCTTCCGCGAAATGATCTCGCCCGACGGCTTTTTGTACCAGCACGTCGAAGAAGATTATTGCACCTGCGCGCCGCCATCTAGCGCTTTTCAGGAACGGGGCGAGCACCTGCAACCGTGGATTGTCTTCTCCTGGCACCGAAGAGGACCGTAGGCCGCGCCGACGACTGTCTGCTTCTTGGGTATGAACTGACTTGGCGCGGACATCCACCAATGGCCGAGTCTGTTAAGGGTTCTCGGATGCCTGCCGCTGAAGGACGGCGCGGCAAGCTGGTGCGGCAGGCGTCCGAGAAGCCTCAGGGGAGGAAAGCGCGGGCAGGAGAGTGTTGGGTCGAGCGGCTCGCTAGAGCTATGGGGATTTGA
>DATNIT010000175.1:0-8360 GCA_035604335.1 Allostellaceae bacterium | reverse complement strand
AAGAGACCGGAACAGCCGAAAATGGAAAGCGGCTCGGGGTCGGCCGCCGCCGCAGGCGGCAGTCGCACGGACGATTCAGCGCAACGCATTTGCTTACGCACATTGTTACTCGCGATTTTCTCCGTGGCTCCTTTCCGAGTGCGGCACCAATTCTCCGGAACAGGTTAACAAACTGCATTTCTCGTCTCCCCGGTACCTCTACCACACTATGCCGGGCGACGCCACAAAGCGGCGGCGCGGGGAGGCCATTGTCCGTCACGCAAACCGGTGAATGCGTTGCTAGCGCGCCAATGCCGATCTCCGCGGGTTCGCGATTCGCCTTGGCGATCGGATCATACCTTTTACGCGGTCGAAGCATCCCCCAACGCAATCGGTGTTACGCTCAGTCCTGATTCATCTGGCGTCTCCGACAGCGCGAGCAGCACAGCACAATCCGGTGTCTTACCCAGGCTTCTTGAACACGGCGCCGAGTATCAGTTGAGGAACTCGATGAGCATGCGATTCACAAGATCGGGCTTCTCGAAGTAGGGCAGGTGGCCCGTGCCGGGCACGGTGACGAAGCGGGATCCAGGGAGGCGAGAATGCGCCGCAGCCCCGATCGCGGGCGCAACGGAAGCATCGTGCTCGCCCCAGAGCAACAAGGTGGGATACGCCGCATTGAGCTTGGAAAGGGGGTCGCACGTGGCATCGTCGTCAATTGTCGTTGCGTAATACCGCGCGAGCGCGGTGAATGCCTCTGCCGCTCCGGGCGAATTATTGATCCGAAAATCCTCCTCGACGAGCTCGTCCGTGATGAGGGACTTATCAACGACTCCAAGGCGCAGGCGATTGCGGAGCCCGTCACGGCTCATGTCGGAGAGCCAGCCGATCGTCTTGTGACGGCGCGCTTCCCCCATCGGCATGAGCCCGATAGCCCCGGCGACGACCAATGCACGCACACGGTGCGGGTCCTCCACCGCAAAGGTGGACACGACGAGGCTGCCGAAGGAGGTGCCGACCAAGGCGACCTTCTCCTCGCGGAGCTGATCGACAAAGCCCCGCAAGAAGCGCGCATAGCCGCGTGCCGAGTAGTCAAAGCTCCTTCCCTTCACTGCGAACCCGTGGCCGGGAAGATCGATGGCGAAGACGCGCCAGCCGGCCTCCGCGAGAGGATCGAGATTGCGCCGCCAGCGGTCCGCGCGTGAACCCAGCCCGTGCACGAGGATGAGCGAAGGGCCCTTGAACCCGCTCTGAAGCACTCGAGAAGTCGCACCATCGACCGCAATGGGATAAGCGAACATAAGTTGGGCCTCCCCTTTTGGTGAGATTCTGCAAATGGGCGCGAGCTGCCCGGCTTTGGGCTCTGATGGCTCGCTTGAAATGCAGGACATCCTAACTCGGCTCGCTCACGGTAGTGTAGCCTAAAGGTTCTCGGTGCGCCGGGAGACCAGCAAGGAGTAGATGGTGAAAGTTCATCGCAGTGAAGGAGTAGCGAACCACACTGTCCCCGAGTCATGCGGGGACGCCGCGAGGTGTGCGTTGAAGCGTTGACAGGGGAGCGTACAGGCCAGCCATTGAGCCGCGAAAGTCTGCTTCGGGGTGCCGACGCTGTCGAGAGTTCGGAAGGCAACATGGACGGTGGCGTGAGCGCGAGCCGCCGCCCGACCCCGCGCGGTTTGAGACCCTGGCATGTGCGGACGCTCCTTGCGCGAGAACCGGGATATCTCCTGCCCGACCACAGGCCTGAGAGCTGTCTGGTCCGCATCGGGAAGGCGCGAGCCGCCGCCGATGATGCACGGGCAGGATGAAGTCGGACAGGTGCATAGTACCTGCGAAGTCCCCGAACAATCCCAGGTCCCCTGGGCAGCGGAGGGGATAAAGGGAAGGCACCTGGTCAAGGGGGCGCCGCACGAGAGCACACCCCACGGACACAGCGCCGAGAGGGGGTGTCAAACGTCATCGCGCGGCGATGCCGCGAGACCGCATGGGTTGCCAAGACCCCGAACATCGCGACATAACACCCGAGACAGGAGCCCGGTGCGGGATTGCCGCACGCCGGGATCTGGTGCAGCGAGGCTAGCTGCCATTCCAGCGGGCGAAAATCCCGCCAACATAAGGTGTCCAGTCCATGTTGTAGTCATACCCAGCGGCAGCGAGGGTGACCGAACTGCCGGAAGCCTGGAAGTAAAAGCCCCCTGGAGCCGGGGAGACCTGGTCTGATCCGTCATAGGGGGCGAGCAACCTGACAGGCCGTAGCGTAAGCAAACCGGGAAGCCCCGAAATACGTGTCCCGCGCGAAGCGGATTGCGGGAATTTTGGGAGAGCCGAGCCGCTCAGATCTCGGCGAAGGCCAATGTCGGCATCGGAGAACTGGACCATGACGATGATCGAACTCCCCGGGGTCATAGAGGGCGACATGTCAGGAAGGAATGGCCAGCGAAAGCCCGGAACCACTCGCGGGTCGCCTAGGCGCTCCCGCACAGCGAAGACACCGCGTATAAGCTGTGAATCAGCACCGAATCAGCACCCCGTGGTCAAGCGGTCCAAGACATTGATTCCATGCGTAGTATTGCCTCGAAGGTGGGGTCCCGATCGGCGCCGATCGGGACCCCACCTGGCCGGCGTATTCGTGAGTGATATCAGGGCGATATTCAGCGGATCGACGGGGGTCCCAGTTCGGCGCCGATTGACACCGATGTGCGCCCGCGGTGGCTTCCCGGGGGCTTCCGGACCACCCTGAGCGGTCTCAGGCCTCCTGTTAACCGATTGATTTTATTGGTGCCGACGCGAGGATTTGAACCTCGGACCTACTGATTACGAATCAGCCGATTAAGAGCAAATCAAGACAGTTGCGTGCCCCCGTAACCATTCCAAGCCTTGATCTCTCACACAGATCGGCGGCTTTTCCATATCCACCTCGGCGCGTCTCCTACGACGCAGGTAACATATAGGTAACAGTTGGTGTTATTTTCCTGAGATTCAGAATCGGGTCGAACTCCTGAATTTCTAGGGACATGAGGCGGCGGATGAGTATCGATTTCCACGTGCATGGCGGCGTCGCCCTGGTGACGATCAACCGCCCCGAACGGCTCAATGCCATGGATGCGGAACATTACGGCCTACTGTCCGACGCCTGGATCCGCGTCCGGGACGACAAGGAGATCCGTGCCGCGGTGGTCACGGGCAGCGGCGAGAAATCCTTCTCGGTTGGCGCCGACCTGAAGAGCTTTATTGGCCATGCACCGGATCTGGCCGAGTTCATGCTGAGCCAGAAAGGCCAACTCCTCAACCGCGGCCTTGAAGTCTGGAAGCCGATCGTTGCCGCGATCAACGGTTACTGCCTGGGCGGTGGCATGACCCTGTTGCTGGCGACCGATCTCCGCTTCGCCGCACCGCATGCCACCTTCGCGCTAAGTGAAGTGAAGCGCGGTGTCTTTCCGGCGAATGGCGGCACGCAGCGCATTCTGCAGCAGCTGCCCTATCCCATTGCCATGGAGCTATTGCTGACCGGCGACCCGATCGACGCAGAAACGGCAGCGCGCTGGGGGCTGATCAACCGAGTCGTTCCGGGTGCTTCCTTGCTCGACGCCGCCATGGCAGCCGCGCAGCGCATCGCACGGAATGCACCGATTGCCGTGCAATGCGCCAAGGAACTCGCGGTGCGCAGCCGCGACATGGATCTGACCACCGGCTTGCGTCTGGAGCAGGTGATGCTCCGCCTCCTGCAGACGTCGGAAGACGTGCAGGAGGGCACGAAAGCTTTCGCCGAGAAGCGTACCCCCACCTTCAAGGGGCGATGAGTGTGGCAGCAAGCAAGTCCGGCTGCCGGATAGTCATCATCACGTGTGCGCGGCGGCGTCCCTTTGGCACCTTTCCTCGAGGCTTCGGCGGCAAGACGAAGGTGGCTCAAACGCCAAGAAGGCCGCGCCGCTTTCCTTCTCTAAGGATACCTTCGGCGTAGAGCCGCATGGCGTAATCGACCATCGCACCTTTGTAGCGCACGGCAGCGCTGCCCGATTGCTCGGCCGCCTGGAAGGCCGCGACTAGGCCGGAATAATACTCGATCTCCTCCTTGGTAGGGGTGAACAGCTCATTGGCGATCGCGACGTGGCTCGGATGGATGAGGACGGCGCCGCTATAGCCGAGGGCCTTGGCACGCCCTACCAATCGGCGAATCGCGTCCAGATCCTCGATCTTTGTGCCGATTATGCTGGCCATCGGGTGGGGGGCATCGCCGGCTCTGCTGTCGAGCACCAGCTTCGAGGCGAGGTAGAGCTGCTCCGATCCTTCGATCGTCGGTCTGAAGCCAACCGCCCGCGCCACATCGCCGCCGACCGGGCCGCCGATGACGCCCACGACGCCCTTTACCCGTGCGCTCGCTTGTGCGAGCGCACGGGCGTCCGCGAGGCCCTCGGGCGTCTCCGGGAGCACAAGGATGGAGACCGAGCCGTACTCGAGCCCGGCCTTGCCCTCGCCGAAGGAAAGCCGATTGTCGAGCGCGCGAACCTCCTCCGGCGTGCGGGATTTTGGCAGCATGATCCCTGCTAGTCCCGGCGTAGCAATCGCGAGCGTATCATCGAGGCCGCCCTGATCGAGCGCATTGATACGGACGAAGGCACCGACGCCCGCCGCCGCGAGCTTCGCTATACCCGTGCGGGTGATCTCGCGGGCGGCTGCCTTGTCGGCGGTCGGCACGGCGTCCTCAAGGTCGATGACGACCGCATCCGGCCCGTACTTCGGCGCCTTGGCGATCCAGTCAAGCTTGTGTCCCGGGACGAACAACATAGATCTGATCGGCCACATGGCTTTCTCCGGAATTGGCAGAGCGAAGCGGCACCGGCCCGTCGCCGTTGAACAGCGGCTCCGTGCGTCACAATTATCGTCCGCGGAAGTTGGGAGGCCGCCGCGCCGCAAACGCCGCAAGGCCTTCCGAGCAATCCTCGGTCGCGTCGAGTGGGGCACGAATTTCCATCGCGAGATTCATCGCGTTCGCCATGAACGCCTCGTCCACGCCTCTCACTAGGCGCTTTGCTGCCCTCAGTGCCAGCGGTGCATTGGCGCCGATGCGCTTGGCAACCGCCCTTGCCTGCGCCTCGAGGCTGGTTTCATCCGAAACGACCTCGTGGAAAATGCCCCACCCTTGTGCCGTGGAGGCCTTGTAGCGCTCGGCGGTGAAGCTCAGGAGGGCGGCGATGCTCGGCCCGCATTCGCGGACGAGGCGGACGATGCCGCCTCCGGGAATAATGCCCCAGCGCGCCTCCGGGCTGCCAATCTCCGCATCCTCGACGGCGATCCTGTAGTCGCCGATCAGCGCGAGCTCGAGCCCGCCGCCGAGCGCATAGCCGTTGACCGCGGTAATCACCGGCACAGGCAGCGAATCGAGCCGCCGCAGGGTGCGGTTCAAGTTCACGACGTAGGTCCAGCGCTCCACCGGCCCGAGGGTCTTGCGCTCCTTAAGATCGGCACCGGCGCAGAAGGCCCGGCCCGAGCCGGTGAAGATCACGCAGCGGATGCTCACGTCAGCCTCGATCTCCGCCGCCAGCCCGTCGAGTGCTGCGCAGAGTGCGGTCGACAGGGCGTTCATAGTCTTCGGGCTGTTGAGGCGCACGAACTCGATATGGCCGTCGCGCTCACGTTCCAGAAGCGGCACCTCACACCTCCTTCGTCGGGCGACCCGCGTGCAGGATACCCTTGCTTTCCCCATCGCTCAACGTGCGGAGGATGATGCGGCAATCCGCGGCAATGGTCGCGCCCTCGAGCGCGAAAAGCGGGTTGATATCGACTTCCTCCACGAAATCGAGCTCGTCGATCAGCTCGGATACGCGCGTGATACAGGACGCCAGGCTCTCCAGGTCGACAGGCCTTCGGCCGCGCGAGCCTTTGAGTACGCGGGAGGCGGGCAACTCCTCGATCATCGCGAGGGCCGCCTTTCTGCCGATCGGGGCAAGCCGGACGACCGCACTCTGCAGGGCCTCGACGAAAATTCCGCCAAGCCCGAAGACCACGGCCGGGCCGAACTGGACGTCCCGCCTGGCGCCGACGATGCATTCGACGCCGCCCGCGATCATCTCGGTGAGGATAAAGCGCGGCGACGCGGCGCCGATCTCGTGCGCACGCCGGGCGAGCGTCTCGAAGGCCGCACCGAGATTCTTGGGGTCGAGGCCGAGCAGCACGCCGCCCACGTCGGATTTGTGTAGCGCCTGGGGTGCGATGAGCTTCATCGCCACCGGCCCGTTGAACGCCGTCGCCGCCGCGGCGAGCTCGTCCCGTCCGGCCACGACGCGGAAGCGCGATGTGGGCACGCCATAGGCGGAGGCAACGGCGCGTGCCTCGGGCTCGAGAAGAAATCCTCCGGAATCGGCTGGGCGGGACGCCAGGATGGCCGCAGCCGTGGCCATTCCATCCGCCGGCGCTAAGCGCTGCTCGCGAGCATCCGGCGCCTGCTGGTGCCGCCCATAAGTGTAGAGTGCGGCCATCATCTTGGGTGGCGCCTCGAGCGTTGGAACGACCGGTATCTGCGCCGCGCGGAGCGGTTCGAGCGTCCAAAGCTGTTCGCCTGCATATTCGGTATGGACGATGACTGGCTTCTTAAAGACGCGCGGGTAGCCTGCGATCTGCTGTGCCGACTGCCTTTCCAATCCCGACACCTTGTCTTGCGTCGCGGCATCGTTGGTCATCTTGAAGTAACCGCCGAAGTGGCCGGCGAAGATGACGCCGTGGATGTCGGGATCCTCCAGGCAGATGCGCACCACCTCGCCCACGCAGTCGGGATCGGACTCGGCAAAGCCGGCGAAGTCGACGGGATTCTTCGTGGAGCTGCGGGCGGGGAGCACGGCCTCGAGCTTGCGCCGCGTTTCGGCGCCGACCTCGGGCACGTCTAGCCCGTAGCGCGCGGTGCAGTCCGCGACGATGGTCGCATGGCCGCCACCGTCCGACACGATGGCGATGTTTCGGCCGGCAAGCGGCCAGCAGGTTGCCAGTGCCGCCGCCGCGTCCCACGCCTCCTCGCTCTCAAGCGCGCGAATGATGCCGTATTGGCGCAGGGCAGCCGCGATGACCGCCTCCTCGCCGGCGATCGCCCCCGTATGGGACAAGGCCGAACGGCGGCCAGCCTCCGTCAGGCCGGGCTTGAGAATGACGACGGGCTTCGCGTCCTTGCGCGCGCGCATCCGCTCGACCAGGTAGCGCCCCTCGCCGGCAGCAAATCCCTCGCAATAGACGAGGATCGCTTTCGCGTCGCAGTCGTCCTGCAGGAGATCAATCGCCTCGGCGATCGAGACGTCCCCTGCATTGCCGATGGCGATGAGGCTCGCGAAGCCGAGCCCTTTCGCGCGGGCCTGCTGGGCGAAGGTCCCCGCCATGTTTCCGCTCTGGGTGACGATGGCGATCGGCCCTTCGGGAAGCGGCCGACCGAGGAGATTGACGCCGCCGCGGCCGCTGAACACGCCGGCGCTGTTGGGGCCGATCATGCGCACGCCCGCCGAGCCGAGAATGTCGCGCATTTGGCACTCGGCGGCCTTGCCGCGCTCGTCGACCTCCCCGAAGCCTGCCGAGATGACGACGACGGCACCCACTTTCATGGCGGCGCAGTCGCGGATGCAGTCCATCACGTCGCCGGGCGGAACGAGGACGGCGACGAGGTCGACCGGACCCGGGATATCCCGCAGCGAGCGGTAGACCCGGTGCCCGTTCATTTCGGTCGCCGTCCTGTTGATAGGATACAGCGGCCCCGAGAAGCCGGCGTTCACGCTGCTCAGCCAGCGGCGTCCGCCGGCCTTGTTGCCCGATGTCGAAGCGCCGACCACCGCCAAGCTCTTCGGGCGGATGAAAGCTTCGAGCGACCCCATGCAGATTCTCCCGCGTCAACGGTCTTTGAACACGGGTTTCCGCTTCTCGGCGAAGGCCTGCGGTCCTTCCTTCGCATCCTCGCTGTTGTGGAGAAGCGCCAGTGCCGCGGCGACGAAACGCATGAATTCCCGCGGATGCTCGTGGAGACCGCGCCAGCCGAGCTCCTTCGTCACACGAATGGCGAGCGGACCATTGGCCGCGATGGTACCCGCGATCCGCCGCGCCGTGGGCATGAGCTCTGCCGGCTCGACGAGGCGGCTCACGAGGCCGATCTCATAGGCCCTCTTCGCGTCGATCCGCTCCCCGGTCAGCAGCATGTCCATCGCGACCGAGTGGGATACGGTCTGCGCCAGCCGCATCGCACCATAGCCATGAATGATCGACCACCGGACCTCGGGCGCTCCGAAGGAGGCCGCGGTCGAGGCGATGCGGATGTCGCATCCCATGGCTAGCTCGAGGCCGCCCGCGAGGCAATAGCCATTGATGGCGGCGATTACCGGCTTGCGCGGCTGGATTGACTGGCCGATGCGGTA
>DATNIT010000174.1:0-11138 GCA_035604335.1 Allostellaceae bacterium | reverse complement strand
GTCGATGATGGGGATCAAACTGCGAAGAACGGCGTCCCGCGATCCATGTCCGCTTAGCAACTGACTTCGCGCATCTGAGAGGCCTCCGGATGGTGCGGAGAAAACCGTGAGTACGATGACAGTTTGCGGATTGATCGTCATTCCCAGAATCGCCCCGGCGCCGATCTTTCGCCCCGGTCGGTAATCGCGCTACCATGATCGCGGAAGGGAGACCCGTGCCGCGCGAGTCCCGTTACGACGTGCTGTTCGAACCGGTGCGCATCGGCCCGGTGACGGCGCGCAATCGGTTCTATCAGGTACCGCACTGCAACGGCATGGGCCGCGCGTGGCCGACGCCGATGGCGGTGATGCGCGGCATCAAGGCCGCGGGCGGCTGGGCGGTGGTCTGCACGGAGCAGTGCGACGTGCATCCGAGCGGCAGCACCCTCAAGGAGATCCGGCTCTGGGACGCGCAGGACATCCCGTACCTCGCGCGCACGACCGACCTCATCCATCGCCACGGTAGCCTCGCGGGCATCGAGCTCACCTTCATGGGTTATCGCGGGATGAACCTGGAATCCCGGGAGATTCCCATGGCGCCGACCGCGCGCCCGGTGCCCTACGCCGTGCCGGTCACCGCGCGGACCATGGACAAGACCGACATTCGCAACGTCCGCCACTGGCTCCGCCAGGGCGCGCTCAACGCGCGCAAGGCGGGCTTCGATCTCGTCTATGTCTATGCCGGACACGATCTCTCGCTCCCCATGCATTTCCTGTCGCGCCGGCACAACCGCCGCGGCGACGAATACGGCGGCAGTCTCGAGAACCGCTGCCGCCTGCTGCGCGAGCTGATCGAGGACACCAAGGAAGCCGTGGGCGACACCTGCGCGGTGGCCGTGCGGATCGCCGTCGACGAGCTGCTCGGCCCCGACGGGCTCACCAGCGCCGCCGAGGGCCGCGAGGTCATCGAGATGCTGGCGGAGCTGCCGGATCTCTGGGACGTGAACGTCAGCGAGTGGGAGCACGACAGCGCAACCTCACGCTTCAAGGAGGAGGGCTATCAGGAGCCCTACATCGATTTCGTGAAGCGGCTGACCACCAAGCCGGTGGTGGGCGTCGGGCGCTACACCTCGCCCGACCACATGGTGGCACTGGTCAAGAAAGGCGTGCTCGACTTCATCGGCGCCGCGCGGCCCTCGATCGCCGATCCGTTCCTGCCCAAGAAGATCGAGGAAGGCCGGCTCGACGATATCCGCGAATGCATCGGGTGCAACATCTGCGTCTCCAGCGACAAACTCGGCGCGCCCATGCGCTGCACCCAGAACCCCACCAGCGGCGAGGAGTGGCGCCGCGGCTGGCATCCGGAGCGGCTGCCGCCCGCCGATACCGACGACACCGTGCTGATCGTCGGCGCGGGACCGGCGGGCCTCGAGGCGGCGCGCTCGCTGGGCGAGCGCGGCTACAAGGTCACCCTCGCCGAGGCCACGCGCGAGCTCGGCGGCCGCGTCTCCCGCGAATGCAAGCTCCCAGGCCTTGCCGCCTGGAGCCGCGTGCGCGACTGGCGGCTCGCGCAGCTACACAAGCTCCCGAAGGTCGAGATCTTCCGCGAGAGTCGGCTCGGTGCCGCGGCCGTGCTCGAGGCCGGCTGCTCGCTCGTCGCGCTCGCGACCGGCGCCACCTGGCGCCGCGACGGCGTCGGGCGCTCACGACATCTGCCGCTTCCCGGCCTCGACACCATGCGCGTCCTCACGCCCGACGACATCATGGCCGGCGCTGTGCCCGAGGGACCGGTCGTGATCTTCGACGACGAGCACTATTACATGGGCGGCATCATCGCGGAGATGCTGCGCCGCGCGGGTCTCGCCGTCACCTTGGCGACGCCGGAGAGCCTCGTCTCCGCCTTCACCGTCAACACGCTGGAGCAGGCCGCGATCCAGCGCCGCCTTCTCGAGCTCGGCGTCACCCTCATGACTGGCAAGACGCTGGGGGCGCTCGAGCGCGACAAGGCCGAGCTTGCCTGTGTCTTCACGAAGCGGACGGAGCGGGTCGCGGCGCGTAGCCTCGTGCTGGTGACCATGCAGTCGCCGGAGGACGCGCTCTATCACGAGCTGATCGCGCGGCCCGACGAGCTGCGCCGCGCCGGCATCCGCAAGGTCGTGCGGGTCGGCGACTGCCTCGCGCCCGGCACCATCGCCGCCGCCGTCTACTCCGGCCACCGCTTCGCCCGCGAGCTCGACGTGCTCGCGGACGCGGTGCCGTTCCGACGCGAGAATGTCCAGCTGGCGGAGCTCTGAGCCGGCACATTTTTCCGAGCGCGGGCCTTTCTTGCCTAGAGCGGCCGTCCCGACAAACCGCAATGCCCTGATGCGCAAGACATCTCTCCAGAGGAGAGCGGCACGGCGTTTGCTTCCGCCGCCCGGGGCTCCTCGGACGCGTTGTCCGTGCGGGCCTCGCTTAGAGGAGACAAGTCCATGAGTGTGAGTAGCGTCTCCAGTTCGAGTGCTTCGTATCAGCAGTACCTTCAGCAACTGCAGCAGCAAAAGCTGGCGCAGCAATCGCAGCAACCGACACAGGTCCCCCCGCATCACCACCATCACCACGCGGGCGGCGCCAACGCGGCCGATCAGGCACAGCAGGCGTCAACCGTGTCGGGCACGACCTCGTCCTCCACGAACGGATCCACGCAGACAAGCTCAATCGACGCCTCGGCGACCCAAACCGCCAGCGTCGGAAGTCTGCTCGATCTGCTCGCGTAATAGACGGGTTCCTGCAGATCCACACTTGGCCGCCGTCAGAAAGACGGCGTCCGGTGGTGGTGATCACAGCTCCTCCAAGAGTTCGGGCGTCCGAAGCGTGCGCTTCTTTTTGTTGTCGTCATGGCCGTGCTTGCCCGGTCCCATGACCGCGGCAAATTCGCCCTGCCAGATTTGCCTCCGCGGGCGACGGCACGAAAGAAATCCTTCGTTTATCAATGCCCTGGCATGGCATGCCGATTGCACCAGTATTGCCGCGTGTCCTCTCATCGGCGAGGCAGTCCATGGCGACGTTGTTCCGGCGTTCTTTTGAGGCCTTCGTGCGCTACCCCGTGCTGGGGCTGGCGGTTGGATTTGCGCTGGTGCTCGGCGCGGTGATGCTGAGCACGCACAGCTTCCTGGCTTTCTTCAGCATCGAGGGGCTGGTGGTCGTGGTGGGCGGCGTGATCGCGGTCGCCTTCATGAGCTTCGAGGCCGACGACGTGCGCAAGGCCCTCGACGTCATCGCCGCGATGGTCAAGCAGGCACCCGCCGCGCCGCAGGACAATCTCCATCGCGACATGACGGAGATCATCGCCTGGGCGAGCGTGGTCAAGGAAAAGGGCGTGCGCTGGCTCGAGACTAGCCTCGCCAAGAGCGGGATCCAGGATCCCTTCGTCAAATACGGGCTCAACATGGTGGTGAGCGGCTATTCGCCCGAGGACGTGCGCGCGATGATGGAGACCGCCGCGGACGCCGCCTACGAGCGCGACAGCCTCCCCGTCGACGTCCTGCAATCCATGACCTCCCACGCGCCCGCCTTCGGCATGATCGGCACGCTCGTCGGCATGGTAGCGATGCTGGGCAGCCTCAGCGAGAACGTCACGGGGATCGGCTCCAGCCTCTCGGTGGCGTTCCTCTCCACCCTCTATGGCGTGGTCAGCGCCCGCGTCGTCTACATGCCGGCGGCGGCGAAGCTGCGGCAGGTCGCGAGCAAGCGCCGGTTCCGCAACCAGCTGATCACGGAGGGCATGGTGATGCTGGTCGGCAACAAATCGCCGATGTACGTGAAGGATCGCCTGAACAGCTTCCTCAGGCCGGAATGGCATGACTACGCCGACAGCTTCAAGACCCCGGCCCAGCCCGCGGCGCGTCCGATGCCGGCGCCCGCGCGCCTGAAGGTCGTTGCCGCATGAGGTCGCGCTGGCAAACCGAGCGGGCAGCGGCCAACGGTCACGCCGACGACTGGCTGATGACCTATGCCGACATGATCACGCTGCTGCTCTGCTTCTTCGCGATCTTCCTCACGGTCTCGGTCCCGAAGACAGCCGTGCCGCAAAGGACGGAGCTCGTGCGCATCGTCACGGTGCCGGCGCAACCCGTCGATTTTCTGGAGGGCAATTTGCCGCTCCACGGCGTGGCGCGCGCGGACCGCCCGACCCAAGACTACGTCCCCGAGCCCGCGCTACCCGCCAAGCCCGAGCCCCTGGCCGCGCCGGCGAAACCAGCCGAGATCAAAGCCGAGGCTCCGCCGCCACCTCCCGCTCCAGCCCCCGAGCCGCCGCGCCTCGTCACGCTCGATACCACCGGCATCACGCCACCCGCGATCCTCGAGCCGCTGAAATCCACCGGCAACGCCCAGGTTGAGCAGAAGGGCGACCGGATCACGACGGTCGACATGAGCAGCGCGACGTTCTTCGCCAGCGGCTCCGCCACCATCAGCAAATCCGGCGAGGCGATCCTGCAGGACGTGGCGGCCCGGCTCAAATCGGACGAGCTCCGGGATTACCTGATCACCGTCGAGGGCCACACCGACGACGCCCCCATCAGCACGGCGCAGTTCCCGTCCAACTGGGAGCTCTCGACGGCGCGCGCCTCCGCGGTCGTGCATTATTTCCTGGATCAGGGCATCTCCGCGACGAAACTCCGCGCCGCCGGCTACGCCGATACCTTTCCCAAGGCCCCCAACCGCGACTTGACCGGCCACCCCATCCCCGAGAACCAGGCCCAGAACCGCCGCGTCGTGATCAAGCTGGAAAAGATCGACAAGGGCTGAGCGAAAAGCAAAAATTTCACCACGGAGACACAGAGAGCACGGAGACGTGCGCTTCGCGGCGAAGCCGCATTCATCCTTCTTGGCGTCCTTGGCGACTTGGCGGTGAAAAAGTCTTCGAACCGCTAAGACACGAAGGCGCCAAGAGAAACTTGCGGCTTCGCCGCGAGACACAAACTCCGTGCCCTCTGTGTCTCTGTGGTGAAAATTCCCTATTGCGCTAGACTTCGCCTCCCCTTTTGCGAGGAGGCAGGATCGTTGAAGCTCGGTGTGGCGCTGCCCATTGTCGATATCGGAGGCGAGCCCAAGGGCATTCGCGAGTTCGCGGAGACCGCGGAGGGTTTGGGCTACGATTACCTCGCCGGGACCGATCACGTGCTCGGCGTCAACAAGGCGAGCCGGCCCGACTGGGGCGACCGCAACACGTCGGCCGATTGCTTCCACGATCCCTTCGTGCTGTTCGGCTTCCTGAGCGCCTGCACGCGCAAGATCGGCTTCTCGACCGAGGTGCTGATCCTGGCGCAGCGGCAGACCGTGCTGGTCGCCAAGCAGACCGCGTGCCTCGACGTGCTCTCCGGCGGCCGGTTCCGGCTCGGCATCGGCGTCGGCTGGAACCCCGTGGAGTTCACCGGCCTCAACGAGAATTTCAAGAACCGCGGCAAGCGCTCCGAGGAGCAGATCGCGGTGATGAAGGCGCTCTGGGCCGAGCCGCACGTCACGTTCAAGGGCGAGTGGCACAGCATCGAGGACGCCGGCCTCAACCCGCTGCCGCTCAAGCGCAACGTGCCGATCTGGTACGGCGGGCACGACGACCGGACCTTGCAGCGCATCGCCAAGTGGGGCGACGGTTGGATGATGCTGGCGCACCCCGCGGGCGCGGAAGCCGACGCGGCCTTCGCGAAGCTGCGCGGCTTCGTGACGGCGGCGGGCCGCGATCCCAAGTCGGTCGGCCTCTGCGTCTGGACCTCCGCGGTCGGCGACGAGAAATCCTGGCGCCAGGAGCTGCAGGCCTGGAAGCAAGCCGGCGTGACCCACGTGACCCTCAACAACGTCTACGGGCGCTATCACCACAAGCGCATCGACGGCCGCTCGCTCGCGGACCATATCGCCGCGATGAAGCGCTATCGGAGCGCGGTCGCGGACCTACTTTAGGTTTCACCACAGAGACACAGAGGACACAGAGATTTATCCTCGCGGCGAAGCCGCAATCATCTTCTTGGCGTTCTTGGCGACTTGGCGGTAGAAACTTTTGAACCGCCAAGACACCAAGGCACCAAGTAATTCCCCCGGCTTCGGCGCGAGACGACGTCCTCCGTGTCCTCTGTGTCTCTGTGGTGAAACTTCCTTCATCGCAACAGGAGCGCGCATGTCCCCCGAATTCCTGATCACCTCGCTGATCGTGGTCGTGTCGCCCGGGACCGGCGTGCTTTACACGCTGGCGGCGGGGTTGTCGCGGGGGTCGCGGGCGAGCGTGGTGGCGGCGTTCGGCTGCACGCTCGGCATCGTGCCGCATCTGGCGGCGGCGATCCTGGGGCTCGCGGCCCTGCTGCACACGAGCGCGGTCCTCTTCCAGACATTCAAGTATGCGGGCGTCGCCTATCTCCTCTATATGGCCTGGATGACGCTCAGGGAGCACGGCACGCTCAAGGTGGAGCGCGAGGTCGGCGCGCGCTCGGCGCTTCAGGTGACCGTGACGGCGATCCTGATCAACATCCTCAACCCCAAGCTCTCGATCTTCTTCCTGGCCTTCCTGCCGCAGTTCGTGGATGCCGGCGAGGCGCATCCGCTCCCGCGCATGCTCGAGCTGAGCGCGGTCTTCATGCTGATGACCTTCGTGGTCTTCGTGGGCTACGGCCTCTTCGCCGCGGCGGTCCGGGACCACGTGATCTCGCGCCCGCGCGTCATGACCTGGATGCGCCGCACCTTCGCCGCCGCCTTCGTGGCGCTCGGCGCGCGGCTCGCGTTCGCGGAGAGGTGAGAAGCTATCGAAGCGCGGTGGCGGATGTGCTGACGTGAGATCGTTGCCGGCACGCACGCATTGCGTCCCTCTCCGCCCTAAAGGGCGGAGAGGAAAGCGCCGGGATTGGCGCGCCGCTCTACGGCTTCAGGCTGACTCCCCCGAACGGCTGGCCGCCGAGGAAGTGCAGCTTGAAGCCCTGCACTTTGTCGCTGATCGCGGCATAGGCGCTCACGTCCGCCAGCACGATCCCGGGCATGTCCTTGTAGTAGACCTCCTGCGCCTTCTCGTAGAGCTCGGCGCGCTGCTCGGGGTCCGTCACGACGTCGGCCTTCTTGATCAGGTCGGAGAAGTCCTGGTTGCACCAGTGCGAGACGTTGTTGCCGCCGGCGATGGCGTCGCAGGTGTTCCAGACCAGGAGCTCGCTCGGGTCCGGATAGTCCCAGGTGCCGCCCATCTGCGTCACGGTCGCCTCGCCGGCGCGGCGGCGGCGGAGGAACTCGCCCCACTCGTAGGTGACGATGTTCACCTTGACGCCGATCTTCGCCCAATCCCCTTGGACGAGCTCGGCGGTGCGGCGGCCGTTCGGCATGTAGGCGCGGCTCACGGGGATCGCCCAGAGGTCGGTGGAGAACCCGTCGGGATATCCGGCCTCGGTGAGGAGCGTCTTCGCCCGCGCGGGATCGTAGGCGCGCGGCTTGAGCTGGGTGTTATGGCCCCAGAGCGCCGATGGCACGAGCGAGGCCGTGGGCTTGCCGCTCCCTTGGAACACCGCGTCGAGGATCGCGGGCACGTTGATGGCGAGCGTCAGCGCCTCGCGCACGCGGGGATCATCGAACGGCTTCTTGTCGACCCGCCAGGCGATCGTGCTCTCGGCCGCGATCGGCGCCCCCGGGACGACGACGCCAGCCGTGGCGCGCATGGCCGGCAGATCGGCCGGGCTCGGGTAGCGGAGCACCTGGCACTCGCCGGCGCGCAGCTTGGCGAAGCGCACGGCGGCATCCGGGGTGATGGCGTAGACCAACTGATCCACCTTGGCCGCGCGCGCGGGCATGCCGCCTTTCGCACCCCAGAAGTCGTCGTACTTGCGGAAGCGCACCTGGGAGTCCTTCTGATAGTCCACCAGCTGGAACGGCCCGGTGCCCAGCGGCGCCTGATCGACCTGCTCCGGCGTTCCCGCCTTCTCCATCGCCGCCGCGTATTCCGCGGGCCAGATCGAGAAGGACTGCACCGTGAGCGCGCTCAGGAGGGAGGCCGACGGCACCTTCAGATCGAAGACGACGGTGTCGTCGCTGGCCTTGCTCACGGACTTGAGCGCGGGTCCGACGAAGTCGTCGTACATGGGATAGCGCCCGCCGCTCAGCGCGTGGTAGCTGTTCGCCTTGTCGTACATGCGGGTGAAGCTGAAGACGACGTCGTCGGCGTTCATGTCGCGCGTCGGCTTGAACTTGGCGCTGGACTGGAACTTGACGCCGTGGCGCAGCTTGAACGTGTAGTGGAGGCCATCGGGCGAGATCGTCCAGGACTCCGCGAGGCCGGGGATTACCTTCGATCCGCCGATCTCCATTTCCACCAGACGGTCGGCGATCTGCTCGCTGACGTCGAAGCTGGTGTTCGAATCCGTCAGCGCCGAGTTGAGCGCGTCCGGGCTCGCCTCGGAGCACACCGACAACGTATCCGCCCGCGCGCCGCCGGCCGCCAAGGCGACCGCCGCACCAGCCGCGATCCAGAGCTTCCGCATGGCACCACCCCCTTGAGATTATGGTGGAGATAGTGAGAGCGAGCGGAGCCCGCTGTCAAATCGATCCGGGTATTTGCCGCAGCGATCGGGCTTTTTACCGCGAAGCCAAAACGCCCATTTCATCAATGCTTTACGCCAAATTTGGTTCGTTTCGTAATTTTAATGTTTGCGCGTACGGCGCCTCACGGATGCACCCCTCTTATGGGCATATAGCGCGTCTGGCAGCATGCACGCTTTTTGCGGTAAAATCAAGCGCGACACGGCATTGCATGATCTGCGCTTGACCTCAGGCTAGACACCCCCAATATGGGGGTATGTCGAGGAAGCGCAAAGCGCGCCATTCGCTGAAGACGATCAAGGCGGCCTTCGCTGATCCGGCTCGCCTGAACCGGACGATGAGTGCCGCAGAGGGCGCCGAGGAGCTCGGAATGGACGAGCAGGCGGTCGTGGATGTGATCTCCGGCCTCACGGCGAGCGATTTCGAGAAATCGATGCGGTCGAACGTCGATCGCGCCGACTGGCAGGATGTCTACAAACCGGTTGTCGGTGGCCGCGAGCTCTACGTGAAGGTCACGCTCGATGCACGAGGCGAGCTGCTGCTGATCAGCTTCAAAGGGAACGAGCCATGAAGAAAAACCCGCGCAACTATCCAAACGAGATTCGGAGCGCCGAAAGCGGCAGGAGGATGCGACGGGGCGTCAAGATGATCACCATCGATGTCGATGGTCATCGCTTCACCTATGGTCAGCCTGGCTGGTGGGCGTCGCTCGACGACCCGAATGACACCGAAGGTCAGCTGACGGACGAGGACAATGTCGTTCGCGCGGCGGCCCGGCGCGAGGCGCGGGCCAAGGCAAAGAAGGCAACTCCCCTCACTCCGCTCGTAATCAGAGCCATACGCGAGACCTGTGGACTATCTCAAGCCGACGCGGGACGCGTATTCGGTGGCGGCCCCAAGGCGTTCGAGAAGTACGAGGCTGGTGAAGTGATTCCGAGCAGTTCGATGATGAGGTTGCTGCTGCTTGCCGCGAAGCGCCCCAGATTGTTCAAGAAGACGCGCGGAGTGCCGATGATCTCGGAAGCCGATGCCGCGCTCATTCGTGCCACCGTGCGCAAAAGCTCGATCGAAGGAATTTACGAACGGATTTATGGCGCGAAGTCGACGCAGGAATCAGAGCGTGTGCGAACTCGGGAACGGCCCGGAGCTTCCAGCTAGAGCGTGCACCGCGACCTGCTGTTGGGGGGCCCTGTGCCATGAGCAAGACCGGCGACGCCGCCCTCCGCGAGGATCTGCAGGCCTTGCTCGATGGCTTCATCGCCCGCGGCATCGTGGGCGCGAGCCTCGCCGTTACCGGCGCGAGCGAGGCGCCGATGCTGCTGGCGGCGGGGCTCGCCGATTGCGTGGGCTCCGTGCCGGTGACACCCGACCGGCTCTTCAAGATCGGCAGTTGCACGAAGACCTTCGTTGCGGCGGCGTTGATGAGCGTGGTCCGGGAGGCGGGCGTGCCGCTCGAGGCGCCCGTCGCCGCGTGGTTTCCGGACCTGCCGTTCGCGGAGCGCATCCGCGTGCGCCAGCTGGTCGCGCACACGGCGGGCCTCCCCGAGTTCGAATTCATCATGCCGATGGAGCCCGGCCGGATCTGGACGCCGACGGAGATCGTGGCGCTTGCCTACACGGCCGGCCCGCCCGGCGAGCCCGATGCCGCCTGCGCCTACAACAACACCGGCTATGTGCTGGCGGGGATGCTGATCGAGCGGCTCACGGGCCACCCGCTCGCGGCCGAGATCCGCCGGCGCGTGCTGGCGCCGCTCGATCTGCGCGACTGTTACGCGGCGGCGGGCGAGGCGTTTCCGCGGGAGAGCCTGGTCCGCGGCTACTATCATCGCCCCGCCCCGCCGCCGGAGCTCGAGAGCCGGCCGGTCGCCGAGGGCGGCGAGATGTGGCGGGTGGGCGAGACGCTCCCCTACTCCGACGACCTACAGGATTCGAGCTCGGTGTTTCCGATGACCGGCGCCTACGCCGCGGGCGACATGGTCGGCACCGCGGCCGATCTCGCCCGCTTTCTGGGCGCGCTGGTCACGGGCAAGCTGCTCCCGCCCGACATCACCGCGGACATGGTCGAGAACCGCAGGCCCGGCACGATGGCGACGCCGGGAACGCGGCTCCGCGAGAGCGGCGCCGGGGTCTGGCTGATGCGCTATGCCGGCCACGACGTGTTCGGCCACCAGGGCAGCATGCCCGGCTATGTGACGGTGATGGTGCATCACCGCGACTCCGGCGTGACGGTGGCCCTCACCACCAACACCGGGTCCGGCAATCGCCTGAGCTTCTATGCCTCGGGCCTGCACGGGCTCGTGGATGCGATTCTGGGGAGGGTGCTCGGGTGGATGGGGTGATGCTGCAGTTCGTGAGCGCCGAGGAGGCGCATCGCTCCCGCGCATGCTGGAGCTGAACTCGGTCTTCATGCTCTTAACCTTCGTGATCCTCGCGGGCTATGGCGCCTTCAGCGATGAGGACCCTCTCCAGGCATGAATCTCCTGGTCTAATTGACTCATGGCCCCAAAAACTTGTGGATTACTTCCCACACACTGGCCAGACCACCCGCACCCGAACATACATTCGCTAGGGCCGGGCTGGCCCTGCATGCTGTTGAGCATCGTGAACCACCTCGCACG